>NZ_WNXF01000014.1:0-116624 GCF_010993675.1 Modicisalibacter sp. 'Wilcox'
TTCCCCGATAGCTCAGTTGGTAGAGCAAATGACTGTTAATCATTGGGTCGCAGGTTCGAGTCCTGCTCGGGGAGCCATTCTTCTTCTGTCATCTCGCCGTATCCCCATCCTGTCTGGCGCATGAAGCCAGCGCGGGCGGTGCCAGGGTGATGCCTGCGCGCTCCAGCGCTTCCAGTGCCGGTTCGCGCACATAGTCCTGCTGCCAGGCAACACTGTCGACCAGGCGACGGTCCCACAGCACGATATCCAGATCGATGGTTCGTGGCCCCGACTTGATGGGGCCGCGTCGACGGCCGAGTCGGGCTTCGATGTCCTTGAGGTAGCGGCGAAAGGCGCGATAGTCCAGCGAGGTGTAAAGCAGCAGGGCGCCGTTGAGAAAGTTGGGCTGGGCCTGATAGCCCACCGGGGTCGTCTCGATGACCGTCGCCGCGGCGAGTACCCGGCATTCGGCTTCCAGAATCGTGGTGGCCATGGTGATATGGCGTCGCGGCTCGATGTTGGAGCCCAGTGACAGCAGGCACTCATGGGAGGCGTCGGGCATCGGGGTATCCTTTCCTGACTGGTCTGCCGGTTCTATAGCATGGGGGTTTCCCGGCTTTCAACCGAGCGGGGACGGGGTGGGGACCGCTACTGGGCGATCGTGATATGATTTGGCGTCAGGTTGCTCGACAACCTCTGTCCATGGTTTCCGCCGCGGGGCGGGAGTCGCAAGCATGAGCGGGATTTCACGAGGATAAGCATGGCATCGACAGCGCCGAGCCGTGAAGAGGCCGAAAACGCCGTCCGGACACTGATACGCTGGGCGGGGGACGATCCCGAGCGCGAGGGGCTCGTGGATACCCCCGCTCGGGTGGTGCGTGCCTACGAGGAGTTCTTCGCCGGCTACACCTCCGACCCGGTGGGGGTGCTCGAGCGGACCTTCTCCGAGGTGGAAGGCTATGACGAGATGATCGTCATGAACGACATTCGCTTCGAGAGCCACTGCGAACATCACATGGCGCCGATCATCGGCAAGGCGCATATCGGCTACATTCCCGATCGCCGCGTGGTGGGCATCTCCAAGTTGGCCCGGCTGGTGGACATCTATGCCAAGCGCCTGCAGATTCAGGAAAAGATGACCGTGCAGATCGCCGATACCCTGCACGACGTGCTGCAGCCCCAGGGCGTGGCCGTGGTCATCGAGGCGTCCCACCAGTGCATGACCACGCGGGGGATTCACAAGCCCGGGGCCAGCCTGGTGACCAGCCGCATGCTGGGAACCTTCCGCAAGAACCCGGCGACCCGCCGTGAATTCCTGAGAATCCTCCGGCTGTCCGGCGCCTCGGTCGCCGACTGATCCTCGCCCGTATCCGACCCGCGACGCCATGCCGACCGGCATGGCGTCGTCGCGTTCGGCATCTCAGCGGGCCAGAAGCCCGCGCTCGGTCAGCTCGTCCAGCAGCGCTCGCGTGACCGGTTCATGAAAGAAGCGCCACAGTGCGTCGGCGCCCACCTCGCCGACTCCGTCGATGCGTTGCCAGTCGCGGCGGCGGCGGGACGAGAGTCGCCTGAGCCCGGCAAAGTGTCCTTCGTGCTCCAGGGCCGCCGGAGCGACGCTCGGCAGGCCCAGGGCACGCAGCCAGGTGGCGTCGGGAGCCTGCCGGGCTCGCTCGAAGGCGTCCATCCAGTTGGCGGCCCTGGCGCGCCCCACGCCATCCAGGCGCTTCAGGGCCGGCGCACGCAGGTCCAGCCAGTCCAGCGGCGAGGTGACCAGCCCCGCCTCCACCAGCTGTTGCCAGCGGCTCTCGCCGATCCCGGCGATGTCGAGGCCACGATCGCTGGAGAGCCACTCGAGCCGGGCCAGGAACTGCTGTCGGCAGCCGGGCGCCGGGCTCAGGCAGCTGAAGGCGTCATGCGCCTCGGCATCCGGCGCGTCCACGCTCGGGCGAGGCCGGCGGCGGACCACCACGTCATCAAGATGCGGGATGGTCAGGCCGGCCAGGGAAACCTGCACCTGATCGCCGGGACGCACGTCCAGCTCGCGCCAATGATCGAGCGAGCCCAGGCTGACCCGCGTGATGGTGCGATCGTCGAGCGTGACCGGCGAGAGCTCGGCGATCGGCGTGATGCGCCCGGTTCGGCCGATCGAGAAGTCGACGCGCCGGACATCGGCCAGGGTACGGCGTGCCGGATACTTCCAGGCCAGTGCCCAGTCGGGGGGTTCGGGTTGCCAGGTCGCCGCCGCCGGGCGTCGCCCCTGGCGCAGCACGATGCCGTCGCTGGCGAAGGGCAGGGGGTGGCGATACCAGGACTGGCGCTGCTGCACCACGTCGCGAAGGCTGCGGACCCGCCGCGTGTCGCGCCTGGCATCGTCAAAGCCCCAGGCCGCCAGTTGCTCGAGCCGGGCGGTCATGTCGGCCGGGCCGTCCGGCCAGTCCCAGACGAACAGGCCGATGTGCTTCGCCGCCTCGGCGTCGAGAGTGTCGCGCGCCATCAGGCCGCTGATCGCCGCACGGGCACCGTCGGTGCCGTCCCGCGACTGCACATGGCCCGGGCGTTGATGGTAGAGCTCGCCCTGCAGCACCACGCGGGGCGGCGCATCCGGCAGACGCTCGGGGATCGCCGCAATTACCTGCGCCTGTGGCAGCCAGTCCTGCCCGCGTACCCCGTCGCCACGACTGATGGCGGCGCTGAGCCGGCCCTGCTCGTAGAGCAGGGTGACGGCGACGCCGTCGACCTTGGGCTGGATCCAGAGTTCTTGATCCTGGCGGGCGCGCAGCCACTCGGCGACCGCCCGGCGGGAGTCGGCCTTGGTCAGGCCGGTCTGCACGACGGGGTGGCGGATGTGGCCGTCGGTCGGGGCATGGGGCTGCGTCGCGGGGGCGGCAAGGCCGAGGCACTGGCGCCAGCGTGCCTGGCGACGCCTGGCGGCTTCGTAGACGCCGTCCTCGACCAGGCGGGTGCCGTGCCGGTAATAGGCATCGGCCCAGCGTTGCAGGCGCGACGAAAGCCGATCGAGGTCGTGTTGCAGCTGCTCGCTCGACCGCCCGTCGCAGGCGTCGGTGTCACCTCGGGCCGGCGAGACGGCCAGCAGCATGAGTGCCAGGAGGGCAATCGGTAGACGCGGGCGGTGGCAGGCGGTCATGGGCGGGGTCCTCTCCAGAGGCTGGAATCGGTGGGCTGAAACGACGACCGCCACCCCTCGGGGTGGCGGTCGTCGTTACCTCTCGTGTCACGGATCGGGCGGGGCGTGGGGTCAGCGCGACTGCTGGAGTCGGGCGTAATCCAGCACGATCTGCGACCCCTCGATCACCTGGGCGCGATCGATCGGGTCCGGTGTCTGTTCGCCGTCGCCGTTCGTGTCGCTGCCGCGTGCATCGACCCAGTGCGCGAGCGGCTCGAGGCCCAGCGCCCGCCGCCGGCGGTTTTCCAGGGCCAGTTCCTCCTTCTCCTGGGCATCCATCTCGCGCTGGCGCTGCTCGCGATTGAGGCTGACGCTGGTCTGCTGCTCGCGCAGTTTCTTGATCAGGCTGGCCTGCTGTTCCAGGTAGAGGAAGTTCGGCTCCTGCTCGACGCGCTGGCGGTGGCGCGCCTTGAGGGTGTCGAGGTAGGTGCTCGGGTGGCCGTAGCGACGGTACTGCACGGCGCGCACGGTGTCCCAGGGCAGGGCGTTGTCGAGACTGCTTTCACCGATGGTCTGCGGGTCGATCAGGCTGGGGAAGGTGATGTCCGGGGTGACGCCACGCAGCTGGGTGCTCTCTCCCGACACGCGGTAGAACTTGGCGCGGGTCAGCTTGATCTGGCCGTGACTGAGGTCGCTGAGCGTCTGCACGGTGCCCTTGCCGAAGGTCTGGCTGCCGATGATCAGCCCACGCCCGTAGTCCTGTATGGCGCCGGCGAAGATCTCCGAGGCGGAGGCGGACAGGCGGTTCACCAGTACGCCCAGCGGGCCGTCGTAGGCGACGCCGCTGTCGGTGTCGCCGTACAGGCTGATGCGTCCCCGGGCGTCACGCACCTGGACGGTGGGGCCGCGGTCGATGAACAGCCCCACCAGCGAGTTGGCTTCCTGGAGAGCACCGCCACCGTTGTTGCGCAGGTCCAGCAGAATGCCCTCGACGTTCTGGGCCTTGAGCTTCTTGATTTCCTTGGCGACGTCGCGGGTCGAGCTGCGGTAATCCTCTTCCCCGGCCTGCCAGGCATCGAAGTCGACGTAGAAGGTGGGGATCTTGATCACCCCGATGCGGTGGTCGCCGTCGTCGCGATGCACGGTCACCACCTCGCTGCTGGCGGCCTGATCCTCGAGCTCGACGGTATCGCGGACGATCTTCACCACGTGCGAGCGGGTCACGTCCACCGCCTTGGCGGGAATCACGTCGAGGCGAACCGTGGACCCCTTCGGGCCGCGGATCAGCTCGACCACGTCATCCAGGCGCATGCCCACCACATTGACCATCTCGCCGCTCTTGCCCTGGCCCACGCCGACGATGCGGTCGGCAGGCTGCAGCACGCCGCTCTTGGCGGCGGGGCCGCCGGGGACCAGGCTGGCCACCTTGACGTACTCGCCCTCGGTCTGCAGCAGGGCGCCGATGCCCTCGAGCGACAGCCGCATCTGGATGTCGAAGGACTCGCTCTGGCGCGGCGAGAAGTACTCGGTGTGCGGGTCCACCGTGCCGGTGACGGCGGCCATGAACAGCTCCAGCACATCTTCCGGCTTGGTCTGGCTCACGCGGGAGAGCTGGCCCTCGTAGCGGTCGTGGAGCGTCTTCTGCACGGCCTCGGGCGACTGGTCGCTGAGGCTCAGGGACAGGGCGGCATTCTTCAGGCGCTTTTGCCAGAGGGTGTCGAGCGCCCCCTCGTCGCGGGCCCAGGCGGCCGATTCCCGATCCAGCGCCAGGCGGCCCTGGCCGGTGTAGTCGAAGTCCAGGCCATCATCGACCTGTTTCAGCAGCCACTTCAGGCGTGTCTCCAGGCGCTGCTGGTAACGACCGTAAAGGGCGTAGACACGATCCAGCCTCCCCTGGGTGACGGCGTCATCGAGCGACGTGCGCAGATCGCCGAAGTCATCGACGTCGCCCTGCAGCAGGTAGGCGCGCTGTGAATCGAGCACGTCGAGAAAGCGGTCGAAGGCACGCCGCGACCAGGCGTCATCGAGCGTGACGTCGGCATAGTGGCCGTATTCCAGAGAATCCGCGACTTCGGTCGACGCCTGGCGCTGGGCATCCGTGGGGGTGGGGCCGGCAAGGGCCGGTACACCCAGCGCGATCAGCAGCAGAAAGATCGTCACGCGCTGGATGACTGCAGTCAGGCTCATCGATGAAGCACTCCCGGTTTCATGTACACTCTGTTCCCTGGTGACCGGCCCGCGAATGCCGCACAAGCCGGTCCGGCATTGTAGCAGCCTGTATCGCCAGACATAGACCCCGACGAGGATGAGCATGTCCCTAGATCCGACCCTGGAACGCCTCCTGACATTCCTGGCCCGCTCGCCGACCCCCTGGCACGCGACCGCCAACATGGCCCGGCGGCTGGAAGATGCCGGTTATCGTCGCCTCGACGAGACCCGGGCGTGGTCGCTGTCGCCGGGCGACCGCGTGTTCGTGACACGTAACGACTCGTCACTGATCGCCCTGCAGCTGCCCGAAGGACGCCTCGAGACGCTGCGCATGATCGGCGCGCACACCGACAGCCCCGGGCTGCGGCTCAAGCCCAATGCGGCGCTGCGCAACCGCGACTGGCTGCAACTCGGGGTCGAGGTCTACGGCGGGGCGCTGCTGGCGCCCTGGTTCGATCGTGACCTGGGGATCGCCGGTCGCGTGCACGTGCGTGGCGAGGACGGGCGGACCCGCGGCGTGCTGATCAATGTGGACCGTCCCGTGGCGACGATTCCGAGCCTGGCCATTCATCTCGATCGCGAGGCCAACAACGGGCGTGCCCTGAACGCGCAGACCCAGATGGCGCCGGTGCTCTTGCAGGGCGGCGGCGACTCGGACTTCACGGCACTGCTCAAGCGCTGGCTCCACGAGCAGCAGGGGCTGGAAGACGTCGAACCGCTGGCCTTCGAGCTGTGCCTCCATGATGTTCAGCCGCCCAGCCGCGTGGGGATCGAGGCGGAGCTGATCGCCAGCGCCCGTCTCGACAACCTGCTGTCGTGCTTCTGCGGCCTGGAAGCGCTGCTGGCCGCCGACGGCAGGCAGGGGGTGCTGCTGGTGGCCAACGACCACGAGGAGGTCGGCAGTGCCAGCGCCTGTGGTGCCCAGGGGCCGTTCCTGGCCGATGTGCTGCGCCGCGTCAACGCCCAGTGCGGCGAGGTCGGCGAGGAGGGTCTGGTGCGGCTGATCCAGGGCTCGCGCCTGATTTCCTGCGACAACGCCCATGCGCTGCACCCCAACTTTCCGGACAAGCATGATGCCGCCCATGGCCCGGCGATCAACGGCGGCCCGGTGATCAAAGTCAATGCCAATCAGCGCTACGCCACCACCAGCGAGACGGCAGCGCTGTTTCGTGACCTCTGCCACGAGGCGGGGGTGCCGGTGCAGAGCTTCGTCACCCGGGCGGACATGGGGTGCGGCAGCACCATCGGGCCGATCACCGCCAGCGAGATCGGTGTGCCCACGCTGGATGTGGGGGTGCCGCAGTGGGCGATGCACTCGATCCGCGAAACCGCCGGCGTGCATGACATCGCCTATCTGATTCGCGCGCTGACGGCCTTCGTCAATCGCTCGCGACTGGGCTGAGCCGTGCCGCGGCGCTGAATCCGGGGTAGACAAGAGAACGCCCGCCCTCCTGACGGAGGGCGGGCGTTCTTGCGTTGCCGAGGAATCTCGTGCGCGATCAGCGATCACTCTCGGTCTGGCTCGAGGAGGTCTCGGTCGTGCTCGAGGCTCGCTCGGAGCTTGCCGGGGCCGTCCCGGCGGCGGGCTGCTGCTCGCGACGACGCTTCTCGCGCGGGTCGTTGTGCGCCCGCCGGCGACGCGGGCGACGCTCGGCCCTGGCCGGAGCAGCCGGCGGCTCGGTCGTCGGCGCCGCTTCCGGCGTCTCCGGCTCGCCGGTCTTGTCGGTGCCTGCAGCGGCCCCGGCCTTCGGGGTCTCGGTCATCTCGGGCTCGGCGTGGCTCTTGCTCCGAGAGTCAGTACCGGCTGTCGGGGCGGCGTCGGAAGCCGGTGGCGTCTCGCCCGTCGGGGTTTCCGTCGAGCCTTCGCCTGCCGTCGTCTCCGGTGCCGAGGTGGCGGCAGAGGATTCCGACTTGGCGGCGGTGGCTTCGGACTGCTTCGGTGTGGGCGTCGCCGCTGCGGGCGTTTCGTCGCCGGCCGTGGCCTCGGTGGTCGGGGCGGACGGTTTGGCGTGATTGCCGGAGGAGGCTTGCGCCTCGGCGCCGGTGCTCGCCTTTCTGTCATCCTCGGTTGCCGCCTTCGCCGTGTCGCCTTCGCCGCGGCGCTTGCGCTGGCGACCCCGGGTGGCGGGCTTGTCGGCGGTGGTCGCCGCCCCGGCCGTATCGTCGGTCGCGCCGCCATCGGCCTGGGTCGCGGGTGCCTTTGCAGCCTTTGCCGTCGGGGCCATTTCGCCGGTGCTGTCGCTCCCCTCGGCCTTGCTCGGCTCGGCTGCCGGCTTCGTGGCTTCTGCCGTCTCGGCGGCTGCCGGCTTCGTGGCTTCTGCCGTCTCGGCGGCTGCCGGCTTCGTGGCTTCTGCCGTCTCGGCGGCTGCCGGCTTCGTGGCTTCTGTCTTATCGGCGACTTCCGGCTTCGCGGCTTCGTCCGCTGTCGGCGCCTCGGCCTTCAGCCGTTCCTGCTCGGCGACCGACTCGGGGTTGAGCGCATGCTGCCGACGGCGTTGGCGGGGGTTGTTGCGGGTGCGCTTGGGACGGCCATCCGTACCTTCCGCTGCCTCGCCTTCGGCCCGGGCAGGCTTGTTCGGCTTGTCGCTGCCGTCATCGTCACGACGTGCCTTGCCGCCCTCCGGCTTGTCGGTCTTCTGGGTCTCGGTCCGCTGGGTGTCGGCCTTTTCCGGCTTGTCACCCTTCTGGCTCTGGCGGGCGCCTTTCCGGCCGCCGCCATCCTTGCCGTTGCCCTGGCGCGATGACTTGCCGGCCTGATCGCCCTGACGCTTGCTGTCGTCGCGGCTCTCGTCACGCGACGGGGCTTCATCGCGATCGCGGCGGCGAGCGTTCTCGCGTTGCTCTTCGCCACGGGGTTCGTCGCTACGCCGGGCGTCGTCGCGCCGGGCGTCGTCGCGCTGGGCATTGCGGCGGCGACCATTCTCGCGGCGCTCGTCGTCACGACGGTGATCGCTGCGCTGGCTTTCCTGGCGGCGACGGCGCTGGCCGCCGTTGCCGCGACTCTGCTCGTCCCGGGCGGCGGCGCCGTCATGGCGGCTTGAAGCCTCGCCGTTGCCGCGCTGGGTGGTGTCGCTGCCTTCCTCTTCCGGGTTGCCGATCAGCTTGCCGAGCCCCTTGAAGAAGCGTGACAGCAGGCCGGTGGGCGCGGGGAGGGTGGCGCTGTCCTGATGGCGCGTCTCGTCCTCGATCGGCTGCTGCAGTGAGGCCGGCGCCGGTGCGTTGTGAGCCACGCTCTTGACCGCCGCCTCGGTGCGCTGGATCGGCTTGGCCAGTGTCAGGTCGGGTTCCTTGCCGACCTCGGTGTCGGTGGAGAGCTCGAAGCTGGACTTGTGCTCGCCTTCCTCGTTGACGTGATCGTCGCGCAGACGCTGCACGTCGTAGTGCGGGGTGTCCATGTCCGGGTTGGGCAGCAGGACGACCCTGACGCCCTGACGCTGTTCGATGTCGGCCAGGGTGGCACGCTTCTCGTTGAGCAGGTAAGTGGCGACGGGGACGGGCAGGATGGCGCGGATCTGCGCGCTGCGCTCCTTCATCGCCTCTTCCTCGATCAGGCGCATGACCGACAGTGACAGCGAGCGGACGTCGCGAATGGTGCCCTGGCCGTCGCAGCGCGGGCAGACCACGCCGCTGGTCTCGCCCAGCGAGGGGCGCAGGCGCTGGCGGGACATTTCCATCAGCCCGAAGCGCGAGATGCGGCCGATCTGCACGCGGGCGCGGTCGATCTTGAGCGCGTCGCGCATGCGGTTCTCGACCTCGCGCTGGTTGCGGGCCGGTGACATGTCGATGAAGTCGATGACCACCAGGCCGCCGATGTCACGCAGGCGCAACTGGCGGGCGATCTCGTCGGCCGCCTCGAGGTTGGTCTGCAGGGCGGTCTCCTCGATGTCGCTGCCGCGAGTGGCGCGCGCCGAGTTGATGTCGATGGAGACCAGCGCCTCGGTGTGGTCGATCACTACCGAGCCGCCGGAGGGCAGCTTGACCTCGCGCTGGTAGGCGGTCTCGATCTGCGACTCGATCTGGAAGCGCGAGAACAGCGGTACGTCATCGGCGTAGAGCTTGATCTTCTGCTGATAGGAGGGCATCACCTGGCGGATGAAGCCCAGTGCCTCCTGATGGACCTCGGGGCTGTCGATCAGCACCTCGCCGATGTCCTGGCGCAGGTAGTCGCGCATGGCGCGAATGATCACGTTGGACTCGCGGTAGATCAGGAAGGGCGCGGAGCGCTTGCCGGCTTCCTCGGTGATCGCCTCCCAGACCTGGGCGAGGTAGTCGAGGTCCCACTGGAGTTCCTCGGTGCTGCGGCCGATCCCGGCGGTGCGCACGATCACGCCCATCTTGTCGGGCAGGGTGAGGGCGGACATTGCCTCCTTGAGCTGGGCGCGCTCCTCGCCCTCGATGCGCCGCGAGATGCCGCCCGCCCGCGGGTTGTTGGGCATCAGTACCAGGAAGCGGCCGGCCAGGCTGATGAAGGTGGTGAGTGCCGCCCCCTTGTTGCCGCGCTCCTCCTTGTCGACCTGGACGATGACTTCCTGGCCCTCCTTGATCACCTCCTTGATGTTGGGGCGGCCGGAGGGGTCCTTGGTGAAGTATTCGCGGGAGATTTCCTTGAGCGGCAAGAAGCCGTGGCGTTCGGCACCGAAGTCGACGAAGGCGGCTTCCAGGGAGGGTTCGACGCGGGTGATCTTGCCGCGATAGATGTTGGCCTTCTTCTGTTCGCGGGCACCGGATTCGATATCCAGATCGTAGAGGCGCTGTCCATCGACGAGGGCGACGCGCAGCTCTTCGGGCTGGGTCGCGTTGATGAGCATCCGTTTCATGTTGTCTCGCTAGTTGGCTCGCGCCGGGAGGCGGGCCTGGGGACAACGCTGCGGAAATGTCGGCGCGGACGGCTCACGGTATTGCGCGGGCGAGTGAAGGCTGACACGAGTCAGGCCGTATCCCGGTCCGCCAGGCGCGTGGTGCTTGTTTCCGCACGTCGATTATCTGACCAGCGATTCCTTTTGCGTCGGCGACGGCGAACCGCTTCGTGCTGTCGTGCTGTGCTCAGCGCATGTCGTGACTGTGGCGCCGGCCCCGGCGGCGCCGGGGCTGGCAAGATCATGTTGAGTACGCGGCGGCGGCAGGACATGTCGCGGCGGGGAGTATCCCCGGCCGGTCCTGCAGACGACCGCCAGACACCTGGCATTGTTCGATTCGCCGACGCCGGCCTCCGGCACGGTGTTTAAGTCCCCGTGGTCTCGATCAGGCATCAGGCGTGATCGGGCCCGGGCGTGGCGTAACGTCGTCTTTCACTTTTCACTGCATGGTGGTGGGGCTATCCCCATCACCGGAATCATGGCTCGGGCCTGCGTACTGGATCGGGCAGGCGCATGAGGCGGGCGCTTTTCACCCGTCCGAGCGACTTCGGAATATAACAGTAAAGCCGTATAGCGGCAATTGACGTTGACACCGTCGAGGTGGGTTAGAATGGGGCTTTCGGCCAGCAAGGCCGGAACGAGCAAGGAGAGAGCATGGCCGAAGGGCGCGACATCCAATGGGTCGACATCGGCGAGGCCCACGCCGGGCAACGCATCGACAACTTTCTGCACACGCGCCTGAAGGGGGCGCCGCGGGCGCTGATCTACCGGATCGTCCGCAAGGGGGAGGTGCGCGTCAACAAGAAGCGCGTCAAGGCCGACTATCGGCTGGTGCCCGGCGATCAGGTGCGCATCCCGCCGTTGCGCCTGGCGCCGGAAGAGGCGGTGCGCGAGGTCAGCGACAACCTGCGCAACCTGCTGGCCGGCAGCGTGCTGATCGAGGGGCCGCAGTGGCTGGTGATCAACAAGCCCTCGGGGCTGCCGGTGCACGGCGGCAGCGGGGTGAAGATCGGCCTGATCGAGGCGCTGCGTCAGGTACGCGAGGATCTCGACTTTCTCGAGCTGGTGCATCGGCTCGACCGCGACACCTCGGGATGCCTGCTGCTGGCCAAGACACGTCCCGCGCTGCTGGCGCTCAACACCGCACTCAAGCAGCACAAGATGGAGAAGCGTTACCTGGCGCTGGTGGCCGGGCGCTGGCCGGCTCGCCGGGATTTCGTCAGTGCGCGCCTGGATCGCTATGACGCCGGCAACGGCGAACGCCGCGTGCGCGTCGACCCGGCCGGCAAGGTGGCGCGGACCCGTTTCGCCGTCCAGGAGACGCTGGCCGGGGTGACCCTGGTCGAGGCCGAGCCGGTGACCGGGCGCACCCACCAGATTCGGGTGCATGCCGCTCATGCGGGACACCCTCTATTGGGGGACGACAAGTACGGTACCGCGGCGGCGCGTCGCCTGGCGGCGGAGCTGAAGCTGCCACGCCTGTTCCTGCATGCGGCGTCGCTGACCTTTCCCGAGCCCAGCAGTGGCCGGCCCGTCAGGGTGCGGGCGCCGCTGGGTGACGAGCTCGAGGGGGTGCTCGAGCGTGCCCGCGGGCGGGGGATGTCCTCATGACCTCCTCGACCGGAGAGCTTCGCTATCGGCTGGTGATCTTCGACTGGGACGGCACCCTGGTGGATTCCGAGGCGCGGATCGTCAGCTGCATGCAGGCGGCGGCCGAGGAAATCGGCTGGACGCCGCTGAGTCGCGAGGCCGTGCGTGACATCATCGGGCTGGGGCTGCCCGAGGCGATCGCCCGGCTGTGTCCGGGAATCGATGCCCGGCGGGCGGAGGCCCTGCGGGCCGGCTATGCGCGCCGCTTCGTTGCCGCCGACCAGTCGCCGACCCCCTTCTTCCCGGGGGTCGAGGCGGGTCTGGGGCGGCTGCGGCGTTCCCCGGCGACGCGGCTGGCCGTGGCCACCGGCAAGAGCCGCCGGGGGCTCGATCGGGCGCTGGCGACGACCGGCGCCGGCGGCTGGTTCCACGCCACGCGAACCGCCGACGAGACCCGTTCCAAGCCCGACCCGCGGATGCTCGAGGAGCTGCTGATCGAGACCGGCGTCGCGGCATCGGAGGCGTTGATGATCGGGGATACCGAATATGACATGGCCATGGCCCGCTCGCTGGGCATGGATCGCGTGGCGGTGACCTACGGGGTGCATGCGCCGGAGCGCCTCGCGCAGTGCGAGCCGACCTTCACGGCGGACGACTTTGCGGCCGTCATCGACTGGCTCCATGGCTGAAGTGAATATCGAGGAGGTGCGTGATGGCCGACGAGCGCAATGACGATCCCTGGACCGGCGGGGAAGAGGTACCACCCGGCGACGAGCCGCGAAGAGAAGGAAAGGAGGAGGCGGGCGCGGACTGGCGCGAGCGTCGGCAATGGCAGCAGTGGCAGCTCATGGAGCGCTGGATGGAGGGCGTGCTGGTCGAGCAGCGTCGCGCACGGCGCTGGAAGCTGTTCTTCCGCTTCGTGTTCGCCGGGCTGCTGCTGGCGCTGGTGTGGGCGGTCTTCAGTGGCGTCCGGCAGGCCGGCGGGCCGACGCCCACGGGGCCGCATGTCGCCGTGGTGCGCGTCGAGGGCGCCATCGATGCCGAGGGGCGGGCCAGTGCCGAACGGATCATCGAGGGCGTCAGGCAGGCCTGGGGCAATCCGGATGCTCGTGCCGTGGTGCTCGACATCAACAGTCCCGGCGGCAGCCCGGTGCAGTCGCAGCGCGTCTACGCCGAGCTGCGGCGGCTCGTGGCCCAGGGCGGCAAGCCGGTGGTGGCGGTCATCGAGGACATCGGGGCCAGCGGCGCCTATTACATCGCCTCGGCGGCCGGTCGCGTCTATGCGTCCCCGGCGAGCCTGGTCGGCTCGATCGGGGTGATTCATGCCGGCTTCGGTCTCCAGGGCGCCATCGATAAGCTGGGGGTGGAGCGGCGGGTCTTCACCGCCGGCGAGAACAAGGACTTCCTGGATCCCTTCGCGCCGGTGACGCCGGAGCAGCGCGAGTTCTGGCAGCAGGTGCTCGACACCACCCATCGGCAGTTCATCGACGCCGTCAAGGCCGGTCGCGGCGACCGGCTGGCCGATGACCCGCGGCTGTTCTCGGGGCTGGTCTGGACCGGCGAGCAGGCCGTGTCGCTGGACCCGTTCACGCGCCTGTCGCGTCAGTTCGGCCGGGTCGCCGCCGAGTGGCTGGGGCTGCCCTCGACCCGCTCGCCGGTGCGCTATCAGGCCTACTGAGTGCGGCGAGGCTCGGGGGTCAGGCGGCGAGGGGGTCCAGGCCGGCCTCGCGCAGCAGCGCGCACAGGCGGATCAGGGGCAGGCCGATCAGCGTGTTGGGGTCGTCGCCCTCCAGGCGCTCGAAGAGCGTGACGCCGAGACCTTCCATGCGGAAGCTGCCGGCGCTGTCCAGGGGCTTTTCACGGGCGACGTAATGGGCGATCTCGCGTTCGCCGAGTCGTCGGAAGACGACGTCGTAGCGTTCGTGGCAGACCCAGTGACGACTGGCGCGGGTGTCGATCAGCGCCAGGCCGGTGAGAAAGCGCACGCGGTTGCCCGAGAAGCGGGCCAGGTTGGCCCGGGCGGTGGCCTCGTCGCCGGGCTTGCCGAGGATGTCGCCCTCGAACAGGGCGATCTGGTCGCTGCCGATGACCAGGTGGTCATCGAAGTCGCGGGCCACTCGCTCGGCCTTGCTCAGGGCCAGGCGATGCACGAGTGCCTCGGGCGGCTCGCCGTCACGGGGGCGCTCGTCGATGTCGGGGCTCGCCCAGGTGAAGGGCAGGCCGAGGCGTTCGAGCAGCTGGCGGCGCCAGGGCGATCCGGAAGCCAGAACGAGACGGCTCATGGCAGTGTCCTCGCGGAGGAAGTGGAGGGCTCAGTCTGCCCCCGTGCTCGCGGGCTGTACAGGGCGTGACGGTGCGCTTTGACAGGCCCGGGGGGAATCCCTATTATTGCGCGCCTATGATGACCACTAGACTTCCCCTGCACGTCGAGCCCTACCGGCTGGCTGCCGGCGAACAGACGCTCGAGGGCAGTGTCCCTCTGGATGCCATGACGCGTCTGGCCGAAGAGGCCGGGCCTCAGCAGGGTGACTGCGAGGTGCGCCTTGCCTTCGGTGTCGGCCCTCAGGGGCGCCGTTACATCGAGGGGTGGCTGAGTGCCTCGGTGCAGCTCGCCTGCCGGCGTTGCCTGGAGCCGCTGCCGGTGTCGGTCGAAAGCCGCTGGCTGCTGGGCATGGTGAGCAGCGATGCCCTGGCCGCCGACCTGCCCGGCGACTACGAGCCGGTCCTGGTGGAAAACGAACAGCTCAACCTGCTGCCGGTCATCGAGGACGAACTGATCCTCAGCCTGCCGCAGGTGGTCTATCACGACGAGGCGGCGTGCGCCGTGTCGCGCGACCAGCTGGCCAGCCGTCCCGACACCGAGGATTCGGACGAGACCGCGACAAGCCCCTTCGATGTGCTGCGCACATTGAAGGATAAACACTGATTATTTCGACACGCTCTTTGGAGTACTACCCATGGCAGTTCAACAGAACCGCAAGACCCGTTCCAAGCGCGGCATGCGCCGCAGCCACGACGCGCTGACCGGCCCGACCCTGTCCCAGGACAAGGAAACCGGCACCACGCATCGTCGTCACCACGTGGCACCGGACGGTTTCTATCGCGGCCGCAAGGTCGTCGACGCTTGACGCAGCGCTGAATTCGGGCGACTTCGGCGTCACGTCGTGCGTATCGCCATCGACGCCATGGGCGGGGACCAGGGTCCCCGCGCCGTGGTTCGGGGAGCCGCCGAAGCGCTGTGCGCGCATCCCTCGCTGTCCATCCGCCTGTTCGGGCCGCAAATGCGGCTCGAAGAAGAACTGTCGTCACTGCCTCGTCGCTACGGAGCAGTGCGTGAGCGCATGAGTGTCCATCATGCGGGCGAGGTGATCGCGCAGTCGGCGCGTCCTTCCCAGGCCCTGCGTACCGGGGGAAGCAGCAGTCTGGCCCGCATGCTCGATGACGTGGCGGCCGGGCAGGCCGATGCAGGCGTCAGTGCCGGCAACACCGGTGCCCTGATGGCGCTGTCGCGCCGTGCCCTGGGCATGGTGGCGGGCATTCCGCGACCGGCGATCACCACCGCCATCCCGACCCGCGGCGGCGGTCGCTGCTACATGATCGACCTGGGTGCCAATATCGAGACCACCGCCGAGCGGCTGGTCGATTTCGCGCGCATGGCGGATGTCATGGCGCGACATGTCGACGGCCTCGAGCACCCAAGGGTGGCCCTGCTCAACGTGGGCGTCGAGGCGACCAAGGGCCCGGCGATGGTTCGCGAGGCCGACGAGCGGCTGCGACGCCTGTCGTCGCTCAACTACATCGGGTTCGTCGAGGGTGACGGCCTGTTCAACGGAGACGCCGACGTGGTGGTCTGCGACGGCTTCGTCGGCAACATCGTGCTCAAGTCCAGCGAAGGGCTGGCGCGCATGCTGGTGGAGCGCTTCCAGACCACCTTCGCCGCCCACTGGGGCAGTCGTCTCGTCACGCTGCTGGCGCGTCCGGCCTTGCTGCGTATCAAGCGTCAGCTGGATCCGGTCCGCTACAATGGCGCCAGTCTTCTGGGTCTGGCAGGCATCGTGGTGAAGAGCCACGGCCGTGCCGATGCCCAGGGGTTCGCGTTTGCCGTCTCCCGTGCGGTGCAGGAGGTGCGCCGTGATCTGCCGTCGCGGCTGGCGCAGGCGCTGGGACAGTCCGCTATCCCGTCGGTCGCGTGCGGCCCGGGGGATAGCGGGTTTTCCGCCCGCTCGAGACCCGACGATTTCAATCCTGAAAGGTGAATGCCATGACTCAATCCCTGGCCCTCGTTTTTCCGGGGCAGGGCTCCCAGCACCTGGGCATGCTGAGAGAGCTGGCCGAACGATACAGCGTGGTGCGAACCACTTTCGAGGAGGCGTCCGACGCCCTCGGATACGATCTGTGGCACGTGGCTCAGGAGGGGCCGGAAGAGGCGCTCAACGCCACGGCCTGCACCCAGCCGGCGCTGCTGACATCGAGCGTCGCCATCTGGCGTGTCTGGCAGGAACTGGAAGGCCCGCGCCCTCTGGTCATGGCCGGGCACAGCCTGGGCGAATACAGCGCGATGGTCTGCGCCGGGGCGCTGGGCTTTGCCGAGGGGGTAAAGCTGGTGCGTCTGCGCGGCGAGGCGATGCAGGAGGCCGTGCCGGCCGGCCGGGGTGCCATGGCGGCGATCCTCGGTCTCGACAATGAGGCCGTCGAGCGTGCCTGCCGCGATGCCGCTCAGGGCGAGGTCGTCGCGGCCGTCAACTACAATGCGCCGGGGCAGGTGGTGATCGCGGGCGACAAGCCCGCCGTCGAACGCGCCATCGCCCTGTGCCAGGAGGCCGGCGCCAAGCGGGCGCTGCCCCTGCCGGTGTCGGTGCCGTCGCATTGCGCGCTGATGAAGCCCGCCGCCGAGCGGCTGGCCGCGGCCATGGGCGAGATCGAGATCAAGACGCCGCGCTACACGGTGGTCCAGAACGTCGACGCCCAGGCGCATGCCGACATCGACACCTTGCGCACGCGCCTGATCGAACAGCTCTATCAGCCGGTACGCTGGACGGACTGCGTCGAGACCATGCTCGCCCAGGGCGCCGAGGTGTTCATCGAGTGCGGGCCGGGCAAGGTGCTCACCGGGCTCAACAAGCGCGTGGCCCGCGGAGCCAAGGGGCTGGCGGCCAATGATCCCGACAGTCTGGCGTCGGCGCTGACGCTGGCGCGGGAAGCGGTCGGCCAGAACGCCAACGATTGATTCGAGAAGGCTTTATGACCAGCGAACGCAGAATCGCCCTCGTCACCGGTGCCAGTCGTGGTATCGGGCGTGCCATCGCCCACGAGCTGGGGCGTCAGGGGCGCATCGTCATCGGCACGGCGACCAGTGATGCCGGCGCCGAGCGCATCGATGCCGACTTTCGCGAGCAGGGGATCGAAGGCGGTGGTCGGCGGCTCGATGCCACCGACCCGGCCAGTATCGATACCCTGCTCAAGGCGATCGTCGAGGAGTTCGGCGCGCCGACCATTCTCGTCAACAATGCCGGAATTACCCGTGACAACCTGCTGATGCGCATGAAGGAAGAGGAATGGGATGCGGTGCTCGACACCAATCTCAAGTCCGTCTACCGCGTCACCAAGGCCTGTGTGCGAGGCATGACCAAGGCGCGTTTCGGGCGCATCGTCAACATCAGCTCGGTCGTGGCGACCATGGGCAACCTGGGGCAGACCAACTATGCTGCCGCCAAGGCGGGCATGGAGGGCTTCACTCGGGCTCTGGCGCGGGAAGTCGCCTCGCGCGGCATTACCGTCAATGCCGTGGCACCCGGCTTCATCGCCACCGACATGACCGAGGCGCTGCCCGAGGAGCAGCACAAGGCGCTGCTGACCCAGATTCCGCTGGCGCGCCTGGGCGCTCCCGAGGAAATTGCCGCGGCGGTGGGCTTTCTGACCAGCGATGCGGCAGGCTATGTCACCGGCGAGACCCTGCAGGTCAACGGTGGCATGAACATGCGTTGAGGCCGTGCTCGACGCCTTGGTTGCGTCGATCTGGGGCCGTCTATAAACTACCCGGCAGTTTCCGGCTGGCGGATATGTACCACTAGGAGTAATCACAGAATGAGCACCATCGAAGAGCGCGTGAAGAAGGTCGTAGCCGAGCGCCTGAACGTCAAGGAAGAGGACATCCAGAACTCGTCATCCTTCACCGAAGATCTCGGCGCCGATTCCCTGGACACCGTCGAGCTGGTGATGGCGCTCGAAGAGGAATTCGACACCGAAATCCCCGACGAGGAAGCGGAAAAGATCACCACGGTACAGGAAGCGATCGACTACGTCGTGGCTCACCAGTAAGCCGACGTGCGACGGCGCTGAATGCCTGTACTCGGAAAGCCGTTCTGGTGACAGAGCGGCTTTCCTTTTTAGGGTGCCAGACCCCATAGCCGGTACGCTTCGGGTATAATGGCGAGCTGCATGGGTGCGCCGCTAGGCAAGCGCCTGACATGGACATCTGGAGGAGAGCTGATGCCTCGTAGAAGGGTCGTGGTGACCGGACTGGGGTTGGTGACACCGGTCGGTAATTCCGTCGAGGAAAGCTGGAGCAATATCCTGGCGGGCAAGAGCGGCATAGCCCCGATCGAGCATTTCGATACCAGTGGTTTCAATACGCGCTTCGGCGGCTCGATCAAGGGGTTCGATATCAGCCCCTATCTGAACCCCAAGGATGCGCGCAAGATGGACCTGTTCATCCAGTACGGCATCGCGGCGGCCTCGCAGGCGGTCCAGCATGCCGGGCTGGAATGCCGCGAGGACAATGCGCACCGTATCGGGGTGGCGATCGGGTCCGGCATCGGCGGTCTGCCGATGATCGAGCACAACCACAACGCCCTGCTCAAGGGCGGGGCGCGGCGCATCTCGCCGTTCTTCGTGCCGGGCTCGATCATCAACATGATCGCCGGCAACCTGGCGATCCGCTACGGCTTCCAGGGGCCCAACATCGCCATCACCACGGCCTGCACCACGGGTACGCACAACATCGGCTACGCGGCGCGCACCATCGCCTACGGCGACGCCGACGTGATGGTCTGCGGCGGGGCGGAGATGGCCACCACACCGCTCGGCCTGGGCGGCTTCTCCGCGGCGCGGGCGCTGTCGACGCGCAACGACGACCCGGCCGCCGCCAGCCGCCCCTGGGATCGCGATCGCGACGGCTTCGTGCTGTCCGATGGCGCCGGGGTCGTGGTGCTCGAGGACTACGAGCACGCCCGAGCACGGGGGGCGACGATCCATGCCGAGCTGACGGGCTTCGGCATGAGCGACGACGCCCACCACATGACCGCGCCGCCCGAGGACGGTCGCGGCGCGGCGGCGGCCATGCGCAACGCGCTGCACGACGCCCGGCTGGCACCCGAGCAGATCCAGTACATCAACGCCCACGGCACCTCCACCCCCACCGGGGATCTGGCCGAGAGCCAGGCCATCGAGCGGGTCATGGGCGACGCGGCGCGAAACGTGGCGGTCAGCTCCACCAAGTCGATGATCGGCCACCTGCTGGGCGCGGCCGGTGCCGTCGAGGCGGTCTTCTGCGTGCTGGCACTGCGTGACCAGGTGGCGCCGCCGACCATCAACCTGGACAATCCGCAGGAGGGGTGCCGGCTGGACTACGTGCCGTACACGGCCCGTGAAACGGCCATCACGCACACGCTGTCGAACTCGTTCGGCTTCGGCGGGACCAACGGCTCGCTGATCTTCTCGCGCGTCTGATCCGCATGCAGGACGACGGCGTTCCCTTCGACGACCGTGGGCTGGCCTACGGGGATGGGGTGTTCGAGACCGTCCTCGTCCGCGACGGTCGGCCCCTGCTCTGGGACGCCCATGTGGCAAGGCTCCGGCGCGGTTGCGAGCGCCTGGGGATCCCCTGTCCCGACCATGACCTGCCGGCGGCGCTGCCGGGCCGGGCCGGCTCGGGGCTGGCCGTGCTCAAGCTGATCGTGACCCGGGGCAGTGGCGGACGGGGGTATCTGCCGCCGGTCGAGCCGCAGCCGCGATACCGCTGGCGAGTGACGCCTTTCGCTCCGCGGGAAACCGCCTGGCGCGAGGGCGTCACGATTCGCCTGTGCGATCTGCGTCTGGCCAGGCAGCCTGCGCTGGCCGGCATCAAGCACCTCAATCGCCTCGAGAATGTGATGGCCCGGCGCGAGTGGGACGATCCCGCGATTGCCGAAGGGGTGCTTCTCGATACCGAGGGGCATGTCGTCGAGACCACCAGCATGAACCTTTTCTGGCATCGTGCAGGTCGCTGGGAAACCCCGGCCCTGGACGCCTGTGGCGTGGCCGGCACCCTGCGTGAGGGTCTCCGGGAGCGGCTGCCGATCGCGGTCGTCACGGCCGGTGTCGATGCGCTGATGCAGGCCGATTCGTTGTGGGTCGGCAACTCCGTGCAGGGGCTGTGGCCGGTGCGACGCCTGCTCGATGCCCGGGGCGTCGAGCGGCAGGCCTGGCCCGTCCCGTCCACGTCTGCACGTATCCTGCAGGATGCTGCCCATGAGCTGCTGGGGTATCCTCGCCTCACCGACTGACCGCGGGCGTCCGGCGGCGCCCGCTTTCGCGTAAGGACTCCGCATGCGTTGGTTGAAACTGTGTCTGGCCGCGCTGGCCGTACTGGGACTCGTGGCTTACGGCGCCTTCCGGTACTGGCAGTCGCGGCTGGTGCAGCCGCTGGCTATCGAACAGTCGATGCTCTACGAAGTCCCCCAGGGCGCGGGGTTCGACCGTGTCGTCGATGACCTGGTGAGCCGGGGCGTGCTGGCCGAGGCCTGGCCCTTCAAGCTCGCCAAGCGTTTTCGGCCTGCCGCATGGCCGGCGCTGCGGGCGGGCGAGTTTCGCCTCGAGCCCGGCATGAGCGGTCGGGCTGCACTCGAGCGCCTGGGCAGCGATCAGGTGGTCACCTACACGGTGACCTTTCCCGAAGGCTGGACCTTCCACCAGGTCCGCGAGGCGCTGGATGACGCCGTCAAGCTCAAGCACACCCTCGAGGGCCTCGATGACAGCGAGGTGATGGCCCGGCTGGGGCATCCCGACCAGCATCCGGAAGGGCGCTTCTTCCCCGATACCTACCGCTATCACAAGGGGGTCAGTGACAAGGCGATCCTCGCGCGAGCCTATGCGCGCATGCAGTCCTCGCTGGACGATGTCTGGAGCGAGCGCGACGCGGACCTGCCACTGGAGTCGCCCTATCAGGCATTGATCCTGGCGTCGCTGATCGAGCGGGAGACCGGGGCCGACGGCG
The DNA here is from genome assembly GCF_010993675.1 of Modicisalibacter sp. 'Wilcox'. Taxonomy (NCBI): domain Bacteria; kingdom Pseudomonadati; phylum Pseudomonadota; class Gammaproteobacteria; order Oceanospirillales; family Halomonadaceae; genus Modicisalibacter; species Modicisalibacter sp. 'Wilcox'. The sequence goes on from NZ_WNXF01000014.1 coordinate 21,011, forward strand.
AGCGGGCCCGGATCGCCGGCGTCTTCGTGCGCCGTCTGGAGAAGGGCATGCGGCTGCAGACCGACCCTTCCGTCATCTACGGCCTGGGCGACGACTATGACGGCAACATCACCCGCGCCGACCTGCAGCGCAAGACGCCCTACAATACCTACGTCATCGACGGGCTGCCGCCCACGCCCATCGCCATGCCCGGCATGGCCGCGCTGCGTGCGGCCGTGCACCCGGCCGACGGCGACGCCCTGTACTTCGTCGCCAAGGGCGATGGCAGCCACCATTTCTCGGCGACGCTGCGCGAGCACAATGCCGCCGTGCGTCGCTACATTCTCAATCGCTAGACGAGGCTGCTGCCCATGCCATCACGCGGACGCTTCATTACCCTCGAGGGGGGAGAAGGGGTCGGCAAGAGCACCAACCTGGCCCTGGTGCGTGATCATCTCGAGTCGCTGGGCATCGAGACGATCACCACCCGCGAGCCCGGCGGCACGCCGCGGGCCGAGGCGATTCGCGAGCTGCTGCTGGCCCCCGACGAGGCGGAAACCCTGGCCGATGATGCCGAGCTGCTGCTGGTCTTCGCGGCGCGGGCCCAGCACCTGGCGCGCCGGATCCGGCCGGCCCTGGAGCGTGGCGCCTGGGTGGTCTGCGACCGCTTCACCGATGCCACCTATGCCTACCAGGGCAGCGCCCGGCGGGGCGATCGCTCCGCCATCGCCATGCTCGAGACGTTCGTGCAGCAGGGGCTTCAGCCCGACCTGACGCTGTTGCTGGACATGCCCGTGGACGCCGCGCGCGAGCGCGTGACGGCCCGGGGGCAGGGACTCGACCGCTTCGAGCGCGAGCGCGCCGCGTTCTTCGAGGCGGTGCGGCAGGGCTATCTCGAGCGGGCCGCGGCGGCCCCCGCGCGCATCGCGGTGATCGATGCCGCACGGTCGCTGACGCAGGTGCAGGCCGACATCTGTCATTGCCTCGATCAACGGGTGGCCGCATGGCGCAGCTGACGCCGCTGCCGTGGCAGTCCGAGCTCTGGCAGCGCCTGGTGGCCCTGCAGACTTCCGACCGCCTGCCCCACGCGTTGCTGATTTCCGGTCCGCACGGGCTGGGCAAGCAGCAGCTGGCCGAGGCGCTGGTGGCGCGAACCCTCTGTCTGTCGCCCGGCGATGCGGCCTGTGGCCACTGCCACGGCTGCCGGATGCTGGCCGCCGGCTATCATCCGGACCTGCTGCGGATCTGCCCGGCCGACAATCGCCGCCAGATTCGCATCGACCCGATCCGCGAGGTCAATCAGTTCGTCGCCCAGACCGCGCAGCAGGGCGGCTATCGGGTCATCCTGCTGCAGCCCGCCGAGGCGATGAACGTGGCGGCGGCCAACGCGCTGCTCAAGAGTCTCGAGGAGCCGGGGTCGCGTACCCTGTTCGTGCTGCTCTCGGACGTCCCGTCGCGCATGCTGGCGACGATCCGTTCGCGCTGCCAGCACTGGACGCTGACGGTGCCGGCCCCGGCAGCCTGCCTTCCCTGGCTTGCCGAGGCGCTGGGGGATGAACGCGAGGCAGCGTTCTGGCTGCGTGTGGCCGGCGGGCTGCCGCTGCTGGCACGCGAGCTGGCCGGGGGCGAGGCCCGTCAGCTGCGCCAGACGCTCCAGGAGCTCTTCGACGCCCTGGTGCGCGGTGCCGAGCCGGTCGCCGAGGCCGCCCGGCTCGACCGTCAGGCGGTCGAGCGCATCCTGTGGTACGGTATCGCCTGGCTGGAAGACCTGATTCGGCTGGGGCTGTCCGGCGATACCGAGCAGGTCCGCAATCCCGACCTGCTGCCGCTCTACCGCCAGGCGATAAAGAACGGCCGCCTGCGCGACTGGTTCCGGCTGCTCGATTATGCCCGCGAGCAGCAGCGGCTGCTGGTGGCCGGCGGCAACCCCAACCCCCAGCTGGTGCTCGAGGCCTGGCTGGTGCGCTGGTCGGCATTGCTGCGTTCCTGATCGAAGACCCGAGGAGGCTGTCATGGCGGAACACAAGGCGCTCTCGCTGACCTTCAAGGATCATCGGACCCTGCTGTCGGCCTACATGCCGGCGCTGGAGCGGGGCGGCATCTTCGTGCCGACGCAGGACACCTATGCGCTGGGCCAGCCCGTCTACCTGCTGCTGACGCTGCCCGACGAGAGCGAACGCCTGCCGGTCAGCGGTGACGTCGCCTGGATTTCGCCGCCCGGCGTCTCGGGGCGCCGCATCCCCGGCATCGGTGTGCATTTCGGCGTCAATGACCGCCGGGTCCGCGACCGTATCGAGAACCACCTGGCCGGGCTGCTCGACAAGGGCGAGCCCACCTTCACCTTCTGAGCCACCATCCGCCACTCCTTCGTCAGTCACGAGCCTTTCCGCATGTTTGTCGATTCCCACTGTCATCTGGACCGCCTGGATCTTTCCGCCCACGGCGGCGACCTGAATGCCGCCCTCGACGCCGCCCGTCGGCGCGAGGTCCGCCAGTTTCTGGCGATCGCCGTCACCCTGGAGGACGTGCCCGGACTCGCGGCGATCGCCCGCGAGCACGAGGATGTGGTGATTTCCGCCGGCGTGCATCCGCTGCACGAGGTGCCCCGCGAACCGGACGTGGAGGCCATCAAGGCATGCGCCGAGCGCCACGCGGCGGTGGCGATCGGCGAGACCGGCCTCGACTATCATTATCAGGGGGTGGCGCCGCCGCAGCAGCGCAGCCGCTTCGCCAATCACCTGATCGCCGCCCGGGAGCTGGAACTGCCGGTGATCGTGCACACCCGCGAGGCCCGGGAGGACACCCTGGCGCTGATCGCCGAGCATGGGGATCCGGCCGTCGGCGGCGTGCTGCACTGTTTCACCGAGGATCTGGACATGGCGCGGGAGGCGGTGCGCCACGGCTTTCTGATCTCGCTGTCGGGCATCGTCACCTTCCGCAATGCCGCGGCGATCCGCGAGCTGGCCCGGGCCATTCCGCTGGATCGGCTGCTGATCGAGACCGACAGTCCCTACCTGGCGCCGGTGCCGCATCGTGGCAAGCCCAACGAGCCGCAATGGGTCGTCGAGGTGGCCGAGTGCATCGCTGCCGAGCGCGGGATCAGCGTCGATGAAGTGGCGATGCAGACCACCGCCAATTTCTACCGGCTGTTCCGCGAGGCGCTCCCGCAGGCGCCGGCGGATCTGCGACAGTCACTGGAAGAGGCCGGATGGCGCTGAGCCGGCGGCCCGGGAGAGGAAGTCATGATGCTGGAAGGGCTGATCGGCCAGGTCGAGCCGGCGGTGACGGATCCTGCCAGTCTGCCGCCGCTGGAAACCTGGACGCCGCCGCTGAGCGGTGACATGGCGCTGTCCATCGCCGCCGATGGCCGCTGGTATCACGAAGGACGGGTGATGTCGCGCCCGCGCCTGGTGCGCCTGCTGTCGACCATCCTGCGCCGCGAGGCCGACGGCGATTACTACCTTGTCTCGCCGGTGGAGAAGTGGCGCATTCAAGTCGAGGATCGCCCCCTGCTGATCGTCGATGCCGACCGCGAAGCCGATGCGCCGGGTGGCGGCTGGCGCCTGACGACCAACCTGGGCGATACGCTCGTGCTGGGCCGCGAGCATCGGCTCGCCCTGAGCCCGATGCCCGGCGGCGACGTCATCCCCGAGGTCCCGGTGCGGCACGGCCTGGCTGCCCGGCTCAATCGCAACGTCTACTACCGGCTGCTCGACGTGGCCGAGAGCCGCCAGGTAGCGGGTAGCGAGGAATGGGGGCTGGTCAGCGGCGGTGTGTGGCAACCGCTGGGCCGGCTGGAGCCCGACGCTTGATGCCCCTGACCGACGAGCAGCGCGCCGTCGTCGCGCATGGCGACGGGCATGCGCGCGTCGCCGCGGTGGCCGGCGCCGGCAAGACCACCACCCTGGTCGCCCGGGTACTGGCCCTGCTCGAACAGGGGGTGCCGCCGCGCCGGCTGCTGGTGCTGATGTTCAACCGTGCGGCCCGCGAGGACTTCGCCGCCAAGCTCGAGGCCCTGGCGCCGGCGGGCCTGGCGCTGCCCGACGTGCGTACCTTCCACTCCATCGGCCATCGACTGACCCGCAGCCTGGTGAGCTGGGGGCGGCTGGCGCCGCGCGAGCTGCTCACCGCCGACTGGCAGCGCGAGCGGCTGTTGCGCCAGGCCACCCAGCAGGTGCTGGGCGAGGCCGACGCCCCGACCCGCGAGGCGGCACTCGAGCCCGACCGGCTCGAGGCCCTCGGCCACTTCTGCGAGATGGTCAAGGCCGAGCTGGTCGCGCCGCAGGTGCTCTACGAGCGCCTGGACCTGGGGGCGGGTACGGCACATTTCGTCGCCGCCTTCGACGCCATGGAATCGCTGCTCGAAGCCCACGGCCGCATGACCTACGCCGACCTGCTGTATCGACCGCTGCGCTGCCTGGCCCGTGATGGCGACGCCCGGGCGCGGGTCCAGGGGTTCCTCGACCATGTGATCATCGACGAGTATCAGGACATCAACGAGGCCCAGCAGCGCCTGCTGGCCCTGCTGGCGGGAGATCGGGCCGCGGTGATGGCGGTCGGCGACGCCAACCAGTGCATCTACGAATGGCGCGGTGCGCGCCCCGACTACATGCTCGAGCGATTCGCCGCCACCTTCGGCGCTGCCCGCGACTACCCGCTGTCGGTGACCTTCCGCCACGGCCATGCCCTGGCGCTGGCCGCCAACCATGCCATCCGCGGCAACCGGCGGCGCCCCGACCAGCTGTGCCTGGCGGCGCCGACCAACCCTGACACGCGCATCGAGCAGGGCCAGGGAGTCGCGCCGCTGCTGCAGGCGCTGACGGCCCGGCAGCAGCAGGGGCGGCTCGCCGAGTGTGCCGTGCTGGTGCGCAGCTGGACACTCTCCGTGTCCGTGCAGCTGCAGCTGCTGCGGGCGGGGATTCCCTTTCGGCTGGCCCGGGAGGATCGTTTCGTCTTCCGGCTGCCGCTGGTTCAGGCGCTGGCCGGCTATCTGCAGCTGGCGCGCGAGCCGCGGCGCCTGCAGGATCCCGGGCACCTGCTGTTGCTGTTTTCGCAGCCGACGCCCTTCGTCGCCCGCGAACGCCTGGAAGCGGTGACGCGGCAGCTGGCCGAGACCCAGCGCTGGCCGATGCGGCAGGACCCCTTGCTGGAAGGGCTCAAGCCGGTCCAGCGGCGCAACCTCAAGCGCCGTTGGGAGCTGCTCTGCGAGCTGCCGCGCCTGGGGGGGCTGCCGGCCGCCCGGCTGCTCGAGCACGTGGTGGAGCGCCTGGACGCCGACAAGGTGCTCAAGCGCGCTGCCGCCCGGCGCGAAAAGGGCGAGGAGGACGTGCGCCTGCTCGACGTGCTGATCGAGCAGGCCGAGGAGATGGCCCAGGCCCCCGACGACTTCCTCGAACTGCTGGGCAGCCGCCCGGATACCCGGCACGACGGGGCCGGCGGTGACGGGGGCGTCCTGATCACCACCGTGCACGGCGCCAAGGGACTGGAGTGGCCGCTGGTCGCGCTGTGGGGACTCAACGAGGAAGACTTTCCGCTTTATTCGCGGGACAACCCGCTCGACGACGAGCGTCTCGAGGAGGAGCGGCGTCTCTTCTACGTGGCGGCGACGCGGGCCCGCGAGCAGTTGCTGCTGCTGCATGACGGCGGCACGCATCGTCCCAGCCGCTTCCTGCAGGAGACCGCCTGGACCGACTGCCTGCGCGTCGCCCGGATGCTAAAGGCCCCGGACGACGCGCCGCTTGCGGTGGCCGAGCCCGAGCTGGTGGCGCGCTATCTCAAGGCGGTGGGTCGCGAGGATATCGCGCTGCAGGCGTCGCGTGACGCGTCCGTCGAGTCTGGCGGCGGGACGGGCGCTTACCGGGTCGGGCAGCGGGTGCATCATGCCGTGTTCGGCGGGGGCGAGATTCTGGTCATCGAAGGCCAGCCCGCCGACCCGATTCTCGAGATCCGTTTCGACCAGGCCGGGCGGCGGCGTCTCATCGCACGGCGTGCCCCGCTGGAAAGCGCGGAGCCATAGACGGTGTGTGGCCGTCACACAAGGCATTAACATGCGGACAAGAGGAGGGCGAGAGATGTCGCTGCAAACGCTGATAGATGCCGCCACGGTACGCGATTGGCTGGCGCAGGACCGGTCGGTGCTGATTCTCGATTGCCGGGCCCGTCTGGGCGACGCCGATGCGGGGCGTCGGCTGTGGCGGGAGAGTCGCCTGCCCGGCAGCCGGCATCTCGATCTGGAGGCGGACCTGTCCGACCCGGCCGGTGAGGGCGGGCGTCATCCGTTGCCCGACCCGGGGCGCTTCACCGCCACGTTGCACCGGTTGGGCATCACGCCGGCGGTGCCGGTGATCGTCTACGACGATGCCGGTGGCCAGCTGGCGGCGGCGCGGGCCTGGTGGCTGCTGCATGTCTGGGCGGGGCACCCCGACGTGCGTGTGCTCGACGGCGGGATCGCCGCCTGGCAGGAGGCGGGCGGGGTGCTCGAGAGCCGCGAGCCGGACCTCCCGGGGTCGCCCTCGGGCTGGTCCCCGGCCTTCGACGACACGGCATGGATTGATGCCGACGCCGTGGCGAAGGGCGAGCTGGCCCTGGTCGACGCCCGGGCCCGGGAACGCTACCGCGGCGAGGTTGAACCCATCGATCCCGTCGCCGGACACATCCCCGGGGCCGTGTGTCGACCGAGCGCCGCCAATCTCGATGCCGAGGGCCGCTTCAAGTCGCCGGCCGAGCTCGAGGCGGAGCTGCCCCGCGGTGCGTCGGTGGTCTGCTACTGCGGTTCCGGGGTCACCGCCTGCCACGATATTCTCGCTTATGCCATTGCCGGCCGGGCGCTGCCGAAGCTCTATGCCGGCTCCTGGAGCCACTGGATCCGCGATCCCGCCCGGCCCGTTGCCACCGGGGAAAGCTGAACTGCCTCCGTCGAGGGGGCGCTGATTCATGTCGCGAGCGATGAGAGGCTGGTCGCCGACGGAGCGCAGAAACCGGAGTGTAGCCTGCTACATGAGGATTGCGAGCACCGCCGGCGACCAGGATATCGAGCGCAGCAATGAATCAGGGTTCCCCTACATGTTCGGGTAGTTCGGCCCACCCCCGCCTTCCGGCGCCACCCAGGTGATGTTCTGCGCCGGGTCCTTGATGTCGCAGGTCTTGCAGTGGATGCAGTTCTGGAAGTTGATCTGGAAGCGCGGCCGGCCGGCATCGTCCTCGACCACCTCGTAGACCCCCACCGGGCAGTACCGCTGCGCCGGCTCGGCATACCTGGGCAGGTTGTCGCGGATCGGCACCTCGGGATCGGTGAGCTTGAGGTGGCAGGGCTGATCCTCCTCGTGGTTGGTGTTGGAAAGGAACACCGAGGAGGGCTTGTCGAAGGACAGCTTGCCGTCCGGCTTCGGATAGTCGATCGGTTGCGCCTGGTCGGCGGGCTTGAGCCGGGCGTGGTCCGGGGTGGCGTCATGGACCCGTGGCAGGCGGCCGCCCAGCCACTGGTCGAGGACATTGTAGGCGCCGCCCAGCAGGTTGCCGTACTTGTGGATCGCCGGGCCGAAGCTGGCGCTTTCCTCGAGTTCGGCGTGAGCCCAGCTCGCCTGCCAGGCCTCGGTGAAGGCGGTGAGTTCGCGCCCGCCCTCGTCGCCGTCGGCCAGCGCGGCGAAGACCGTCTCGGCGGCCACCAGCCCCGACTTCATGGCGGTGTGCAGGCCCTTGATCTTGGCGAAGTTGAGCGTACCGGCGTCGCAGCCGATCAGCAGCCCGCCCGGGAAGGTCATCCTCGGCAGACAGTTGATGCCGCCCTTGGCGATGGCCCGGGCACCGTAGGCCACCCGCGAGCCGCCTTCCAGGTAGCGCTTGAGCAGCGGGTGATGCTTCAGGCGCTGGAATTCATCGAACGGAGAGAGCCAGGGATTGGTATAGGCGAGATCGACGATCAGGCCCACCACCACCTGCTGGTTCTCGGCGTGGTAGAGGAAGAAGCCGCCCTGGGTGTCGTCGGGCAGCGGCCAGCCGGAGCCGTGAAGCACCAGCCCGGGCTCGTGCACCTCGGCGGGCACGTCCCAGAGTTCCTTGAGGCCGATGCCGTAGTGCTGCGGGTCCTTGCCCGCGGCCAGGTCGAAGCGTTCGATCAGCCGCTTGCCGAGATGACCCCGTGCGCCCTCGGCAAACAGGGTGTACTTGGCGCGTAGCTCCATGCCCGGCATGTGGCCGTCCTTGGGCTCGCCGTCGGCGCCCACGCCCATGTCGCCGGTGATGATGCCGCGCACCGTGCCGTCCTCGGCGTGGAGCACCTCCTGGGCGGCGAAGCCCGGGAACACTTCCACCCCCAGCGCCTCGGCCTGCTCGCCGAGCCAGCGGCACAGGTTGCCGGCGCTGATCACGTAGTTGGTGCGGCCCTGGCCGACGTTGTGCATGCTGCCGGGCACCAGGGCGTCGGGCAGCTTCCAGGTCTTCTCGGCATCCTTGAGCAGATGGACCTCGTCGCGGGTGGCCGGGGTGGTCAGCGGGGCGCCGCGCTCGGCCCAGTCGGGAAACAGCTCGTCGAGCGCACGGGTCTCGAGGATGGCGCCGGAGAGGATATGTGCCCCGACCTCGGAGCCCTTCTCGACCACGCAGACCGTCAGCTCGCGCCCGGCCTCATTGGCCTGCTGCATCAGGCGGCAGGCGGCGGACAGGCCGGCGGGGCCGGCGCCGACGATCACCACGTCGAAGTCCATGTATTCGCGTTCCACGGCTATCTCCTCGGTCAGGGCAGTGGCGGGCGGCCATGCCGATCTTCGGCACGCGAAAGGCGTCACCGAAAATCATCGTGTCGCTGAATTTTCGGAGCCCTTACTATAATTAAAACGATCGTTTGCTTCTACCCGGAATTGGTGCTAGTCATATTCCACTATCGCAGGGGGTGCAGGCCCGTATCATGGGCGATGCGCCGCCATCTTGGGCGGTACTCAAACCTGTGGCACACTACAGTTTTGGCCGGTTCCCCTATCAAACGCTTGCATGAATTAATGCCTTCCGGTTCTAACCCAGCGAGGACGCCATGAAAGTACTCGTCGCGGTCAAACGCGTCATCGATTACAACGTCAAGATCCGCGTCAAGGCGGATCACTCCGACGTCGACCTGACCAACGTCAAGATGGCCATGAACCCGTTCTGCGAGATCGCCGTGGAAGAGGCGGTGCGCCTCAAGGAACGCGGGATCGCCACCGAGATCGTCGCCGTCACCGTCGGCCCCAAGGCCGCCCAGGAACAGCTGCGCACCGCCCTGGCGCTGGGCGCCGACCGGGCCATCCATGTCACCACCGACGAGCGGGTCGAGTCGCTGGCGGTGGCCAAGCTGCTCAAGCAGGTGGTCGACGCCGAACAGCCCGAGCTGGTGATCCTCGGCAAGCAGGCGATCGATACCGACAACAACCAGACCGGCCAGATGCTTGCCGCGCTGACCGGCATGGGGCAGGGCACCTTCGCCTCGAAGGTCGACGTCAAGGAAGGCACGGTGGACGTCACCCGCGAGATCGACGGTGGCCTGCAGACCGTGGCGCTCACGCTGCCGGCGGTGGTCACCACCGACCTGCGCCTCAACGAGCCGCGCTACGCCAAGCTGCCGGACATCATGAAGGCCAAGAAGAAGCCGCTCGAGACCCGGACGCCCGAGGAACTCGGCGTCGACATCGCCCCGCGCACCACCCAGCTCAAGGTCGAGACCCCGGCCGAGCGCAAGGGCGGCATCAAGGTGGGCTCGGTGGACGAGCTGGTCGACAAGCTGAAGAACGAAGCCAAAGTCCTTTGAAAGGAGCTGATCTCATGAGCATTCTGGTCCTCGCCGAACATCACGACGGTCAGCTCGCCGGCGCCACCGCCCATGTGGTCGCCGCGGCGCAGGCGATCGGAGGCGATATCGACGTGCTGGTCGCCGGCGAGAACGTCGCCGCCGTGGCCGAGGCGGCCGCGACACTCGACGGCGTGCGCCGCGTGCGTGTCGCCGACGCCGCGGTCTACGCCCACCAGCTCGCCGAGCCGCTGGCCGACCTGCTGGTCAGCCTCGCCGACGACTACTCGCACGTGCTGGCCGCCGCCTCCACCACCGGCAAGAATGTCCTGCCGCGACTCGCCGCGCTCAAGGACGTCGCCGCGCTCTCCGACATTCTCAGCGTCGAGAGCACCGACACCTTCAAGCGGCCGATCTACGCCGGCAACGCCATCGCCACCGTGCAGTCGGGCGATGCGCTCAAGGTGATCACCGTGCGCACCACCGCCTTCGACGCGGTGGGCGAGACGGGCAGTGCGACGATCCAGGCCGTCGATGGAGCGGTCGACAACGCCCTCTCGTCCTTCGTCGACGAACAGCTCGAGCAGAGCGAGCGCCCCGAGCTGGGCGCCGCCCGGGTGGTGATCTCCGGTGGCCGCGGCATGGGCAACGGCGAGAACTTCCAGCTGCTCGAGGGCATCGCCGACAAGCTGGGCGCGGCCATCGGCGCCTCGCGCGCCGCGGTGGACGCCGGCTTCGTACCCAACGACATGCAGGTCGGCCAGACCGGCAAGATCGTCGCCCCGGACCTCTACATCGCCGTGGGCATCTCGGGCGCCATCCAGCACCTGGCGGGGATGAAGGACTCCAAGGTGATCGTCGCCATCAACAAGGACGAGGAGGCGCCGATCTTCCAGGTGGCGGATTACGGCCTGGTGGGCGACCTTTTCGAGGTGCTGCCGGAACTCGAGCAGAAGCTCTAGGCACGGTTCGCCGTGACGGTGTCCGACCAGGGCCGGCTCCATGAGCCGGCCCTGGCGCGTTCTGGCACTAGATTATCCGTTGATAATGGTTGTATTTTGCATTAGCGTGTCGGGCATTTCCGGCCGGTGCCGGACCAACGAAGGGAGCTGCAGTGTGAACAAGGTCGGTATGACGATGGCCTGCCTGCTCGTCGCGGCGGGGGTTCTCGGGACGGCCCAGGCGGCGTCGTTGAACGAGACGGCGGTCGAGGCCCAGCAGCGCCAGGCAAAGTTGCAGGCACGCATCGATGCGGCGGACGACCAGACGCGCCAGGCCCTGCGTGAACTGCGCCGCGTCCGTCGCGAGGCGAGTCGGCTCGAGGCCTATGATGAAGAGCTCGCGCGTCAGGTCGAGCGTCAGGCTCGGGCCATCGGCAAGCGCGAGCGGTCGGTGGCACAGCTGGCCGATGCCGGTGAGCGCCTGCCGGTGCTGACTCGACGGCTGGTCGAGCGGCTGCAGGCGCTGGTCGAGGCTGACATGCCGTTCCTGCGCGATGAGCGTGAGGCGCGTCTGGCCAGCCTGCAGCAAATGCTCGACGGCGCTGAGCTGTCGGTTGCCGACAAGCTGGATCGGGTGCTCGCCGCCTGGCGCACCGAGCTGGGTTACGGGCGCGAGGTGGATGCCTGGCACGGGCCTCTCTATCCGTCTGACGCGCAGCCCGACACGGCATCCGAGGGCGCGCCGCGGGCCGTCGACTACCTGCGCGTGGGCCGCGTGGGCTGGTACTACCTGACGCCGAATGGTGAGCAGGGCGGCGTATGGCAGGCCGATGCGCACCGCTGGCAGCCGCTGGATGGTGACGCGCGGCGCGAGGTCCGCAAGGGCCTGCGCATCGCTCGCGAGGAGCGCGCCCCGGCGATGCTCGACCTGCCGTTGTCCGTCTCGCCGGAAGCCCCCTCGCAGGCGGCCTCAGGGGCGTCTCGAGAGCAAACGGAGGGCGACTCATGAAACGTACGCTGATGGCGATCGTTCTGGCGGGGCTCGGTGTATCTTCGCTGGCTCAGGCGCAGCAGGACGGTGCCGATGCCGGAGCATCCGACGGCGACACTCGCCCCTCGATGGTCCGAGTGCTCGAGGACTTTCGTGCTGACAGCCGGGCCGCCGAGGCGCGGGACCGCCGGCGTCTCGGCGAGCTGCTCGACGATCGCCAGGCGCTCGACGAGGCGCTGACCGACGCTCGGGCGCGGCTGAACGCGGCGCAGTCGCGCCGCGACACCCTCGAGGCACGACGCGACGACCAGCAGCAGCGCCTCGATGAGCTGCGCCGACAGGCCCAGTCGCAGACGGGCGGGCTGGACGGCGTGCAGGGCGTGATCCGCCAGCGCATCGGTGAGTTGCGCGACGACCTGGGCGATGGCTGGTTGACGGTGGGCGGTGATGCCCGCCTGCCCGAGCGTCCCGATGACGAGGCGCTGCTCGATCTCGACCGGCTTGCGGCACTGGGGGACAGCCTGGCGCACCTCACCGCCGAGAGCGGCCGCGCGGTGCGCTTCGAGGCGCCGGTAGCCGGCCGCGATGGGGCGGTCGCGCCCCGCGAGGTCATGCGCCTGGGTGCCTTCGCGGCGTTCAGCGACGGTCAGCTGCTGCGTTCGCCGGGCGACGACGGCACCCTGACGATGCTCGAACACACCCCCGGTTCGGTAAGCGATACCCTGCGTGCCTTTCAGCAGGGCGAAAGCGACCGTGTGGCCATCGACCCCACGCAGGGCGAGGTACTCAAGGCCCTGTCCCGGCGCCCGAGCCTGTGGCAGCGCTTCCAGCAGGGCGGCTATGTGGGCTACGTGATCGTGGGGCTCGGTTCCCTCGGCCTGCTGGTGGCCCTGGTCCAGTACATCTATCTGCTGCAGGTATCGCTGCGACTGCGGCGCCAGCTTCGGGATATCGCCGCCTTGCGCGACGACAATCCGCTGGGTCGGGTGCTCCAGCGTTTCCGGGCGCTGGGCGAAGGGTATGTCCCGGAAGCACTCGAGGCGCGTCTCGACGAGGCGCTGCTCGCCGAGCAGCCGCGCCTCGAGCGCGGCCAGCCGCTGGTCAAGCTGCTGGCGGCGGTGGCGCCGCTGCTGGGACTGCTGGGCACGGTGACCGGGATGATCGTCACCTTCCAGTCGATCACGGTATTCGGCACCGGCGATCCGCAATTGATGGCCGGTGGCATCAGCCAGGCGCTGGTGACCACCGTGCTGGGCCTGATCACCGCCGTGCCGCTGCTGTTCGCGCAGACTGCGCTGTCGAGCCGCAGCCGCACGCTGATCGGCGTGCTCGAGGGGCGGGCCAGCGCGGTACTCGCCGAGCATCTGGAATCCCGTCAGGCAATCGGGGAGAGCGGGCATGTGGCTACCGATTGAGCCCCTGAGCCGATTGATCGAGGCCGGTGGCACGGTGCTGGGGCTGATCGCGGTGGTCGCCATGGCGCTGTTCTCGCTGGCGCTGGAGCGCGGCCTCTACTGGCGCTTCCACCATCGCCGCGCGCGGCGCGAACTGATCGAGCGCTGGGCGATGCGTCGCGATCATGTGAGCTGGAGCGCCTTGACACTGCGCGAGACCTGGGCCCGGGAGCTGATCGCCCGGCTGCGCCGACCGCTGCCGTGGCTCAGGCTGCTGGTGGCGCTGTGCCCCCTGCTGGGCCTGCTGGGTACCGTCACCGGCATGATCCAGGTGTTCGACAGCCTGGCGCTGACCCAGGCCGGTCAGGCGCGGGCGATGGCCGACGGCGTGGCCCGGGCGACGCTGCCGACGCTGACCGGCATGGCCGTGGCGGTGGTCGGCCTGCTGTTCGTCACCCGCCTGGAGCAGGTCATTCGGCGCGAGGATCAGCGATTGCACGATCGCATGGCGCGGGCCGTGGAGGCACGGCATGCGTAGACGCCGGACGACACGCGACGACGAGACCGCCGAGATCAACCTGACGCCGATGCTCGACGTCGTCTTCATCATGCTGATCTTCTTCATCGTTACCACCAGCTTCATCAAGGAAAGCGGGGTGGAGATCGCGCGCCCCGAGTCCTCGTCGGCGACGGCGCGGCCCGATGCCCGGGTGATGGTGGCGATCACGCCGCAGGGGGCGGTATGGGTCGACGGCGAGCCGGTGGATGTTCACCGGGTGGGCGGCAAGGTGGCGGGGCTGATCGGCGATGATGGTGCCGTGGTGATCCAGGCCGATCGCAACGCCACTACCGGGCTGCTGATCGAGGTGATGGATCGCCTTCGTCAGGCCGGGGTCGACAACCTGGCGGTCGCGGCGACGCGGGGCGGGCCCTGATGCGTCATCTGCTGGGGGCACTGGGGGGCGCGGTGCTGGCGCTGGTGCTGCTGACGCTGCTGGCCCTGCTGGTCGCGCCGCCGGTCGACCCGCGGCCCGAGATCCAGCCGCCGATGACGGTGGCGTTGGTCGAGGCACCGCAGCAGCAGGTGCCTTCGAGCGAGCCGGCGCCCGAACAGGCGGCACCGCGCCCGCCTGCGGCCATGCCGTCGCCGCCACCGCCGGCGGCGATTCCTTCGCCGAGCCCGACGCAGCCGATAGCGGTGCCGACGCCCGACCTGCCGTCACCGCGGGCACCGGCGCTGCCGCTCGATCGGCGGCTGCCCGAGTTGACCACGCAGCAGCCCGAGCCGCAGCCCGAGCCGCAGCCGAAACCGGCGTCGAAACCCGAGCCGGAGCCGACGTCCCGGGTCGCCGAGGCTCCGGCCGGCGACTCGGCCCCGAAAGACGCCAGTCAGACGCCGGCGGCCAATCACGGGGTGGTGAACTCGCCCCGGCCGACCCGGCGGGTGCCGCCGACCTATCCCGCTCGCGCCCAGCGCCGCGGTATCGAGGGCTACGTCGAGGTGCGCTTCACGATCCGTCCGGATGGCAGCGTCGATCGCGATTCGCTGCGCGTGGTCGATGCCGAGCCGCGGAATGTCTTCGACCGGGCGGCGCTGAAGGCGATCGCGGACTGGCAGTTCCCGCGCGCCTCGCGGCCCCGCGAGGCACGCCAGCGTCTGGTATTCAAGCTCAGGGGATGAAGGCGATCATGGGAGCACGAACGAGCCGAGTCGCCTGGCTGCTGGGGATTTGCCTGCTGGTGCCTTGCGCCGGTGAGGCTGCCCCGGCCTTGCGTTCCGACATGGTGGCGAGCCTCGAGCGCCTGCAGGCGCGCCTCGGGGATGGCGACCCGGCGGTCCTCGCCCGGGAGGCCGAGGCCGCCGCCGAACGCCTCGCGGGGGGCAACGCCGCCGATCGCTGGGCGCGGGCCCTGTTTCTGCAGATCGCGGCGACGGCCGAGGTGGAACGCGGCAACGACGTGCGTGCCGCGGCCCTGTTCGCCGAAGCGCGCGGCATCGACGGCGTCGAGTCGCGCTACCGGCGCCGCTGGCTGCACCAGGAAGCCCGGCTGCGCCTGCGTGCCGGGCAGACCGAGCAGGGCGCCGCGCTGCTGAAGCGCTGGCTCGAGAGTGGCGAGGGTGCGGCCGACGACGCCTGGCTGATGGCGCAGGCCCGGGCCGATCTCGACCAGTGGGCGGCCGCCGCGCAGTGGGTCGATCGGGCGCGGCAGGCTTCCGGAGCCCTCCCCGAGCGCTGGCAGTCCTTCGCCGCCGCCGTCTATCAGCGCGCGGGTCGCGACGCGGCGGCGCTCGCCGTGCTCGATGTCCTTCTGGCCGATGACGACGCCCCGGCCGATGTCTGGCGGCGTGCCGCCGGGCTCGCCCAGCGGCTCGGCGAACGCGGACGCGCCGCGGCGATTCTGGAAGCCGGCCGGCGGCGTGGCGTGCTGACGGGCGAGACCGACCTGCGCCGGCTCATCGAGCTGCATCTGGCGGGCGGCACGCCGGCGCGCGCCGCCGAGCAGCTGGACGCGGCACTCGCCCGGGGGCGCTTGCCCGATGACCTCGACAATCGCCGGCTGCTCGCCCGGGCCTGGAGTGCCGCTCGTGCCCATGACAAGGCGCTGGTCGCCTGGCGGGAGGTGGCCGAGCGCAGCGGGAGGGCGGATGACTGGCGTCGCCTGGGCGAGCTGGCCTATGGATGGGGGCGCCGGCAGACGGTGGTGGAGGCCTTGCAGAAGGCGCGCGAGGCTGGCGATGCCACCCCGCGCGACTGGTTGCTCACGGGCGTGGCGGCCTTCGAGCAGGGCGATGTTGCCGCGGCACGGCGGGCGTTCCGGGCCGCCCGGGAGGCCGGTGCCGCTCAGGCCGCGGCCTGGCTGGCGGCACTCGATGACGGGCAGGTGGTCACGACGCCCGCCGGGGCGGGCGAGCGCTGAGGCAGGCTCAGAGGTCGAGTTCGAGCCATACCGGCGCGTGATCGGAGGGCTTTTCCATGGCGCGCAGCGGGTAGTCGATGCCGGCGGCCGTGACCCGCTCGGCCAGCGGTGCGGTGACCAGGATGTAGTCGATGCGCAGACCGCGCTTGGGATCGCGGTCGAACCCCTTGGAGCGATAGTCGAACCAGCTGAAGGTGTCGGCATCGCGGGGATGGCAGAGCCGGTAGCCGTCGACGAGCCCCCAGTCCTTGAGACGCTCGAGCCACTCGCGCTCGACGGGCTGGAAGCTGGTCTTGCCCTCGCGCAGCCAGCGCTTGCGGTTGGTCTCGCCGATGCCGATGTCGATATCCTCCGGCGAGATGTTGAAGTCGCCCATCACCGCGAGCCGCTGGTCGGGACGGTAGTCGTGCTCGAGCATCTCGCTCAGGCTGGCGTAGAAGGCGCGCTTGTGGGGGAACTTGGTCGGGTGGTCGACGTTCTCGCCCTGCGGGAAATAGCCGTTCCACACGGTCAGGGGCTCGCCGTCGCCATCGCTCAGGCGGGCGCCGATCAGGCGCCGCTGGGCATCGTCGCCGTCATCGGGCAGGCCGTATAAGACCGCCTCGGGAGCCTGGCGGGTGAGCAGGGCGACCCCATAGTGGCCCTTCTGGCCGTGATAGTGGACGTGATAGCCCATGGCCTGCACGGCCTCGAGCGGAAACTCGTCGTCGTGGACCTTGGTTTCCTGCAGGCCGATGACATCGGGTGCGTGGCTGTCGATCAGCGCCTGCAGCTGGTGCAGGCGGGCGCGGATGCCGTTGATGTTGAAGGAAACCAGCCGCATCAGGCATCGTCTCCCGGCGAGTCCTTGTCGCCGTGCAGCGAGAGGGTGGTGGCCTGCTGCTGGCGTGCCAGCTTGCGGGCGGCCTGCTGCTTGCGCTGCTGGCGCTTCTTCTGCAGGTAGCGACGCGACGACGTGATCTCGTCGGGATTGTCGTGGCGCCACTGGCGATAATCCTTGCGCCGGCCGGTACGGATCGTCACCTTGTCGGCCAGCGAGCGGGTCTTCTTCTTGCGCGTCATGGGAAAAACGTCCTGAATCGGTTCTGCGCCTAGTCTACCAGCTTGCCGGCGGACGGCGTCACCCGTGCAAGCCCTGCTCGACAAGGACTGGTACAATGGCGCGATGATAGACACCTTCAACGCAACCGGAACAACCGCAAGCCTATGAGTGAGTCGGAAAAGACAGCCGCCCCGGCCGAGAATCGCAAGCCCAAGCGTCGGCGTCGCAAGCCGCGCAAGAAGCCGTCGAGCTGGGATCTGCGCCAGTTCCAGGTGCCGCCGATGGCCGGCAAGTGGCGCTTCCACGACTTCGATCTGCCGCTGCCGCTGATGCGGGCCATCCATGCCCTGGGCTTCGAGTACTGCACGCCGATCCAGGCCGAGGCGCTGATCCACACCCTGCTGGGCGGTGACGTGGTGGGCAAGGCCCAGACCGGCACCGGCAAGACGGCCGCCTTCCTGATCTCGATCCTTGCCTACTTCCTCGAGGAGGACGCGCCGGACGGCCAGAAGCCCGGGGCGCCGCGGGCGCTGATCGTGGCGCCGACCCGCGAGCTGGCGCTGCAGATCGAGAAGGACGCCAAGGCGCTGGCCCGCTTCACGTCGCTCAACGTCGCCAGCGTGGTCGGCGGCATGGACTACCAGAAGCAGCGTGACCAGCTCGGCAAGAAGCTCGACATCCTGGTCGCCACCCCCGGGCGCCTGCTGGACTTCCAGCAGAAGCGCGACGTGGACCTCAGCCAGACCGAGGTGCTGGTACTTGACGAGGCGGACCGCATGCTGTCCATGGGCTTCATCCCGGACGTCAAGCGCATCATCCGCCACACGCCGAAGAAGGAGGAGCGTCAGACCTTCCTGTTCTCGGCCACCTTCACCCAGGACATCCTCAATCTGGCCGAGCAGTGGACCTGGAATCCGGCACATGTCGAGATCGAGGTCACCGTCGACAACGCCGCCAACATCGACCAGCGGGTCTACCTGGTCAGCGACGCCGACAAGCAGCGGCTGCTGGTCAACCTGCTCAAGCAGGAAAGCTTCGAACGGGTGATGGTCTTCGGCAACCGCCGGGATCTGGTGCGCAAGCTCGACGACCTGCTGCGCAAGGCCGACATCAATGTGGCCATGCTCTCCGGCGACGTGCCGCAGAACCAGCGCATCCAGACCCTCGAGCGCTTCCGCGAGGGCGAGCTGACGGTGCTGGTGGCGACCGACGTGGCCGGCCGCGGTATCCATATCGATGACGTCAGCCACGTCATCAACTACACCCTGCCGGAAGATCCCGAGGACTACGTGCACCGCATCGGCCGGACCGGTCGCGCCGGCGCCAAGGGCGTGTCGATCAGCTTCGTGGGCGAGGAGGACGCCTTCTCGCTGCCCGAGATCGAACGCTTCATCAACGACAAGCTGCCCTGCGAGCATCCGCCCGAAGGACTGCTTTAACGGCAGCTATAAGCTGCAAGCCTCAAGCAAAGGCTTGCAGCTTTGGCGGAGCCGCCCATAGAGCCAGGTTGGGCTCGGCTGGAATGTTTTTCTCTTGCCGCTTACGGCTCAAGGCTTACCGCTAGGACGCTTATGCTAGACGAGGCCCTGAAGGGCGAGATCCAGGAAGCCTATCGCCGCGTGCTCGAGGGGCTCGACCTGACCCCGCGCTACGGCCAGCGCCTGATGATCGCCGAGATCGCCCGTACGCTGGGCGGCATCGAGGTCGATGACGCCGGCCAGCGCACCTCCAGCGAGCACGTCTGCGTGCTCGAGGCGGGCACGGGCACGGGCAAGACGCTGGCCTATCTGCTGGCCGCGCTGCCGGTCGCCCGGGTCCGCGGCAAGCGACTGGTCGTCGCCACCGCGACGGTCGCGCTGCAGGAACAGGTGCTGCACCAGGACCTGCCGGCGCTCCAGGCCCACAGCGGCCTGACGTTCGACTATGCGCTGGCCAAGGGGCGCGGTCGCTACCTGTGCGTGGCCAAGCTCGACCAGCTGCTCGACGGCGGCGAGGAGAATCCCACCCTGTCGCTGTTCGATCCGGCGGAGAGCGCCGCCCACGGCGACGGCTTTCAGGCGCTGGTCAACGATCTCGCCGAGGCCTACGGCAACGGCCGCTGGGAAGGCGATCGCGACAGCTGGTCCGAGGCGATCGAGCCGACCGACTGGCGACGCCTGACCACCGATCATCGCCAGTGCACCAACCGGCGCTGCGGCCATTTCGGGGCCTGTGCCTTCTTCCGTGCCCGTCGACGGCTGGATCAGGCCGACGTGATCGTCGCCAATCACGACCTCGTGCTGGCCGACCTGTCGCTGGGCGGCGGGGTGGTGCTGCCGGCGCCGAAGGACTGCATCTACATCTTCGACGAGGGGCATCACCTGCCCGACAAGGCGCTGGAGCACTTTCACCACCGCTTCGGGGTCAATGCCACGCTGCGCTGGCTGCGCACCCTCAAGAAATCATTGACCGAGCTCAACGCCGCCCTGGGCGGACAGCCGACCCTGGCACGCATCCTGGCCGGTTTCCCCGAGCTCATCGCCGCCCTGGAGCCGCGCCTCGGCGAGGCCTTCTCGCTGGGCCATCAGCTGGCCGATCTGCCGGAAGGTGCCGGCGGCGAGACCCGCCATCACCGCTTCCCCCGGGGGCAGGCGCCGGAGGCGCTGCGCGAACTGTCCGACGCGCTGGTGACGCCGTTCGCCGAGCTGTCGCGTCAGCTCGAGACCATGAGCGAGATCCTGCGTGAAAGCCTGGATCCGGAAAAATCCACGGGGCTGCCCCGCGAGCAGGCCGAAAGCTGGCTGCCGCTGGTGGCCCTGCTGCACGGCCGTGCCCTGGAGGCCCATGCCCTGTGGCAGGCCATGGCGGAGAACGACCCCGAGGGCGAGCCGCCCCGGGCGCGCTGGCTCACGTTCGAGACGCCGGGCGGCGACAGCGAGCTGACCTATGCCGCCAGCCCGGTGTCGGCCGCCGAGACCCTCGCGCGCCACCTCTGGGGCAGCTGTCATGGCGCGGTGGTGACTTCGGCGACGCTGACCGCGCTGGGCCGCTTCGAGCGGCTTCAGGAGCGGGCGGGGCTGGCCAATCGCTACCGCTACCAGCGCCTGCCCAGCCCCTTCGACTATTCGCGGGCGGTACTCAGCGTGCCCCGGGCGGCGGCCGACCCGGCCGATCGCGAGGCGCACGAGAGGGCGATCATCGATTTCGTCGCCGCGCTGGCGCCGGACGAGGCGGTGCTGATGCTGTTCTCCTCGCGGGCGCAGCTGCGTGCCGTCGAGAAGGCCCTGCCGAGTGCGTTGCGCGAGCGGGTGCTGGCCCAGGACCGCCTGCCCAAGCGCGAGCTGCTGGATCGGCATCGCAAGCGGGTCGACGCCGGGGAGGGCAGCATCATCTTCGGTCTGGCCAGCTTCGCCGAGGGAATCGATCTGCCGGGCCACTACCTGACCCATGTGGTGATCACCCGACTGCCGTTCGCCGTGCCCGACGACCCGGTGGGCGCGACCCTGGCGGAGTGGATCGAGAGCCGCGGCGGCAACCCCTTCATGCGCATCGCCGTGCCGGATGCCTCGATCAAGCTGGTCCAGGCCTGCGGCCGGCTGATTCGCAAGGAGGCCGACGAGGGGCGCATCACGCTGCTCGATCGACGGGTGCTGACCCGGCGCTACGGCCGGGCGCTGCTCGACTCGCTGCCGCCGTTTCGCCGCGAGATCGACGGCGTGGCCGTCGGCGCGTCAACCTGAGCGACGCCTGAAAGGCCTTCAAGGGGCTACAAGGAAGGGCCACGGGCCCGTCGGCGACGGGCCCGTGGCGATGCGCCGAACTCAGGCGGCGCGCCGGCGTTCGTCGAGTACCGGCTTGAGCTTCTCGGCCATGCGATGCAGGGCTTCCTCGGTGGTCGGCCAGTCGATGCAGGCGTCGGTGATCGATACGCCGTACTCGAGCTGGCTGCGGTCCTCGGGGATCTTCTGGTTGCCCCAGCCGAGGTTGGACTCGACCATCAGGCCCATGATCGAGCGATTGCCTTCGAGGATCTGGTTGGTGACGTTGTCCATGACCAGCGGCTGCAGGGCCGGATCCTTGTTGGAGTTGGCATGGGAACAGTCGATCATGATGTTCGGCTTGACCCCGGCGCGGGTCAGCTCCTGCTCGGCCAGCGCCACGCTGACGCTGTCGTAGTTGGGCTTGCCGTTGCCGCCGCGCAGCACGACATGGCCGTAGGTGTTGCCGCGGGTACGGATCACCGCCACCTGGCCGGCCTGGTCGATGCCTAGGAAGTTGTGCGGATGGGCCACCGACTTGAGGGCGTTGACGGCGACATCGAGGCTGCCGTCGGTGCCGTTCTTGAAGCCCACCGGGCAGGAAAGCCCCGAGGCCATCTCGCGATGCGTCTGCGACTCGGTGGTGCGTGCCCCGATCGCCGACCAGCTGATGCAGTCCTGCAGGTACTGGGGCGATATCGGGTCGAGCGCCTCGGTGGCCAGCGGCAGTCCCATCTCGGCCAGCTCCACCAGCAGGCGACGGGCGATATGCAGGCCTTCCTCGATCTCGAAGGAGTCGTTGATATGCGGGTCGTTGATCAGGCCCTTCCAGCCGACGGTGGTACGCGGCTTCTCGAAGTAGACGCGCATCACCACGTAGAGGCTGTCGCTGACGCTGTCCGCCAGCTGGCGCAACCGGCGGGCATAGTCGCGGGCCGCGTCGACATCGTGGATCGAGCAGGGGCCGAGCACGACCAGCAGGCGCGGGTCCTCGCCGTCGAGGATCCGCTGGATGGTGTGGCGTCCCTCGATCACGGTCCGTTCGGCGCTTTCCGACAGCGGAATTTCCTGCTTGAGGGCTTCGGGCGTGATCAGGACGTCCTGGGAAAGAACGTTGAGGTTGTTGACCTGCTGTTCCGACATTCAGCTACCTGTGAATCGCGTGGGGGAGAATCCCGTTACTATCGCCCGCCGGGGGCGGAAAAATCAATTGCGGGCCCGCTTTTCGGCCCGTCGCGGCCATCGGGACACCCTGCGGGACGTACTGCCGGTTGATGCCGTGGCCATAAACAGGAACACTTAGCACGAAACGTTCGTCATCCAAGGCTCAGCTTGCATTCATGAATCACCATCGTGTCATGCCGCGAAGGCGCTGCTTTTCTCCCGCCCATCAGGCTCGTCCCGTCTGCCGGGAGACGCACTGAATGGGCACGCGGGAGACCGATCAGCAGCTCGTCGAACGCGCCCAGCGGGGCGACACCCGAGCCTTCGACCTTCTGGTCAAGAAATACCAGCACAAGATTCTTGGCCTGATCGGGCGTTATGTGCATGACCATGCCGAGGTCCAGGATGTCGCCCAGGAGGCGTTCATCAAGGCCTATCGTGCCCTGGGCAACTTCCGCTCCGAGAGCGCCTTCTATACCTGGATGTATCGCATCGCCATCAACACGGCCAAGAACTACCTGGTTTCCAAGGGGCGCCGGCCGCCGGGCAGCGACCTGGATATCAACGATGCCGAGGTGGTGGATCACAGCGGGCGTCTGTCCGACATCGAGACGCCGGAAGCCGCCATGGCGCGCGATCAGCTCGAGGCGGCGGTCTTCGAGGCGATCGAGCAGCTGCCGGAGGACCTGCGCACGGCGATCACGCTGCGCGAGCTGGACGGGCTGTCCTACGAGGATATCGCCAACATCATGCAGTGCCCGGTGGGCACCGTGCGCTCGCGGATCTTCCGGGCACGCGAGGCGGTGGACAAGCATATCCAGCCGCTGCTGAGCCAGTCGCGGGAACAGGACCCGATTCACGAATGATGCGCATCAAGAAAATTGACCTCGTGACTGAACTGTCCGGCCGTTCTGGCGTCACACGGGGTGTCGCATCATCGGGTGCGAAGGAACTGACGGGGCGCCGCAAACGGGCGCAGGAATGAGGGAGTGTCGTGTCGAGCCTGGAACGGTCGCGGTCGCCGTTCCACCGACTGTGAGGGTGCAAAATGAACGACAATCTACGCGAATCGCTGTCCGCGCTGATGGACAACGAAGGGGATGAACTCGAGCTGCGGCGTGTGCTCAAGTCGCTCGGCGATGCCGACGAGAGTGCCGGGGACAGCGCCGAGGTCTGGCGGCGCTATCATCTGGCGCGCAGTCTCATGAACCGGGACCGGGACGTCGATGTCACCACCGATCTCTCGGCGGGCATCCTGGCACGCATCGAACGGGAGCCGCGTCCCGAGATGCACGATGCCGGCCTCTCCCGGCGTCACGGCGGGCTGTCCTTCGCCGGCAGCGCTGCCATCGCGGCCACGGTGTCGCTGATGGTCATCACCGGCGTGCAGGTCTACAACGGCATGGATCCGGCCACCGCGCCGGCCATGACCGCCGACTCCGGCGCCTCGACGACGGTGTCGAGCGGCAGTGGCGTATCGGGGAGCCCGAGCGGCGGCGTCGAGACGGTCAGTCTGCCGCACTATTCCTCCCTGGTCACCGATGGGGGCGGCAATGGCCTGATGACGGTCGGCGCCAACGTCGAGACACCGATGTTCCTGGCGCCCAACGCCTCGCAGTCGCCGAGCCTCGACTTCGAGCAGGCCCAGCTGCTGCAGGGGTATCTGGATCGCCACGCTCAGGGCGCGGCCTATCGCTCCGGTGAAACCTGGATGCCGTTGCTGCGGGCATCCGCGCAGGATTCCCTGGGTGTGCGTTGATGCCGAACCGCTGGATCGCGCTGGTTGCGCCCTTGCTGCTGTGGGGGGCCGGCCCGGCCCGGGCGGACACGCCGGATGCGGCCGGGCTCGACTGTCGGCGACTGAGTGAGGCCGCCGCCCCAGAGACGCCTCGCGCCTGGCTGGAACGCAGCCTGTGGGCCAGCCACTGCTACCAATTCCGGGCCCGGGCGGTGCGCATCAGCGGCGAGGGCGTGCGGACCCTGGCACTGTCCCACGACGTCGAGAACGGCGTGGAGCGTGAAATCGCCAGCTATCTCGATGGTCCGCCGGTCGTCTATGAGCGTCGCGGGCGGGTCGGGCGGGGCAGCCCGGCGCAAGCCATCGGCACCGGTCGGGCCTCGCCGACGGCCATCCTCTCGCGGCTCGACGGGCACTACCGCCTGACTCTGGACGGCGAGTCCCGCGTGGCGGGGCGCGACGTGATGCGTCTGGACATCGACGCGCAGGACAACCTCCGCTACGGGCATCGGCTGTGGCTCGACAAGCGCACCGGCCTGCCTCTCAAGCAGGTGATGGTGGGGCTGGACGGCCGCATTCTCGAGACCTTCCAGATGACGGAGCTGGGCGAGCCGTCGCTGTATGACGGCACCATCGATTTCGAGCCGCTGGCGACGCCGTCGTCCTCCCCCTGGGCGGCGCGCTGGCTGCCTTCCGGGTATCATGCCCTGCCGCTGCCCAACGACTTCGGTGTCCGTTCGGTGCCGGTGGCTCATCGTCTCTACAGTGACGGGCTGTCCAGTTTCAGCGTCTTCATCGAGCCGCTGCGCCAACGGAAGCGGGTGCTGCGCGCCGGCATGCACCGGCTGGGCATCACTCATGCGGCGGTGCGCCATATCCGCCTCGGCGACCGGGTCTTTCAGATCGTGGCGATCGGCGAGGTGCCCCCCGTGGCACTGGCCCGCGTCGTCGAGGGGCTGGAGTATCAGCCGCCCGACGACACGCGCTGAGTCTGCCGTCAGCCCTGTCCTTCGCCACGGCCGAGCCGTGATGCTTCATGTCAGGCCCGTCATCCGGCGGGCTGCTTGCGTTTCGACCCCGACGGCAGGTCAGGGTCATGGGCTGTTGTCCGATCGCGACAATTTCCTGGCTTCGGCTGAACTCTTTGCAGTGGCGTGACTCAAACCCGTCGAGTGCCCGGCCGCCGGTCGGCGACAAGAGGCACTTGCCGACAATCAACCGCGTTCCGTGATGGAGCTTCCTTCCTCGGGCGGTGTTGCCGGATATCGAAGGACGTGGCGGTGACGGTTTTTGGATGGATGGTGTTCCCGTCGATCGTTGATTTTTCGATGTTTCCGGCCGCTGCCGGGCGGAACGGCTCCCAGACAGCAAGCAGGAGTTCTCAATGCAACGCATCACACGACAGGTCTCCATGTGGCTGATGCTCGTGCTCGCCACGTTCGCCGTGCAGGCGGCACAGGCGCGCGAGTTGCCGGACTTTACCGAGCTGGTGAAGCAGGCGGCGCCGGGGGTGGTGAACATCTCGACGACGCAGGAGGTCCAGCGCCGCAGCATGGGGCCCTGGGGCGGATCCAGTCAGGATGTCCCGGAAATCTTCCGGCACTTCTTCGGCGATCAGATCCCGTTCGGGCCGGGGCAGCAGGGGGGCAATGATGGCGGTACTGCAGAACGGCATTCGCTGGGTTCCGGCTTCATCATCAGCCAGGATGGCTATATCCTGACCAATGCCCATGTCGTCGATGGGGCCGACAAGATCGTGGTGCGCCTGAACGATCGGCGCGAACTCAAGGCCAAGCTGGTCGGTGAAGACAAGAAGACCGACGTGGCTGTGCTCAAGGTCGATGCCAAGGATCTGCCGACGCTCAATATCGGCAACTCCGACGACCTCGAGGTCGGCGAATGGGTGGCCGCCATCGGCTCGCCGTTCGGCTTCGATCACTCGGTGACCTCTGGCATCGTCAGCGCCATCGATCGCACCCTGCCGACCGACACCTATGTGCCGTTCATCCAGACCGACGTGGCGATCAACCCCGGCAACTCCGGCGGGCCGCTGTTCAACCTCGACGGCAAGGTCGTGGGCATCAACTCGCAGATCTTCACCCGCAGCGGCGGCTTCATGGGGCTGTCCTTCGCGATCCCGATCAATGTGGCGATGGATATCGCCGACCAGCTCAAGGCCACCGGTCATGTCAGCCGTGGCTGGCTGGGCGTGGTGATTCAGCCGGTATCCCGGGATCTGGCCGAATCCTTCGGCATGAAGGACTCCCACGGGGCGCTGATCGCCGAGGTCGCTCAGGACTCGCCGGCGGCCAAGGCCGGTCTGCAGGCCGGTGACATCATCCTCGGCGTGAACGGGGACGCGGTCGATCAGTCCAGCAAGCTGCCGCGCCTGATCGGCAAGGTGGCGCCGGGCGAGACGGTGTCGCTCAAGGTGCTGCGCAACGGCAAGGAGCGTACCCAGAAGGTGACCGTCGGCGACTGGCCGGAAAGCGACCAGCAGGCGATGCAGGATCAGCAGGGGCAGGGCCCGCAGACTCGCCTGGGCGTGGCGGTCAGCGACCTGGACAGCCGTCAGCTCGAGCGCCTGGGCCTCGATCATGGCGTGCGCATCATGCAGGTCGATCCGAGCGGTGCCGCCGCCGCCGCGGGCATCCAGAGCGGTGACATCATCGTCTCGGTGGCCCAGCAGTCGATCGACTCCGCCGAGCAGCTGGCTTCGGTGATCGAATCGGTCAAGAGCAGCAGCGTGGTGCCGGTTCGCCTGGTCCGTGATGGCCACTCGCTGTTCGTGGCGCTGCGCCTGGGCGGCAACGAGTAACAACACCGCCAGTGGCGTCAGACAGTCGGCGGCGGGGCCCTCGGGCCCCGTCGTCGTGTTCGTGTCCGGCGCCGGCGCGTCGCTGTCCATGCCGGGGGCTTGTCGGTACAATGCCCGCCAATCGATTCCGTTACACGGTCGTCGTCCGCGCCCCGGCCGGCGCGGCAGGATCGTGTACACAACACCGGACAGGCGTCAATGAGCAGCAACGACAATCGCAAGGTCATCAACAACATACGAAATTTTTCGATCATCGCGCACATCGACCACGGCAAGTCGACCCTGGCCGATCGCATCATCCAGCTCTGCGGCGGGCTGACCGAGCGCGAACTCAAGGAGCAGGTGCTCGACTCGATGGATCTCGAGCGCGAGCGCGGCATCACCATCAAGGCCCAGTCCGTGACGCTGGACTACCACGCCGAGGATGGCGAGGTCTATCAGCTCAACTTCATCGACACCCCGGGGCACGTCGACTTCTCCTACGAGGTCTCGCGGTCGCTCTACGCCTGCGAGGGCGCGCTGCTGGTGGTGGATGCCGCCCAGGGCGTCGAGGCCCAGTCGGTGGCCAACTGCTACACGGCGATCGCCCAGGACCTGGAAGTGCTGCCGGTGCTCAACAAGATCGACCTGCCCCAGGCCGATCCGGATCGCGTGGCCCAGGAGATCGAGGAGATCATCGGCCTGGATGCCGTCGATGCCTGCCAGGTCTCGGCCAAGACCGGCATCGGCATGGAGGGCCTGATGGAGCGTCTGGTTCGTGACATTCCGCCGCCCAGGGGGGATGCCGAGAAGCCGTTGCAGGCGCTGATCATCGACTCCTGGTTCGACAACTACCTGGGCGTGGTGTCGCTGATTCGTCTGTTCGACGGCACGCTGCGCAAGGGCGACAAGATTCGCATGAAATCCACCGGGCGTGACTGGGAGGTCACCGAAGTCGGCATCTTCACGCCCAAGCGCAAGCAGACCGGCATCCTGCGTGCCGGTGAGGTGGGCTTCGTGGTGGCCGGTATCAAGGACATCCACGGCGCGCCGGTGGGGGATACCATCACCCACGCCAAGACACCGGACACGCCGCGTCTGCCCGGGTTCCAGAAGGTCAAGCCGCAGGTCTATGCGGGCATGTTCCCGGTCAGCTCCGATGACTACGAGGAGTTCCGCGATGCGCTCGAGAAGCTGGCGCTCAACGACGCCTCGCTGGACTACGAGCCCGAGAATTCCGATGCCCTGGGCTTCGGCTTCCGCGTCGGCTTCCTGGGCACGCTGCACATGGAGATCATCCAGGAGCGGCTCGAGCGCGAGTACAACCTCGACCTGCTGACCACCGCCCCGACGGTGGTCTACGAGCTGGCGATGAAGACCGGCGAGACGCTCTACGTCTCCAACCCCTCGAAGCTGCCGGACCTGGCCAACGTCGAGGAGATGCGCGAGCCGATCGTCAAGGCCAGCATCCTGGTGCCGCAGGAATTCGTGGGCAACGTGATCGCCGAGTGCGAGCAGCGCCGCGGCGTCCAGCAGGACATGCAGTTCCTCGGCAGCCAGATCCAGCTCACCTACGAACTGCCGATGAGCGAGGTGGTGATGGACTTCTTCGATCGCCTGAAGTCCATTTCCCGGGGCTATGCGTCGCTCGACTACGGCTTCGTGCGCTTCCAGGCCGCCAAGCTGGTGCGGCTCGACGTGCTGATCAACGGCGACAAGGTCGATGCCCTGGCGGCGATCGTGCATCGCGATCATGCCCAGGGACGCGGCCGCTCGCTGGTCGAGAAGATGAAGGAGCTGATCCCGCGGCAGATGTTCGACGTGGCGATCCAGGCCACCATCGGCAGCCAGGTCGTGGCGCGTTCCACGGTCAAGGCGCTGCGCAAGAACGTGACCGCCAAGTGCTACGGCGGGGATGTGACGCGCAAGAAGAAGCTGCTCGAGAAGCAGAAGGCCGGCAAGAAGCGCATGAAGCAGGTGGGGCGCGTCGAGATCCCCCAGGATGCCTTCCTCGCCGTACTCAAGGTCAATGACTAGGAACTGAAAGAGACATGGATTTTTCGCTGCTGCTGGTGGTGGCCGTGGCCGTCACCGGACTGGTCTGGTTGCTGGATGTGGTCTGGTGGCGGCGTCGCCGTCGGGCGCGGCTGGTCGCCGCCGAGGCCGGCGAGGCCGGCGAGGCGGTGACGCTCGACGACACGGCGCGCCGCAAGCTGACGCGCGAGCCCTGGCCGGTCGACTATGCCCGGTCGTTCTTTCCGGTGCTGCTGGTGGTGCTGCTGCTGCGCAGCTTCATCGTCGAGCCGTTCCAGATTCCCTCCGGCTCGATGCGTCCCACGCTCGAGGTGGGCGACTTCATCCTGGTCAACAAGTTCACCTACGGGCTGCGACTGCCGGTGGCGAACACCAAGGTACTCGACCTCGGCGAGCCCGAGCGCGGCGACGTGATGGTGTTCCGTTTTCCGGAAGACCCCTCGGTGGACTTCATCAAGCGTGTCGTGGGCCTGCCCGGCGACCGGATCCGCTACGAGGGCAAGCAGCTCTACGTCAACGGCAAGCCGGTGCCCAAGGAGGTGGCGGATCGCAATCCCGAGACCGCCCCGGGCGAGGTGCGCTTCAAGGAATGGCTGGGCGAGCACGAGCATGCCATCTACAACAATCCCCGGGACCCGGGGCCGCAGATGCGCGAGGTGGTGGTGCCGCCGGGTCACTATTTCATGATGGGTGACAACCGCGATCACTCCAACGACAGCCGCTACTGGGGCTTCGTGCCGGAAGAAAACATCGTCGGCAAGGCCTTTGCCGTGTGGATGCACTGGGACGGCGGGCTGCCCAGCTTCAGTTCGGTGCGCCTGATTCCATGAGCCGGATACCCACCCTTCAAGAGAATTCGAGAGCGGACGTTTCGTGAGTACCTCGCAACAAGCCTTCAGCCGCCGCATCGGTCACGCCTTTCGTGACCCGGCCCTGCTGGAACTGGCCCTGACGCATCGCAGCTACGGTGGCGACAACAACGAGCGCCTGGAGTTTCTGGGCGATTCCATCGTCAACTTCGTGATCGGCGAGGCGCTCTTCCAGCGCTTTCCCCAGGCCCGCGAGGGCCAGCTGTCGCGGCTGCGGGCACGCCTGGTCAAGGGGCTGACCCTGGCGGAGCTGGCCCGCGAGTTCGAGCTCGGCGAGCAGCTCAAGCTCGGCTCGGGCGAGCTGAAGAGCGGCGGCTTCCGGCGTGAGTCGATCCTGGCCGATGCCATGGAGGCCGTGATCGGCGCCATCTATCTGGATGCCGGGATGGACGCGGTCAAGGCGCGGATCCTCGCCTGGTACGGCACGCGGCTCGAGGCGATCAACCTGCACGATACCCAGAAGGATCCCAAGACGCGGCTGCAGGAATTCCTGCAGTCCCGCCAGTCGCCGCTGCCGCGCTACGAGGTGGTGTCGGTGGAAGGCGAGGCGCATGCGCAGACCTTCACCGTCGAGTGCCACGTGGCGATGCTCGATGAACACACCCTGGGTGTCGGCTCCAGTCGCCGGCATGCCGAACAGCAGGCGGCCGAGCAGGCCTTGCACCGGCTCGAGCCGCGAGGAGGGCGCTCATGACCCAACGCTGTGGTTTCGTGGCCATCGTCGGCCGGCCCAACGTCGGCAAGTCGACCCTGATGAACCGCATCCTCGGGCAGAAGGTGTCGATCACCTCGCGTCGCCCGCAGACCACGCGTCACCAGGTGATGGGCATCAAGACCGAGGACGAGACGCAGTTCATCTATGTCGACACCCCGGGCATGCATATCCAGTCCCGGGATCGCAACAAGGCCATCAACCGCTTCATGAACCAGGCGGCGACCCAGGCCCTGCGCGATATCGACTGCGTGGTCTTCCTGGTCGACCGGACCCGCTGGACCGAGGAAGACGACGTGGTGCTCGACAAGCTGACCCATGTGCGCGCACCGGTGATTCTCGCGGTCAACAAGGTCGACTGGCTCAAGGACAAGAGCGCGCTGCTGCCGTGGCTGGAATCGCTGCAGGCCAAGCGCGAGTTCGCCGCCATCCTGCCGATCTCCGCCAAGCACGGCACCAATGTCCCCGAGCTCGAGGCCGAGGTGGCCCAGTACCTGCCCGAGGGGATCCACTACTTCCCCGAGGATCAGATCACCGACCGCAGCCAGCGCTTCCTGGCCGCCGAGCTGGTGCGCGAGAAGGTCATGCGCCAGCTCGGCGACGAGCTGCCCTACCAGATGACCGTCGAGATCGAGGAGTTCCGCGACGAGGGGCGGATCATTCACATCAGCGCGCTGATGCTGGTGGAGCGCCCGGGGCAGAAGAAGATCCTGATCGGCGAGAACGGCGAGCGCATCAAGAAGATCGGCCGCGAGGCGCGTCTCGAGATGGAGCGGGCCCTGGGCGCCAAGGTGATGCTCAACCTCTGGGTCAAGGTCAAGCGCGGCTGGTCGGACGATGACCGGGCCTTGAAGAGTCTGGGGTACGATCTGGACTGACGATTGACGCTCGCCCATGACCCCCCAGCCGGCCTACCTGCTGCACAAGCGGCCCTACCGCGAGACCAGCGCCCTGGTCGAGCTGCTGACGCTCGAGCACGGCCGGGTGCGTGCCGTGGCCCAGGGTGTGCAGCGGGCCGGCAGCAAGTCGCGGGGCCGCCTGCAGCCCTTCGCGGCGCTGCACGTCACCTGGCAGGGCGACCATGAGCTCAAGCGCCTGCGCCTGCTGGAGTCGCGTGGCTCGGTGTCGCTGCTGGCCGGCGAGGGTCTGCTGTGCGGCCTGTACGCCAATGAGCTGCTGACCCGGCTGCTGCCGCCCCTGCTGCCGGCGCCGGACGTCTTCGCCTACTACACGGCGGTACTCGACGCGCTGACCGTGCCGGCGCAGCGTGCCGGGGCCCTGCGTCGCCTGGAGATCAGCCTCCTCGAGGTCCTCGACAGTGAACCGGTGTTCCTCGATTCTGGGGATCGGGCCCTCGATCCGCAGTCCCGCTATGTCTATCTCCCCGAGCAGCGCCGCTTCGCGCCCACCGAGTCGGACCGGGGCATGGACGGGCGCGGCCTGCGGCTGCTGGCCGGGGGCGACTGGGAGCGCCCGGGGCTGGCCGGGCTCGCCAAGGCGCTGACGCGTTCCGCGCTGGATCCGCTGCTGGGCGAGCGCTCGCTGCGCTCGCGGGAGCTGATGCAGGCGCTGGTGGCCCGGCGCCGCGGCGAGCGCCGCGAGGTGTAAGCCGCCGGCGGTAGACGCTAAGATGCCCCCTTCATCCATGCGCTTTCCCAAGGAGCCCCCATGCAGCCTCCCCGTATCCTGCTCGGCGTCAACATCGACCATGTGGCGACCCTGCGCCAGGCGCGCGGCACCCGTTACCCCGACCCGGTCCAGGCCGCGCTGCTGGCCGAGGAGGCCGGTGCCGACGGCATCACGCTGCACCTGCGCGAGGATCGCCGGCATATTCAGGAGCACGATGTGCTGCGCCTGGCCGAGGTGGTCAACACGCGCATCAACCTGGAGATGGCGGTCACCGAGGAGATGGTCGCCTTCGCCGAGCGCGTGAAGCCGGCGAACGTCTGCCTGGTCCCGGAAAAGCGCGAGGAACTGACCACCGAGGGCGGGCTGGACGTGGTCGGCGGTCGGTCCACGATCGCCCCGGCCTGCGAACGCCTGGCCGCCGCCGGCTGCGAGGTGTCGCTGTTCATCGACCCCGACCCCGAGCAGATTCGTGCCGCCCACGAGATCGGCGCCCCGGTCATCGAGCTGCATACCGGTGCCTATGCCGAGGCCCGGGGCGAGACCGCCCGTCTCGAGCATGCGCGTGTCGCTGCCGCGGCGGAGCTGGCGCTGGAGCTGGGGCTGACGGTCAATGCGGGACATGGCCTGCACTATCACAATGTCGAGCCCATTGCCGCGATTCCCGGTATCCACGAGCTCAACATCGGCCACGCGATCATCGCTCGCGCCCTGTTCGTGGGGCTCAAGGAAGCGGTGGCCGAGATGAAGCGCCTGGTCGTGGCCGGCTATGAAGCGGGCTTCGTGGCCGCCCTGGATGGGCACGACCACGATGACCACGACTACCACTAGCTGTGTAACCCCATCAGGTTGTTCACGAAAAGGCCCAGCCGGCTGACTGGAGGGTAGTAATCCAAGCTGACCGGCCTGCCGGAGACGCCTGCCGGAAGGGGGGCCGCCCTGAAGGGAGCTTGTGGGAGGGGATTCATCCCCGACAGCGGTGTCTCGGTGGCGCGCTCATCGCGACTGAAGTCGCTCCCACGGCCAGACTGCGGATGAACAACCTACCGAGAGACCACAACTAGCGCTCGCCACCGTCGGGCGCGGTGACCGGACGTGCCTGCGTGGTCCGCCAGGCACGCAGTCGCTGGAGGGCCTCCAGCAGGGTCTCGTAGATGTCCGCCACGCTGGCGATGCCCTGGGCACGCAGGCGCGACTCGAGGGTTTCGGCCACCAGGGCCAGCTGCGGCACGCCGCAATAGCGGCAGGCGCCATTGAGATGATGCACGGCATCGAGGAAGGCATCCTCGTCGCCGCGCTCATGGGTGCGACGCAGTTCGGCCTCGATCGCGTCGAGGCTTTCCAGCAGTGCCGCCAGCATTCGCTCGGCCAGCGCCGGTTGCCCCCCTGCCAGGGTGATGCCGAGCTCGGTATCGACGACCGGCAGTTCGTCGTCATCGGTCGTCAGGCCGCGGCGGGGGATGGCCCGGGAGGGGGCGGTCGACGGGGGGAGCGCCAGATGGTCGCTCAGCACGCGGCCCAGGGCGTGCTCGTCGAGTGGCTTGGTCAGCACGGCCTGCATGCCGGAATCCAGCAGCGAGCGGGTGTCCTCGGCCCGGGCGTGAGCGGTCAGCGCGACGATCGGACAATGACGCCATGCGCCGCCCAGTCGTCGCAGTGCCGCCGTGGTGGCGATGCCGTCCATGCCCGGCATGCGGATGTCCATCAGTACCAGGTCGACGCTCTGCCGACGGGCCTGGGCCAGGGCCGCCTCGCCGCTGTCGGCCTCGAGCGCGCCCTCGATGCCGCGTTGACGCAACAGCTCGCTGACCAGCAGGCGGTTGGAGGCGATGTCGTCGACGATCATCACGCGGGTGCCCGGCGCCGTTGCCCGGGATGCCCCGGCGGCGATCGGCGCCGGCGGATGGGCCGGGGGCGGCAGCAGCCCGTTGAGGGCGGCGGCCAGGCGTGCCCGCGTCAGCGGCTTGGTGAACCAGCGAATGGTGTCGGGCAGGCCACTGGTTTCCAGCTCGCGGGGTTCGCTCCTGCCCAGCAACAGCACGGGGCAGGGCAGCTGTTCCAGGCGCGTCCGGGTCGCCGGGTCGATCCCCGCCGATACGGCCTCGATCACCAGGTCCGTGTCCGCCGGCAGGGACTCGGCCGTCGCCGGCCGTTCAAGCACCCTCACTTCGGCACCGGCCCGCTGCAATAGATGGGCGAGGGCGCGACGACTGGGCGTGTGCGGCTCGCGGAGCACCAGCCGCCGCCCGCCGAGGTCGAGCACCGGGCGACGTTCGTCGGCCGCTGTCACCACGCCCAGCGGCAGGGTCACGTGGAAGGTGGTCCCGCCCTCGGGCGTGCTGTCGGCGCGGATGTCGCCGTGCATCTGGTCGAGGAGCTTGCGACAGATCATCAGCCCCAGGCCGGTGCCGCCGGGGTGGCTGAGGCGGCTGCTCTCGCCCTGCACGAACGGCTGGAACAGCTGGTCGCGAACCTCCTCGGCCAGGCCGATGCCGGTATCGCTGACGCGAATGCCCAGCACGATGTCGCTGCCGTGCTCCGCCTCGACCTGGACGCGAACCAGGATTTCGCCGTGGTCGGTGAACTTGATGGCATTGTGGACCAGGTTGGTGAGGATCTGGCGGATACGCAGCGGATCGCCCGACAGTGTCGCCGGGACGTCATCATAGACCAGACCCAGCATCTCGAGATCCTTGTCCTGGGCCGCGGGGGCCTGGAGGAGCAGGACCTCGTCGATGATCTCGGCGATATCGAGGCTGGTCGTATCGAGCGACAGCTTGCCGGCCTCGAGCTTGGAGAAGTCGAGGATACCGTTGACCAGTGACAGCAGGTTGTCGGCCGCCAGGGTGACATTCTCCAGCCACTCCTGCTGGCGTGCCTCCAGCGGGCTGCGCTCGAGCAGGCGACAGAAGCCGATGATGCCGTTGAGCGGCGTGCGAATCTCGTGACTGACGTTGGCGAGGAACTCCGACTTCACGCGGTTGGCCTCCTGGGCCTGCTGGCGCGCGTTCTCGAGTTCGGCATTCTGGCGCTCGATGGTCTGCAGCGAGGCGCGCAGCTCCGTGGTCACCGGCGTGTCGCCGTGGCGGCCGGAGACCAGGGTATCGGCGAGCCCGTTGATGGCCCGGGAGAGCAGGGCCAGCTCGCGGGGGCCCTCGGTCGGCAGGCGTGCGCGGCGGTCGCCGGCCCGCAACCGCTCGAGGACGTGGCGCTGTTCGGCGAGGGTCGCCAGGGCCCGGCGGGGGACGAGCAGGGCGGTGAGGCCCAGCATCAGCATGGCCAGGGTCAGGGCGATCGACCAGCCGGCCAGCTGCCGGTAGCGCGGCAGGCTCAGGGCGCCATCGCGAAGCGTCACGTCCAGCCGGGCGGCGGGTGCGGCCGCCTCGGGCAGCGGCACGATCACATGCGCCTGCCCGTCCCGTCGGACCAGGCTTGCCCGGGCGGGAGGCGGGGCGGGTGTCGAGACGTCATCGCGCCAGCGGACCTCGGCCACGTCCGTCAGCCGGGTCAGCCGCTCGAGCAGCGCCGCCGGGGGCGTCGGCGTCGCCGTGTCACGGGCCTCGGCGAGGGCGGGCGCAAGCAGCCTGACGCCGTCCTCGATGCGGGTCACCAGCGCCTCGCGGCGCTGGCGGTCGTCCGCGGCAAACTGCCAGCCGCCCAGCGCCAGCATCAGCAGCCAGGGAATGACCAGCAAGGCCAGCAGCAGGCGCAACCACAGGGTCATGGGACGAGATTCCGAAGCCGTTTCATGGGTCGCCAGTATGCCACAGACCGGCCCCCCGCCTGTCCACCACCGGGCGGCGGCGATATAATGCGGCAAGTTCTTATTCACCGTTCGGGCGCTCGCCGAATGACAGCTCGCCCCGGCGCAGAAGGAAACCGTCATGCACTTCCCCACCCTCGAGGATGTCGTCGGCAACACGCCGCTGGTCCGCCTGCAGCGTATCGGAGCCGGTCGCAACAACACGCTGCTGGCCAAGCTGGAGGGCAACAACCCGGCGGGCTCGGTCAAGGACCGTCCGGCCCTGTCGATGATTCGCGAAGCCGAGGCCCGGGGCGAGATCGCCCCCGGCGACACCCTGATCGAGGCCACCTCGGGCAACACCGGCATCGCCCTGGCGATGGCCGCCGCCATCAAGGGCTATCGCATGGTGCTGATCATGCCCGACAGCGCCTCCAGCGAGCGCAAGCAGGCCATGGCGGCCTACGGCGCCAAGTTGATCACGGTGACCAAGGAGCAGGGCATGGAAGGCGCCCGCGACCTGGCCGACGAGATGGTTGCCCGGGGCGAAGGCAAGCCGCTCAACCAGTTCGCCAACCCGGACAACCCCCTGGCGCACTATCGCACCACGGGGCCGGAACTCTGGGAGCAGACCGCCGGCGGCATCACCCACTTCGTCAGCTCGATGGGCACTACCGGCACGATCATGGGCGTGTCGCGCTATCTCAAGGAGCGCAATCCGCAGGTCCAGATCGTCGGTCTGCAGCCCGAGGATGGCGCCAGCATCGCCGGCATCCGCCGCTGGCCGCAGGAATACCTGCCGAGCATCTTCGAGGCCTCGCGGGTCGATACGGTGCTCGACATCGGCCAGCACGAGGCCGAGGAACACATGCGCCGTCTGGCGCGCGAGGAAGGCATCCTCGCCGGCGTCTCCTCGGGCGGCGCGCTGGCCGGCGCGCTGCGCATCGCCGAGCAGGTCGAGAATGCGGTGATCGTGTTCATCGTCTGCGACCGGGGCGACCGCTACCTGTCCACGGGCCTGTTCGCCCCCGAGGCCTGACATGAGTCGACTGGGCGAGCGGCGCACGCCGCGCAAGGCGCACCGGAACCGTCAGGGGCCGGCGACACCGGACGGCACCACCGTATCCGGAGGGGCGGTGGAGATCGAGCGCCTCTCGCATGACGGCCGCGGCGTGGCGCGCGACGCGGCCGGCAAGACCCTGTTCGTCAGCGATGCCCTGCCCGGCGAGCGGGTGGCGGTGGCGGTGCATGCCTCGCGCAAGCGCTACGACGAGGCACATGTTCGCGAGCGGCTGATCACGGCGGCAGCGAGAGTGGCGCCCCCCTGCGCGGTCTACGGCCGTTGCGGTGGCTGCGACCTGCAGCACCTGGCCGTCGTGGCCCAGCACGAGCACAAGCGCGAGGTGCTGGCCGACCAGCTGCGCCGCCAGGGGGTCGCGGCGCCCGAGACCATCGAGCTGCTGGCGGGAGCCCCGCTGGGCTATCGGCGCCGGGCGCGCCTCGGCGTGCGCTGCGACAAGGCCGGCGAGGTGCATCTCGGATTCCGGGCGCGAGGCAGCCATCACCTGGTCGACGTCGTCGACTGCCCGGTGCTGACCCCCGAGCTGGCGTCGCTGATCGCGCCGCTGCGCGCCCTGCTGCCGACCCTGACGGCCCCGCGGCACGTCGGCCATCTGGAACTGGTCGCCGGCGAGACGGAGCGGGTCGTCGTGGTGCGCCAGCTTCGCGAGCAGGCCGAGGATGCCCGGCGCTGGGAGGCCTGGGGCGAGGCCAACGGCGTGGCGGTGGCCTGGCTGGTGGGTCGCGAGCAGCCGCTCTGGCGCTGGCTCGGCAAGCCCGGAACGCTGCGCTATACCCTGAAGGGAGGGGCCCGCGACGTCACCCTGGCATTCGCGCCGGGCGACTTTCTGCAGGTCAATGCCGACGTCAACCGGCAGCTGGTGCAGCGGGCGCTGGCGTGGCTGGCACCATCGGGCGACGAGCGCGTCCACGACCTGTTCGCCGGCATCGGCAATTTCTCGCTGCCGCTGGCGACCCGGGTCGGCGAGGTGACGGCACTGGAGGGCAGCGCCGCGATGGTGCAGCGGCTGCGTGACAATGCGCTCGCCAACGGCCTGGGCAATGTCACGGCGCGGATCCACGACCTCGGCATCGCCCCCGACTGGCGCGACGCACCCGACATCGTGGTGCTGGACCCGCCCCGCGAGGGTGCCGAGGCGGCCTGTGACGCCCTGGCGTCGTCGGCGGTGCCGCGCGTGCTCTACGTGGCCTGTGATCCGGCGACCCTGGCCCGTGATGCGGCACGTCTCGTGCATGGCGGCTATCGGCTGCGTCGCGCCGCCGTGGCCGACATGTTCCCGCAGACCGCCCATCTCGAGTCGATGCTGCTGTTCGAACGCGCAGGATGAGCGGATGGGGCGATATCGCCACATCGAACAATAGGAAGAGGCACCCAGACAATCATGGTCAAGGTTCGCGAAGATCAACCCCTCGACGGCGACGGGCAGGTCGATATCGACCGCTGGCTGGCGCGCCTGCAGGAGGATGTCACCCTGCGCGACGTGGACGAGCTCAAGTCGGCCTGCGAGCTGTCCCGGCGCCTCGCCCGCGAGACGGAAAAGCCCCACAAGGCGTGGCTGGAAGATGGCTCCAGCTTCCGCACCGGGCTGGAGATGGCGGACATCCTCGGCGAGCTGCGTCTCGATCAGGAAGCGCTGGAAGCCGCCGTGCTCTATCGCGCCGTGCGCGAGGGGCAGATCGCCCTCGTGGCGATCGAGAAGCGCTTCGGTGCCGGGGTGGCCCGGCTGATCGATGGCGTGCTCAACATGGCCGCGATCAGCCAGCAGCAGACGCCCAGCCACGGCATGTCCCAGCACAATCAGCAGGAGAACCTGCGCAAGATGCTGGTGACCATGATCGACGATGTGCGGGTGGCGCTGATCAAGATCGCCGAGCGCACCTGTGCCCTGCGTCAGGTGCGGGAGGCCCCGCGCGAGAAGCAGCTCAGCGTGGCCCGGGAGGTGTTCGACATCTATGCGCCGCTGGCCCACCGGCTGGGCATCGGTCACCTCAAATGGGAGCTCGAGGACCTGTCGTTCCGTTACCTGCACGAGGACGACTACAAGACCATCGCCCGGCTGCTGGCCGAGAAGCGCGTGGATCGCGATCACTACATCCAGGACGTGGTGGCCACCCTCAAGCAGCTGCTCGAGCAGAATCATATCCATCGCTACGAGGTCAGCGGCCGCGCCAAGCACATCTATTCCATCTGGCGCAAGATGAAGCGCAAGCACATCGACTTCTCGCAGGTCTACGACGTGCGTGCCGTGCGCATCCTGGTGCCCGAGGTGGCCGACTGCTACACCGCGCTGGGCATCGTGCATTCGCGCTGGCATCACGTGCCCAACGAGTTCGACGACTACATCGCCAATCCCAAGAAGAACGGCTACCAGTCGCTGCACACCGCGCTCATCGGCCCCGAGAACAAGGTGCTGGAGATCCAGATTCGCACCTTCGCCATGCACGAGGAGGCCGAGCTGGGGGTCTGCGCCCACTGGCGCTACAAGGGCCACGACGTGGGCGGCAAGAGCCGCAGCTACGAGGAGAAGATCGCCTGGCTGCGCCAGGTGCTGGAGTGGCAGGACGAGGTGGGCGACCTCGGCGACCTGCGCGAGGGGCTGTCCAGCGACGTGGCGCCGGATCGCATCTACGTGTTCACCCCCGACGGGCATGTCATCGACCTGCCGCGGGTCGCCACGCCGATCGACTTCGCCTACCGCGTGCATACCGAGATCGGCCATCGCTGCCGGGGGGCCAAGGTCGACGGTCGCATCGTGCCGCTGACCTACCGCCTGAAGACCGGCCAGCAGGTCGAGATTCTCACCGCCACCCGCGGCGGCCCCAGCCGCGACTGGCTCAACCCCAGCCTGGGTTACGTCAAGACCTCCCGGGCGCGGTCCAAGATCCAGTCCTGGTTCAAGCATCAGGCCCGGGAGCAGAATCTCGAGGAGGGCCGGGCGCTGTTCGAGAAGGAGTTCCGGCGCCTCGACCT
Organism: Modicisalibacter sp. 'Wilcox'; assembly: GCF_010993675.1. NCBI lineage: Bacteria > Pseudomonadati > Pseudomonadota > Gammaproteobacteria > Oceanospirillales > Halomonadaceae > Modicisalibacter > Modicisalibacter sp. 'Wilcox'. The sequence continues at coordinate 60,501 of NZ_WNXF01000014.1, forward strand.
CGAGGGACTGGATCTCGCCACCCTGGCCGGCGCGGTCAACTACGGCTCGCCCGACGACATGTACGCGGCCATCGGCGCGGGCGATCTGCGCATCGGTCAGGTGCTGCACCAGGCCCAGCAGCTGTTCGGCGACACCGATGACGAGGAGCAGCTCGACCGCCTGCTGGCCAAGCCCCGGCGCTCGCCGAAGAGCCCCGGCGAGGGCATCACCGTGCTCGGCGTGGGCAATCTCAAGACCATCATGGCCAACTGCTGCCACCCGGTGCCCGGCGAACAGATCATCGGCTACATCACCCAGGGGCGCGGTGTCACCATCCACCGCCAGGACTGCCCGAACATCCTGCAGTTGCGCAGCGAGGAGCCGGGGCGCATCGTCGACGTGGAGTGGGGCGACCAGGCACGCACCCAGTACCCGGTGGACATCGAGATCGAGGCCTGGGACCGTTCCGGGCTGCTGCGCGACGTGACCCATGTGCTCAGCCACGACCGGGTCAATGTGCTCGGCGTCAACACCCGGACCAACAAGGACGACAACGTCGCGCGGCTGCACATTACCCTCGAGGTCGACGGCCTGGAGTCGCTGGGGCGGATCTTCTCGCGCATCCAGCAGCTGCCCAACGTCATCGACGTCAAGCGCCTGCGCAACGGCGCCGGCAAGGGAGGACGGCCATGAGCGCTCATCGCCATGATCTCGACGACCTGCTGACCCTGATGGCGGTGCTGCGCGATCCCGTCCAGGGCTGCCCCTGGGACGTCAAGCAGGACTGGGACTCGATCGTCCCCCACACCCTCGAGGAAGCCTACGAGGTGGCCGATGCCATCGAACGCCGGGCCTACGACGAGCTGCCCGGCGAGCTGGGCGATCTGCTGTTCCAGGTGGTCTACTACAGCCGGTTCGCCGAGGAGGAGGGACGCTTCGACTTTTACGACGTGGTCGACGCCCTGACCGCCAAGATGCTCGCCCGCCATCCACATGTCTTCCCCGAGGGTACCCTGGCCTCGCGTCGCGAGGGCGTGAGCGCGGCCGAGGTCGAGACGCGTCAGGTCAAGTCCCGCTGGGAGGCGCTGAAGGCCGACGAGCGCCGTGAACGTGATGCCGTCTCGGTGCTCGACGATGTGCCGCGCACGCTGCCGGCGCTGTCGCGCGCCGCCAAGCTGAGCAAGCGCGCCGCCCGGGTGGGCTTCGACTGGCCCGACGAGCAGGGCGTGCTGGCCAAGATCCGCGAGGAACTCGGCGAGGTCGAAGGCGCCCTGGACGCGGGCGAGACCGAGGAAGCGCGCGCGGAAGTCGGCGACCTGCTGTTTGCCGTGGTCAACCTGGCGCGGCGCTTGGGCGCCGACCCCGAGCAGGCCCTGCGCACCACCAATGCCAAGTTCGAGCGCCGCTTCCGGCATGTCGAGCGAGCGCTGGCCGCCGACGGCCGGCAGCCCGACGAGGCCTCCCTGGCGGAGATGGATCGGCACTGGGAAGAGGCCAAGCGGCGGGAACATCATCATCCCGAGGAGAGCCACAACAATGAGTGATGACCTGCACGAATCATTGCGCGACAACGTGCGCATCCTGGGCGACAGCCTGGGGCATACCATCGCCGACGACCTCGGCGACGGTTTCGTCGACAAGATCGAGGCGATCCGCGGGCTGGCCAAGCGGGGCCGCCAGGGGGAGGGCGGCTCTCAGCGCGAGCTGATCGAGTACCTGCGTGCGCTGCCCGATCAGGACCTGCTGCCGGTGACCCGGGCCTTCAACCAGTTCCTCAACCTGGCCAACATCGCCGAGCAGCATTACCGGGCCCGGTTTCGCCGCGTCGAGGACTACAAGCCGGGCTCCCAGCCGGTGCTCGGCGAGCTGTTCGAGCGCATCGGGCGCTCCGGCTACTCGCCGCGCCAGTTGATCGAGACCCTGGCCGGCATGCGCGTCGAACTGGTGCTGACCGCGCATCCCACCGAGGTCATCCGGCGCACCCTGATCCAGAAGTACGACGCCATCGACGACTGCCTGACGGCGATGGAGGGCGCGGTCGACTATCCCGAGAAGGCCGTCCGGGTGCATGGGCGTCTTCAGGAGCTGATCAGCCAGGCCTGGCACACCGACGAGATCCGTCACGAGCGGCCGACGCCGGTCGACGAGGCCAAGTGGGGCTTCGCGGTGATCGAGAACTCGCTGTGGCAGGCGGTACCCGACTTCCACCGCGACCTCGACAACCTGCTGCTGGATGCCGCCGGGGAGCGCCTGCCGCTGGACGCCTCGCCACTGCGCTTCGCCTCCTGGATGGGCGGCGATCGCGACGGCAACCCCAATGTCACCGCCAGGGTCACCCGCGAGGTGCTGCTGCTGGGACGCTGGATGGCCGCGGACCTGTACCTGCGTGACCTGGAACAGCTCAAGTCCGAGCTGTCGATGTGGAAGGCCAACAGCGCCCTCAAGGCCGAGGTCGGCGATGACCCCGAGCCCTATCGGGCGCTGATCCGGCGGCTGCTGGCGCGGGTCGAGGCCACCCGCGACTGGGCCAAGGCGTGCCTCGACGGGCGCAGCTTCGAGGGCGGGCCGATCATCGAGACCCGCGACCAGCTCTATGCGCCGCTGCTGACCTGTTATCGCTCGCTGTGCGACGTGGGGCTGGACACCATCGCCAACGGCGCCCTGCTCGACACCCTGCGCCGGGTGGCGGTGTTCGGCGTGTCGCTGACCAAGCTGGACATCCGCCAGGAGTCCAGCCGCCACACTCAGATGCTCGACGAGCTGACCCGCTACCTGGGCGTGGGTGACTATCAGGCCTGGGACGAGTCGCAGCGTCAGGCATTCCTGCTCGAGGAGCTGGCGTCGCCGCGGCCGCTGATCCCGCGGCGCTGGGACTGCTCCACCGAGACCCGCGAGGTGATCGACACCTTCCGGGTGATCGCCCGGGAACACCGCGAGGCGCTGGGGACCTACATCATCTCGATGGCCGGCCAGCCCTCCGACGTGCTGGCGGTGGCGCTGCTGATGAAGGAGGTGGGCGGTGACGTGCGCCTGCCCATCGCGCCGCTGTTCGAGACCCTCGACGACCTGGACCGCGCCGGCGAGGTGATCGACCGGCTGCTGTCATTGCCCGGCTATCGCGAGATGGCCGGCGACAGTCAGGAGGTGATGATCGGCTACTCGGATTCGGCCAAGGACGCCGGCCAGCTGGCCGCCGCCTGGGCCCAGTACCGGGCCCAGGAGACGCTGGTCGAGGTGTGCCGGCGCCACGGTGTCGACCTGACCCTGTTCCACGGCCGCGGCGGTACCGTGGGTCGCGGCGGCGGCCCCGCCCACGCGGCCATCCTCTCGCAGCCTCCGGGATCGGTGAACGGCAGCCTGCGGGTCACCGAGCAGGGCGAGATGATTCGCTTCAAGTTCGGCCAGCCGGACATCGCCCTGCGCTCGATGGAGATCTACGCCTGTGCGGTGCTCGAGGCCACGCTGCTGCCGCCGCCGTCCCCCGAGCCCGAGTGGCGCGAGGAGATGGACCGGTTGGCCGAGATCGCCCATGGCGCCTATGTCAGCGTGGTGCGCGAGGATCCGGATTTCGTCCCCTATTTCCGCGCCGTGACCCCGGAAGGCGCGCTGGGCCGCCTGCCGCTGGGCTCGCGGCCGGCCAAGCGGCGTTCGGAAGGCGGGGTGGAGTCGCTGCGGGCGATCCCCTGGATCTTCGCCTGGACCCAGACCCGGCTGATGCTGCCGGCCTGGCTGGGCAGCGGCGAAGCCTTCGCGCGGCGGCTGGAGGAACCCGACGGGCTCGAGCGCCTGCGCGAGATGCGCCATCGCTGGCCGTTCTTCGGCACCTATCTGGACATGCTGGAGATGCTGCTGGCCAAGGCCGACCTGGGCATCGCCGCCTACTACGAGCAGCGCCTGGTCGATGAGCCGGCGCTCCAGCAGCTGGGTCGCGCCCTGCGCGAGCGCCTCGAGCGCCTGCACGGCGTGCTGCTGTCGATCCTCGACCAGCAGGAGCTGCTCGAGGGGACGCCGCTGATTCGTCAGGCGATCGACGTGCGCAACCCCTACATCGACCCGCTGCACGGGCTGCAGGCCGAGCTGCTGCAGCGCAACCGGGATGCCGACGGGGCGATCAGCCCGGCGCTGTCGCGGGCGCTGATGGTGACCATGGCGGGCATCGCGGCGGGGCTTCGCAACACCGGCTGACCCGGCGTCGGTGAGGTCAGGCGGCAGGAAGCGGGGCCGGGGATAACTTCCCGGCCCCGCTTGCGTACGGCCGCCACTCCTTCGCCCGTGCTTGCCACGAGCGTCGGTCACCGGTGCGAGGGTTTACCCGCTTTTTATACCGTTATATTAATGCCTTGCCAACGTGAAATCTTGGTGGCAGATTCATCGCGACTGAAGTCGCTCCCACGGCAGACTCCGGATGAATAACCTGCCGAGAGATCACACCTGACTGCCACTTCGAGAACTATTGCATTGAGTCCTATTGCGGCGTGTCGTCCCGGAGTCGTTCCAGTGCCGGTACGCTCAGGCCGTGGCGCCGCGCGGCCTCGAGCAGCGGGCCGAGGATGGCATCGCGCTCGGTACGACGTCCGGCCAGCACGTCCTGCAGCATCGAGGCGCGATTGTTGGCCGTGCCCTCGATGACCCCCCAGACATGGGCCTGCCAGCCGATTTCCGGCGGCTCGATCTGTTCGGCGGCCATGAGGGTCGCCACTTCGGCAACGATCGCCTCGACACGAGGACGATACGCCTGGGCGCGCAGCTCGCCGTTGCGAATGCGGTGAATCGCCACCAGCGGGTTGATCGCGGCGTTGACGGCGAGCTTGTGCCACAGCCGGCGGCGGATATCGTCGCAGGCCCGTGTCTCGAGGCCGGCGGCGGTCAGGGTCGCGCTGGTGCGTGTCGCCAGTTCCGGGTAGCGACCCTCGAGGTGGCCCAGGTGGGTCAGACCATGGCCGGCATGCACCACCCCGTCCTCGCCGTGTGTGTAGGCGCCTTCGCTGGTCACCGCGCAGAGTACCGGGCCGGCCCAGCGCCGGGTCGCCCTGGGCTGGGCCTGAAACCCGTTCTGCCACAGCACCACAGGGGTATCGGCGGCCACCCGGGCGGCCAGCTGGTCGAGCGCGGCGTCCACCGCGTGGCTCTTGGTGGTGACGTGGACCAGGGCCGGTCGGCGCGGCGCCTCGGCGAGGGCGAGGCGCACCACCGCGTGCCGGCGAACTTCCCCCTCCGGGGTCGTCATGATCAGCGGGTTTGTGCCGGTGCGGCGGCCGATCAGGATCGAGGGCTGTCGTTCGACCAGGCGTGCCGCCAGCAGCCGACCGAGGGCACCGGCGCCGAGTATCAGCCAGCGGGGGTCGGGGGTCATTGGTCGTCTCCCTGCCGGGTGGGGCGGCGCGTCCCGCGCCGTGTGGACTTGCCGGTCATGTCACTACTGCCGGATTGACTGGAGCGCCGACGACGCGACGAGGCTTTTGCTTTTTTTGAGGCCGGCTTACCGGAGGCCGGCTTGTTCGGTGCCGGCCCCAGGCCGCGGGTCTCGCCGAGGGCCTGGCGCATGCGGCCGGCATCGGCGGCGGCCAGCAGCTCGCGCAGGTCCGCGAGCAGCCCCTCGAGGAACGGCCCGGGTGCCTCTTCTGCCTCGGCGATGGTCCGCAGGCGCTGCTCCCAGAGGGCGGTGCGCTCGGGCCGTGTCGCCGCATCGGGCAGAGCCTGGATCAGGGCGTGTCCGGTGGCGGTGGCGCGCAGGTTGCCGCTCTGGCGCACCAGGTAGCTGCGCTTGAGCAGCGTCTCGATGATCGTGGCGCGGGTCGCCTCGGTGCCCAGGCCGTCGGTGTCGCGCAGGGTCCGCTTGACCGCCGGTTCCTCGACATAGCGGGCGATGTTCATCATCGCCTTGATCAGGCTGGCGTCGGTGAAGGGTTCCGGGGGGCGGGTCAGCTTGTCGTCGATGTCGGCGTTCGTCACCGTGACCGGCTCGCCCTCGGTCAGCGCCGGCAGGGGCGGGGCCTCGTCGCGGCTGGTGAACAGCGGCTTCCAGCCGGCGACCAGGATCTCGCGGCCCTGGGCGCGAAAGGTCTCGTCGAGGATCGTGAACTCGGCCTTGACCTCGCGGGTTTCCAGCATCGGGTAGAACTGGGCGATGACGTTGCGGGCGATCAGTCGGTAGATCGCCGCTTCCGGGGGCGACAGGCGCTCGGGCGCGAAGGGCTTGCCGGTCGGCGCCAGGGCATGGTGCGCGCCGACCCGGGCATCGTCGAAGGCCCGGGGACGCCGCGTGAAGTCGGTGCCGGCCAGCCAGTCGCGCAGGGTCGCGTCGCCCGCCCCGGCGCGCTCCAGCAGGGTGCCCATGCCGGCGCGGTGCTCCTCGGGCAGGTAGCGGCAGTCCGAACGCGGGTAGGTGATCAGCTGATGGCGCTCGTAGAGCGCCTGGCAGACATCCAGCACCTGCTGGGCGGAGAAGCGGTGGCGGCGGGCGGCGTCGACCTGCAGGGCCGACAGCGAATAGGGCAGGGGCGCGCTCTGGCGCTTGCGCCGGGCGTCCAGCCGGGTCAGCCGCCCCTCGGCGCCGGGCAGCCGGGCCAGCAGCGCCTCGGCCGGGGCCCGGGCGAGCAGGCGTCCCTGGTCGTCGAGCGGGTGGTGTTCCCCCGGCTGCCACCAGGCACGCAGCTCGCCGGCGGCCACCGTCAGGTCGGCCCACAGCACGTGATACGGGCGCGGCTCGAAGCGGGCGATGTCGATGTCGCGGCGGGCCACCAGGCCGAGTACCGGCGTCTGCACGCGGCCCACCGACAGCACGCCGTCATGCCCCGCCTGGCGGCCGGTCAGGGTCCAGGCGCGGGAGAGGTTGATGCCGTAGAGCCAGTCGGCCCGCGAACGCGCCCGGGCCGCCTCGTAGAGCGGCTGATAGCGGCGGTTGTCCTGCAGCGCGGCCAGTGCGCGGGTCACCGCCGGCCGGTTGAGGTCGCTGATCAGCAGCCGCGCCACCGGCCCCCGCCAGCCGAGGTGCTCGATGACCTCCTGCACCAGCAGCTGACCTTCACGGTCCGGATCGCCGGCATGCACCAGGCTGTCGGCGCGCTTGAGCAGGTCACGCAGTACCTTGAGCTGGCCGCGGGCCTTGTGACGCGGCACCAGACGCCAGCGTTCGGGAACGATCGGCAGGTGGTCGAGCCGCCACTGCTTGTAGCGCGGGTCATAGGCATCCGGCGGGGCCGGCTCCAGCAGGTGGCCGAGGCACCAGCTGACCCAGGTGTCGCCGACCTCGAGGGCACCGTCCCGGCGCTGCGTTCTGCCTGGCAGGGCGTCGGCGATGGCGCGGGCCAGGCTGGGCTTTTCGGCGATGATCAAGCGCATGGTGGTGAGTATGGCGCCATATGGCTGGATGGGCGTCCAGTATGCCCGAGCCGACAGGGATGGTGCATCCCCGGGCTGACGGTTTCAGCCGAGGGCGCGCTTGGCCTGGACCAGGGCCCGGTACCAGTCGCGGCGCGGGGGGCCGATCGCCAGCGGGCGCTGGCTCAGGAAGCTCACGCCGCGATTGTCGCTGTGCGCATGGCTGGCCTGGTAGTTGACCAGCATGTCGAGGGTCTGTTCGCGGGCGCCGTAGTGCTCGATCAGAAAGCGCCGGGCGGCGGGGTCGAGATCGACCCGGTAGTGGCGCACCAGCGCCAGCGCCAGGGATTCGGCGGTACGCGAAAGGCTGACCTCGATCTCCTTGACCATGGCCGAGCCCAGCGCCGCCTTGGTGGCGGCCGACAGGTTGGGTTCGAGCTGGCCGAAGTCGGCGGCGTTGGAGCCGTTGATGGCGCGCTGGACCTCCGCGTGCGACAGCTGGATATGGGGTTCCAGGGCCAGGGCGATCTCGATTGCCAGGCGCTTGGCGGCGTCCACGCCGACGGTGAGCAGGGTGTCACGTTCCACCTGCTGGGCACGGGCGTGACGCGGCATCTCGATGCCGGCTTCCTTCAGGTGGCGGGCGAGATGCTTGCAGACCTCGGCCTTGGCGGCGTCGTCCAGGGCGATGACGTGTTCGCGGATGCGCAGGCCTCGCCGCCCCGGGCCCAGACGCAGCCGGGTATCCTGATCGCCGAGGCGGCTGCTGATGCGTTCCCAGCGCTCGGAGCGCTTGATCAGCTGGGCATGGCTGCGACCGACCGCTTCGTAGGCGTTGTAGGCCGACTTGTAGAGGCGGATGGCGTTGGTCAGCAGGTCGGCCTTCTGGCGCAGCTGGCTGCGCCGGTCGGTCAGGCCCCGGGCCACCACCGGCGCCAGGTGATGGATCTGTTCGGCCAGCGCGTCCATGGCCTGCAGCGAACGCTCGAGCAGCACCTCGGCGCGCAGCCCGGCGGCGGCATGCTCGACCAGGGTGCCGGACTGCTCGGCCAGGTAGGCGGTGAGTGCCTTGAGACGCGACAGGGCGGTGGCCTGGGCGATGCGGTAGCGGGCCCGGGCCTCCTCGAGGCCGTCCAGCGCCTGGGCCAGCCGCCAGCGGCCGCGGTACTCGAAGGTCAGCATGGGGATCCGGCGCCCGCTGATCAGCTCGAAGGCCAGGATCAGCATCTCCTCGACATCCTGCAGCGTCATCAGCAGCTCGTTGTCCTGCTCGATGGCGGCCAGCACGCGCTCGATGAAGTTGGTATCGCGCGGTACGCCCAGCCGCAGGTCGGGGGCACGGCCCTCGAAGCGCTCGCGCAGCAGCGTGGTGGCGGCCGGCGCGAGTTCGGCGATCGCGGCGAACTGCGGCTCCAGGCCGTCGCGGTAGCGTGCCACCAGGTCGCGGATGCGGGCATGCAGCCCGGCGCGCCGATAGATGTCGATCTGGGTGATGATGCGCGCGCTGTCGCGGTCGTCGAGCAGTTCGATGGCGGCCAGCTCGACCCCCTCGGGGGACAGGTCCTGCTTGCGCAGCAGCATGGCGGCGGCCTCGCGGCGGCGGGCGTCGCCCTCGAGGCTTTCGACGATCAGGTTGCGGGTCGCCAGCAGCAGCTCCGGCAGGCTCTTGATGACACGTTCGACCTTCTGGGCGGTACGCTCCGCCCGCCGCCCGCCGGTGAGGTTGTGCACCAGGTTGGCGATGATGCCCGCGGCGCCGGTGATCACCGTGTAGGAGATGAAGAAGATGTAGTTGTCGGCGGTGGGCGCCTTGCCGTAGCCCAGCAGGTAGCCGCCCCAGGCGCCGAGCAGGGTCACCGGGCCAGCGGTCCACAGGATCTGCAGCAGGCTCACCGTCCAGGGGACCTTCTCCACGGCGGCGGTGATGCGTCGGATCTCGTCGCGGCCTTCGCGCTCCAGGCGTACCTGCGGGGTTTCGTGGGAAGATGGGTCACGACGGAACGGCAGGCGCAACGCGAAGAGTCCTCGAGCGGGGGTAGGCAGACCGGAACAGGGCGCTACCCTAGCACCGCCGGGGCAGGCGCGCCAGCGTTGGTGAGTCGGCTGCACGGGGCGTGCTAGACTGGTCGGATTTGCCGAGGAGGGGTGCAATGCTGGCGATGTGGGTAGAGCAGCTGCTGGGGTATGCCGGGGGCGCCCTGGCGGCGATCCGGGCGGATGAACACTATCCCTCGCTGATGGCCTGGGCCCGTGACGAGGGCGTCGGGTATCTGGGCGGCAACATCGCCCAGGCGCAGGCACTGGCGCCGGAGCTGTGGAACCAGACACCGCTGGAACGGCTGGACTTCGCCTGTGAACCGCTGGCCCGGCCGGGGCGCAACGAACCCTGCTGGTGCGACTCGGGGCGCAAGATGAAGCACTGCTGCGGGGCCGTGAGCCTGCCGGGCGCGGTGCCGCCGCATCTGATGTGGATGCTGTCGCTGCGCGACTGGAAGGGCGATACCCTCAAGGCGGCGCTGGAAAGCGGCCGGGCGCCCGCCCAGGCCCTGCTGGAAGCCGGCCTGATCGCCGCCGAGGGCGGCCAGCGCGGCCGCGCCCAGCAGGTTCTCGAGACCCTCTTCCAGGCCGCCGACTGGGATCACCTGCCCGAGCAGGCCGAGCCGGCCTTCGAGCTGCTGATCGAGCTCTACCAGGAGCGCGGCTTCAACCGCAAGCGGGCCGCGCTGCTGGATGCCATCCTCGAGCGGGGGCCGCTGTTCCTGCGCGGCGTGGCGCTGGAGCGGCTGTGCCTGATGCACCTGGACAGCGACGACCTGGCCAGCGCCCGCGAGGCCTTCGTGCGGGCCCAGCAGACCCTCCCCGATTCGCCGACCCTGGCCTACATCGAGGCCATGCTGCTGCTCCACGAGGGGCATCCGCAGGAGGCCCGCGAACGGGCGGACTTCTGGTTCCGCCGCCTGGCCCGCCAGGGCGACCTGGATGGCGAGCAGCTGCAGTTCCTGGCCGACCTGGCCGACAACCCCGGCGCGACCCTGGCCGAGCAGATGGTCAACTCCGAGGAGGCGCTGGCCGAGCCGCTGATGGGGCTCCAGGCGCTGCTCGAGGCCCTGCCCACCGCCCCGCGCCTGCAGTTCGAGGTCGGCGACGAGGGGACCGAATACCGCTCGACGGCGCGCGAGGACACCTTCTTCGCTGCCTGGCGCGAGGTATTCGGGGTCGACGTGGACGAGGAGGCGGCACTGGGCTTCCAGGCGGACCCCTGGCCGCAGGCCGGCGACTGGCTCAATGCCCTGTGCGCCCATCCCGAGTGGCTGGATTCCCCGGCCGTGGTGCAGACCCTGAGCATGGCGCTGGCCAGCCGCTTCGGCAGCCTGCCGTGGATGGCGGAGAGCTTCTTCGCGCCTCTGGCGGCGCGCCTGGAGTGCTGGCTGGAGCAGATCGAGGAGCACGCGGCGCCCTTCGTCTGGGACGTGGCCGACAATGCCGTGCTGCTGCGGGCCGGGCTGGCGCTGGTGGTGGGCATGGAGCGCGGCGATCGGCAGCGCTCCCGGCGGCTGGCCGAGCGCCTGCTGGTGCTCGACGAGAACGACAGCCTGGGGCTGCGCGAGCTGGTGCTGGACCAGCTGCTGCGCGAGGGCCGCGACCGCGAGGCGCTTGCCCTGAGCGATCAGCCCCAGGGCGACGACGAGGCACCGCTGCTCGGCGTGCTGATGGGACGGGTGCTGGCGCTGTACCGGCTGGAGCGCTTCGATGCCGCCGAGGAGGCCCTGGACGCGGTCGATGCGCTCAACGCCCATGTCGTCGCCATGCTGTGTGCCGACAATCCCCGGCCGGTACCGCTGGCCGTGGAAGTGCCCGAGCCCGGCACCAAGGCCGAGGCCTGGCAGTATCGCGCGCTGATGCGCGACCAGTGGGTGGCCACCCGCGGCGCGCTCAAGTGGCTGGCGGAACAGCGCCGACGGCTGGCCGAGCGCTGATCAACCCGCGCCTTCCTCGGTGGCGGCCGCCGGGATCAGGCTCGGATCGCGGCCCAGCCACCAGGCCAGGGCGATCGCCGGCAGGCCGATGAGCGTGGCCCACAGGAAGAAGACCGCGTAGCCCTGGCTGGCCACCACCACCCCGGAAAAGCCGCCGATGAACTTGCCCGGCAGGGTCATCAGCGACGAGAACAGCGCATACTGGGTGGCGGTGTAGGCCCGCGAGGTCAGGCTCGAGAGAAAGGCGATGAATACCGTGCTGGCCAGCCCGTTGGCCAGGTTGTCGCCCATGATGGTCACCACCAGCATGGGCAGCTGGGCACCCAGGCCGGCCAGCGCGGCGAACAGCAGGTTGGTGGCCGCGGCGAGCACGGCACCGGCCAGCAGCATCCGGGCGATGCCGTAACGCACCACCAGCAGCCCGCCGATCACCCCGCCGGCGATGCTCATGGCGATGCCGAACACCTTGGTCACGTTGGCGATCTCGGCCAGCGAGAAGCCCAGGTCGATGTACAGCGGGTTGGCCATGGCGGCCATCGACAGGTCGCTAAGGCGGAACAGCCCGATCAGTGCCAGCAACCCGATGGCCTGACGCCCGTAACGGGTGAAGAAGTCGGTGAAGGGGCAGATCACCGCGCCCACCACCCAGGCGCCGAAGCGCCGCCAGCGTCGGGGACGGTGCCGCTGGGCGTGCAGGAAGTGGCGCACGCGGGGCTCTTGCTGCCAGGGCACGCCGAGTGTCGAGCGCGGTGGCTCGGGGCGCGACAGCACCGTCAGCATGCCCACGCCGACCAGCCCGGCCATGGTCAGGTAGGCGGCCTGCCAGGACACCAGGTCGGCGATGTACAGGGCGCCGGCACCGGCGGCCAGCAGGCCGCCGCGATAACCGATGATGTAGGTCGAGGCCATCGCCGCCTGGATGCGTTCCTCGGCGGACTCGATGCGGAAGGCGTCGATGACGATGTCCTGGGTGGCCGAGCCGAAGGCCACCAGCAGGGCGAAGGCGGCGACCAGCGGCAGGTCCTGGCGCGGGTCGAGACCGGACAGCGCCGCCAGCGCCCCGGCGATCACCAGCTGGGCGAGCAGCATCCAGCCGCGGCGCTGGCCCAGGCGGCGGGTCAGGATCGGCAGCGGAAGCCGGTCGATGACCGGCGCCCAGAACAGCTTGATCGAATACAGCATGCCGATCCACGAAAAGAAGCCGATCGCCGCGACCTCGACGCCGGCATCGCGCAGCCAGGCGGTCAGCGTCGAGAAGACCAGCAGGAACGGCAGGCCGGCGGCAAAGCCGAGAAACAGCATGGCGACGACAGGGGCGCGGCGGTAGACGCTCAGGGCCTGACGCCAGGAGCGGCGGGGGGAGTCGGGCATGATCGGTCTCCTGCCGGACGGGCGATGCCGGTGGCGATCGCTGCCGTCATCGATGTTAGGATGAAGGGGTGGCGGCAAGCGGCTAACTTACGCGGTTCCCCGTCGTCGAATCAATGCCGCTGCGCGACGCATCCCAGCCACGGTGTCAGGAGCAAGATGAGCGAATCCAACAGCGTTTCCGCGGATATCGATACCCGGGCCATTCCTCACTGGTACCTGATTCAGTGCAAGGGCGGGGAATCGTTTCGTGCCACCGAAAATCTGGCCAACCAGGGCTACGAGATCTTTCATCCGGTGCTGCAGGTCCAGAAGAAGCGCCGGGGCCGGTTGTGCTGGGTCGATGAGCCGCTGTTTCCCTATTACCTGTTCATCCGGCTCGACCGGTTGGCCAGCAACTGGCGGCCGATCCGCTCCACCCGGGGCGTGCTGCGTCTGGTGACGTTCGGCGACCAGCCCCTGCCGGTCGACGACGCCCTGGTCGATGCGTTGCGCCACAACGCCGCCGCCACGGCGGACGAGCGTGAAATCAACGTCTATTTTCGGGCCGGCGACGTCGTGGAAATCTGCGAGGGGCCGTTCCGGCAGTTGCAGGCGGTCTTCGAGCGCCGCAAGGGCGAGGAACGCGCCATCGTGCTGCTCAACCTTCTGCACGGCCAGCAGGCCGTGGACTTGCCCATCTCGCAACTGCGCCGCTCCTGACAGCCCGAGTCCGACCTTCCTCTTTTCCCTGCCTGACCGGAGGCTTTCATGTCCATTACCGCCCAGCAGGTGGTGACCCTGCACTACACCCTGCGCAATGCCGACGGCGAGATGCTCGATGACTCGCGGCGGCGCGAGTCGCCGCTGGAGTACCTGCATGGCCACGACAACATCGTGGCCGGTCTCGAGCGGGCGCTCGACGGCCACGCGGCCGGCGACCGCCTGACGGTGACGCTGGCGCCCGCCGATGCCTATGGCCTGCGTGACGAGGCGCGGGTGCAGACAGTGGCGCGCAGCGCCTTCGGCGGCGTCGAGGCGCTGGCGCCGGGCATGCGCTTTCAGGCCCAGGGGCCGGACGGCCCGCGGGTGGTGACGATCGTCGATGTCGATGACAGCCGGGTGACCGTGGATGCCAACCATCCGTTGGCTGGGCAGACCCTGAGCTACAGTGTCGAGATTCTCGAGGTACGCGAGGCGACCCGGGCCGAGCTGGCCAAGGGGCACCCGCTGGCGCCGGATGTCGAGGCATCGCAGGTCGAGGACAAGAAGTTCGGATGACCCCGGCGACAAGCCCGCCGCCATGTTGTGCCCGGCTCTTGACTCAGGTCAGAAAGCCGGACGCGGTGCTGCGCTACAGTGCGAGGTGTCGGGTCACGCGGTCGCCCCGGTTCATCGGGCCGCCCGCGTTGATCGATAGATGTCGTCAGGGAGGGGCAATTGCCCCGCTATCGCCGGCCTTCGGGCCGGCTTTTTTTCGTTGGTGCCTTTTGTCGCCCATCCGCCAGTGCCCGTGTCAGGCCGGCGTGGCGAGCAGGGGGCTCTCCCGATAGCGATCCAGCCAGGCGAGCACCGCATCGGCCTCGAGGCCGGACGAGATCAGGTAGCCCTGGGCCTGGTCGCAGCCGGCGGCGGCCAGCCGGTTCAGGTGTTGCGATGTTTCCACGCCCTCGGCGATGACGCTCAACCCGAAGCGGTGGGCCAGGGCGATGCTGGCATCGACGATCATCGCGTCCTCGGGCTGCTCGAGCATACCCATCACGAATGACTTGTCGATCTTGAGCACATCGAGCGGCAGCTGGCGCAGCTGGGTCAGCGACGAATAACCGGTGCCGAAGTCGTCGATGGCGATCTGGATGCCCTGGCGCCGCCATTCGGCGAGCCCGCGGGCCGTGAGTTCCGGGTCATGCATCATCGACTGCTCGGTGATCTCCACCATCAGCTGGTGCGGGTCGACACCGCGGTCGGCCAGCCAGGCCGAGACCAGCGTGCCGAAGCCGGTGCGCTCCAGGTTGAGCGCCGAGAGATTGACGGCGATGGTCTGGGGATTCTGCCGGGCCTGCCACTCCGCCATCTGGGCGATGACATGCTGGAGCAGCCACTCGCCCAGCAGCGTCATGTGGCCGGAGGCCGCGGCCAGCGGCAGAAACTCGTCCGGCTGCAGCAGGCCGAGCTGCGGGTGCTGCCACTGCATGAGGGCCTCGAAACCGGTCACGCTCCCATCACGAATACGGATCTTGGGCTGGTAGACGACTCGCAGCTGCTGTTCGCGTACCGCCATGACCATGTCGCGGAGCAGCTGACGTTCGCGCTCGTGGAGGCGGTCCAGCCCGCATTCATAGGCGTGATAGCCGTCGTGCGACTGCCGGGCCAGCGACAGGGCGATGCCCGAGCGGCGCAGCAGGTGGCGGCTCTCCTGGCCGTGTTCGGGGTAGCGCAGGTCCGACACCGACAGCGAGGGGATCAGCGACGTGCCCTCCAGCTCGAGGGGCTGGTCGATCGTCTCGCGCCAGCGGTCGTTGCCGAGGGTGGCTTCGGTGATCATCAGGAATTCGTCGCCGCCCAGCCGGTAGACCCGGCCGTCGTGCAGGCTCAGTTGCTGAAGGCGCCGGGCCAGAGAGACCAGCAGTTCATCGCCGATGGCGTGCCCCAGGCGTTCGTTGATGGCCTTGATATTGTTGACGCTCAGGCGGATCAGCGAGAACGGCCGACGTGCGTCGATCAGCCGGTCGATTTCGGCCAGGGCCGCGCGATGCGTGCCGACTCCGGTCAGGACATCGATGTCCAGGGCCGGCAGCCGAGGCGCCGATGCCGGCAATAGGCGTTCGGCGCTGCGGCGGGTGAGTTGCGAGGTGCCCAGTAGCAGCCGGGCGGTTGCGTGTTTCAGCAGGGCGATCACGAGCCGGTTTCCTGTGGGGTGAAGGCCGACGAGTCAGCGGACGGTTCTCGAACTTGGGCAGCGAAAAACGGCGAGGGTTCGCTCGGGACCGGCTCAGCGGCGCTCGGTCAGCCACCAGTGGCGCTGCCAGGCGCGCATGACCCGCTCCGGATAATCCGTGCGACCCCGGGAGCCGTGATAGCGGGCCAGTGCCCGGGTGAGATCACCGCCCTCCTGACGCAAATAGTAGGCGAGAATGGTGCAGCCGTAGCGCAGGTTGGTGGCAGGGTCGAACAGGTCATCGTCGGCTCGCCCCAGCACGCGCTTCCAGAATGGCATCACCTGCATGAGGCCCCGGGCGCCCGCGGGCGATTCGGCGTCGGCGCGAAAACCGCTTTCCACCTGGATCACGGCGAGGATGATCCGCGGATCGAGGCCGGCCAGGCGAGCCTCCGCCCGGACCCGCCGCAACAGGGCGCGACGGCGGTGCGCGTCCGGCAGGCGCGAAGCCAGGCGTGGTGCCAGGGCGGCGACCCAGGCATCCGCCGCGGCCGATGGTGTGGCGGTCCGGGTCGCGTCCAGGGTGCGCTGCAAAGGAGCGGGCGCTGCCGGTGCCCCTTCCGCCGCCGAAGCGGTCGCGGAAGGCACTAGGCTCAGCGCCAGCAGCAGACCGGCAAGGCGCTCAGTCGGCCAGCCGCTCACGCAGGAAGTCGACCACGCTGTCGGCGGGAATCATGGTGTTGTCCGCGTCGCGACGGCCCTTGTATTCCAGCTCGTTGTTGTCGAGGCCGCGGTCCCCGATGACGATGCGGTGGGGAATGCCGATCAGCTCCTGATCGTTGAACTTGACGCCGGGGCGCGTGTCGCGGTCGTCGAGCAGCACATCGAACCCCTGGCCGACCAGCATCTCGTAGAGCCGCTCGGCGGTCTCGCGCACGCGCTGTGACTTGTGGGCGTTCATCGGCACCAGTACCACCTCGAACGGGGCGATGGCATTGGGCCAGATGATCCCGGCATCGTCGTGGTTCTGCTCGATCGCCGCGGCGACGATGCGCGTGATGCCGATGCCGTAGCAGCCCATCCACAGGGTAGCCGGCTTGCCGCTCTCGTCGAGCACGGTGGCGTTCATGGCGGTGGAGTACTTGGTGCCCAGCTGGAAGACGTGGCCGACCTCGATGCCGCGCTTGATCGAAAGAGTGCCCTTGCCGTCCGGTGACGCGTCGCCCTCGATGACATTGCGCAGGTCGGCGACGGCAGGCAGGGCCACGTCGCGTTCCCAGTTGATGCCGAAGTAGTGCTTGCCGTCGATGTTGGCGCCGGCGCCGAAGTCGCTCATCATTGCCACGCTGCGGTCGATGATGATCGGCATGTTCAGGTTCACCGGGCCGAGCGAACCGGGCCCGGCGCCCACCACGGCACGGATCTCTTCCTCGCTGGCCATGGTCAGCGGGCTGGCGACCTCGGGCAGGTTCTCGGCCTTGACCTCGTTGAGTTCATGGTCGCCGCGGACCAGCAGGGCGATCAGGCCACCCTCGGCGGCATGCACCATCAGCGTCTTGATGGTTTTCTCGATCGGCAGGTCATGCTGCTCGACCAGCGCAGCGATGGTCTTGGCGTCCGGCGTGTCGACCAGGCGCAGCTCCTCGGTGGGGGCGGGGCGCTCGCCCTGGGGCGCCAGCGCCTCGGCCTTTTCCATGTTGGCGGCGTAGTCGGACTCGGTGGAGAAGACGATGTCGTCCTCGCCGGAGTCTGCCAGCACGTGAAACTCGTGGGAGCCGGTGCCGCCGATGGAACCGTTGTCGGCGATCACCGGGCGGAAGTCGAGCCCCAGGCGGGTGAAGATGCGCACATAGGCGTCGTACATCACCTGGTAGGTGGCCATCAGCGAGGCTTCGTCGACATGGAAGGAGTAGGCGTCCTTCATGATGAACTCGCGCGAGCGCATCACGCCGAAGCGCGGCCGGATCTCGTCGCGGAACTTGGTCTGGATCTGGTAGAAGTTGGCCGGCAGCTGCTTGTAGCTGGCGATCTCGCGGCGCACCAGGTCGGTGATCACCTCCTCGTGGGTCGGGCCGACGCAGTAGTCGCGGTCGTGGCGGTCCTTGAGCCGCAGCAGTTCCGGCCCGTACTGCTCCCAGCGGCCGGATTCCTGCCACAGCTCGGCGGGTTGGACGGCCGGCATCAGCACCTCCTGGGCACCGGCGCGATCCATCTCCTCGCGGACGATGCGCTCGACCTTGCGCAGGGTACGCAGGCCGACCGGCAGCCAGGTGTAGAGACCCGAGGTCAGGCGGCGAATCATCCCGGCGCGCAGCATCAGCTGATGACTGACGACCTCGGCGTCGGCGGGAACTTCCTTGAGGGTGGCGATCAACAGTTGGCTGGCGCGCATGGGTCCGGCGTTTCCTTCAGTGACTCGTTAACGGGCCTGGTTCGGCGATTCGAGGCATTGTACGGGCAAGCCGTGAGCGCGGCAAAAATCCGTGATCTCAGCGCAGGCGCACGGTCTCGATCGGTATTTCCAGGCGTGTCAGCTGGCGCTGCCAGTCGGCATGATTGTCGACCTGTCCGGTCTCGCGCAGCGCGGCGATGGCATCGAGATCCAGGCGGGCGAACTGCCAGCCGGGGGTGTCGTCGTGGGCGCGGGTCAGCACGCCGTCGGGTGGAAAGCCGTGGTCGCAGGGGGTGTAGACCGCGGCCCGGCCGATGTTGATGTCCACCGCCGGCGACCACAGGGCCTCGCCGCTGGTCGGCGAGTGGATCACCGCGACCTGCTGTTCGATGGCGCGGGCCTGGGCGCACCAGCGGACCCGGTGATAGCCGGCTTCGGTGTCGGTACAGCTGGGCACCAGCAGCAGCTCCGCGCCGGCCTCGACCAGGCGGCGGGCCAGCAGCGGGAACTCGCTGTCGTAGCAGATCAGCACCCCCAGGCGCCCGACCGGCGTATCGAAGACCTTGAGCCCGCCGCCATGATCGGGATCGCCGGGCGCGATGCCCCACTGGCCGCGCTCGAAGCGGGTCATGAGCTGCTTGTCCTGAAAGCCGGATCGCCCGGGGGCAAGCAGCCAGGCACGATTGACGTAGCGATCCGGTGCGATGCGCCAGGGCATCGACGGGGCGAGCAGGGTGACGGCGTGGCGTTCCACCAGTGACCACCAGGTGGCGAGTGCCTCCTCGCGCAGCGCCTGCAGCGCCTCGCGCTGGGCGCGCAGGTCATCGCGAACGGGAGCGGGCAGCAGCGAGGCGAGCTCCATGCCGCCGTACTCGGGCAGCACCAGCAATTCGGCGCCGTGGTTCACGGCGTTCTGGACCCAGCGCTCGGCCTTGGCATGGAACTCGCCCATGTCGTGGAAGGCCTCGATCGGGTACTGGGCCGTGGCGACGTCGATCATCCGAGGCATGCCGGCTCCTGGTCGTCGATTTCATCGGCAGAATACCACGGCTTTCGCAAGCGGCGCAGGGTCGCCGATGCCGGACACTGGCCAGGCCAGGATGAAGAGCTTATACCAAGGTCTTACTACCAAGGGATTGGCGGACGCCTCGTTAGCATGCAATCATTTTATTGTCGACACGTTCGTGTCACGCGTTCCTTGCCATTGACGGAGAGACCAGCATGACCGTAGCCAGTATCGGGGCACGTTGCCGCCTGCCGGGTTGGGAGTCACTCAAGCGCAGCGCCGAGGAAGCCGCCGCCCTGATCGAGAATGGCATGACGGTCGGCATGAGCGGTTTCACCCGGGCCGGCGAGGCCAAGGCGGTCCCGCTGGCGCTGGCCGAGCGAGCGCGGCACGACCCGCTGTCGATCACCCTGATGACCGGCGCCTCGCTGGGCAACGATCTCGACAAGCAGCTGACCGAGGCCCATGTGCTCTCCCGGCGCATGCCGTTCCAGGTCGATGCCACCCTGCGTCGGGCGATCAACAACGGCGAGGTGATGTTCATCGACCAGCACCTCTCGGAGACCGTCGAGCTGCTGCGCAACCATCAGCTCCAGGATCTGGACGTGGCGGTGGTCGAGGCCGCGGCGATCACCGAGGAGGGCGGCATCGTGCCGACCACCTCGGTGGGCAACTCGGCCAGCTACGCGATCCTCGCCAAGCAGGTGATCATCGAGCTCAACCTCTCGGCACCCGCCGAACTCGAGGGGCTGCACGATATCTACATTCCGCAGATGCGTCCCAACCGCACGCCGATTCCGGTGGTGGCGCCCGACTCGCGGATCGGCACGCCCTACATCCCCATCGACCCGAGCCGGATCGCCGCCATCGTGGTGACCGACGGCCGTGACAGCCCGTCCACGGTGCTGCCGCCCGACGTCGACACCCAGCGCATTGCCGATCACCTGATGGCGTTCTTCGCCGCCGAGGTGGAAGCCGGGCGCTTGTCCCGCTCGCTGCTGCCGCTGCAGGCGGGGATCGGGACCATGGCCAACGCGGTGATGACCGGCCTGGCCAACGGCCCCTTCGAGCATCTGACCATGTACTCCGAGGTGCTGCAGGATTCCACCTTCGACCTGTTCGATGCCGGCAAGCTCGACTATGCCTCCGGCTGCTCGATCACCCTGTCCGAGGCGCGTGGCGAGGCGGTCTGGCGCAACCTCGACAAGTATCGTGACCGGCTGATCCTGCGCCCCCAGGAGCTCTCGAATCATCCCGGCATCGTGCGGCGGCTGGGCGTGATCGCCGTCAACACGGCACTGGAGGCGGACATCTACGGCAACGTCAACTCCACGCATGTCTGCGGCACGCGGATGATGAACGGCATCGGTGGCTCCGGGGACTTCGCCCGCAACGCCCAGCTGGCAGTGTTCATCACCAAGTCGCTGGCCAAGGGCGGCGATGTGTCGAGCCTGGTGCCCTTCGTCAGCCATGTCGATCATACCGAGCACGACGTCGACATCCTGGTGACCGAGCATGGCCTGGCGGACCTGCGTGGCCTGGCGCCTCGCGAGCGGGCGCCGCTGATCATCGAGAACTGCGCCGATCCGGCCTATCGGCCGGCCCTGCATCGCTACTTCGAGGCGGCCTGCCGGCGGGGCGGCCATACGCCGCACTGCCTGGAACAGGCGCTCGGCTGGCACCAGGCGATGGAGCGCGACGGCCACATGCGCACCCTGCGCGACGACGGCTGAGCCCTTGCGGCGCGCGAAGCGCCGATTGCCAGCCGCCCCGTTAGCGACTATCCAGAAAGAGCACGGGATAGCGCCAACGGGAGTTCGGCATGAAAACCTATGAGTGTGTCTGCGGGGCCAGGCTGTTCTTCGACAATACCCACTGCCTGGCCTGCGGCCACGAGGTCGGCTGGTGCCCGGGGTGCGCTCGCATCAGTGCGCTCGAGTCCCTGGCGGAGGGCGGCTACAGCTGCCTGCACGAGGACTGCGGCGCGGCACTGCTCAAGTGCGGCAACTATGCCGACCACGACGTCTGCAACCGGCTGGTCGCCATCGTCGACGGCCGGGCCGAGGCGCTGTGCGACTGCTGTCGCTACAACGACGTGGTGCCCGACCTGTCGATCGAGGGACACCGCGAGCGCTGGGCGGCACTCGAGGCGGCCAAGCGGCGGCTGTTCTACACCCTCGACCTGCTGGCGCTGCCGCACGGCACCGCCGATGAGGGCTTCGATCCGCCGCTGAGCTTCTCGTTCATGGCCGATGCGCTGCCGGATGCCGGGCTCTGGCGCAGCACCGCAGGCAGCGAGCGGGTGTATACCGGGCATGCCGGCGGGCATATCACCATCAACGTCAAGGAGGCCGACGACGTCGAGCGCGAACGGCTGCGCGTCGACATGAACGAGTCTCATCGCACCCTGATCGGGCATTTTCGCCACGAGATCGGCCACTATTACTGGGACCTGCTGGTCAAGGGCCGTGACGAGGACGCCTTTCGCGAGATCTTCGGCGACCCGGCGGCGCCGAGTTACGGCGAGGCGCTGGAGCGTTACTACGAAGCCGGGCCCCCCGCCGGCTGGCCGGCGGACTTCGTGTCCGCCTACGCCGCCATGCACCCGTGGGAGGACTTCGCCGAAACCTTCGCCTTCTACCTGGATATCGTCGCGGTGCTTGACACGGCCCATCACCTGGGCTTCTCGGGGATCGACCATGACGCCAGCCTGCCACGCATGCTCTCGGCCTTTCAGCAGGTGGGGCTCGCCGCCAACGAGCTCAATCGCGAGATGGGGCTGACCGATCTGGTGCCCGAGGTGGTCACCCCGACGATTCGCGACAAGCTGGCCCATGTGCATCGGCTGGTCCATCAGGCCTCGGGCTAGGTGGGTCAACCCATCGGGTCGTTCACGGGAGTTCCCGACCCGGCTAATCGGAGGGTAATTGTAGGGTCCCGGATGAACAACCTGCCGAGAGATCACGCCTAGTCGGCTTCCTCGTCATCCTCTTCCGCCGGCACCAGGCCGCGCGGGGTGTCCTCGAGACGCGCGAAATAGGCCGTGGCGATGGCCTCGTGGAGGGTATTGAAGCCGATCTGCAGCTCGTCGATGAAGGCGTGCAGCTCGTCCGGGGAGCGCGCCAGAGCCTGCATGTCGGCCTCGAGGACGTCGGCACGAACCAGCGCCGCCGCCGCCAGGGCGCGGTCGTGACGGGGCAGCGACTGCAGCTCCCAGGCCAGCGCCTCGAGGCTTCTCGCCACCGCCCGCGGGAAGTGCTGGTCCTGGAGCAGGAAGCGCAGCACGTCCGGCCCGCGGACCCGCAGGCGGACCTGCTGGCGGTACATCTGGTAGGCGGTCAGCGACTTGAGCACGCTCATCCACTGCAGGTTCTCGAAGGGGCGCAGTTCTTCCGGATCCTTGGGCAGCAGGTTGCCCGAGCGCACGTCGAGGATGCGGGTGGTCATGTCGGCCCGCTCGAGATGGCGGCCGATCTCGATGAAGGTGCGTGCCGCCGAATGGCTCAGCGTGCCCTCGATCAATCCGGTGAGCGTCTGGCAGCCGCGGATCAGGCGCTTGAGGAAGCCGTCGCGACGCCGTGGCGCGAGGCCGTGCTCGGCCTGGTCGCGAACCTCCAGATACATCTCGTTGATCTGCTCCCAGATCTCGCGGGAGACCACGTCGCGGGTGGTGCGCAGGTTCTCGCGGGCGCCGGCCAGCGAGGAGAGGATCGAGCCCGGGTTCTCGCGCTCCACGCAGAGAAAATGCACGACATTCTTCTCGTTGCGCCGGTCGTGCAGCACGGCGAAGGTCTCGTCGCTGCCGGTGATGTCGATCAGCGTCGACCAGCCCAGGGCCGTCTGATGGGGCAGGTCGAGCAGCAGGTGGCTGTTCACGCTGACCAGGCGTGCGGTGTCCTCGGCACGCTCGAGGTAGCGCGCCATCCAGTAGAGGTTCTCGGCGACTCGCGACAGCATGGCATTCACTCCCCGTCGGTCTCGACGATCCAGGTGTCCTTGCTACCCCCGCCCTGCGAGGAGTTCACGACCAGCGAATCCTTGACCAGCGCCACCCGTGTCAGCCCCCCGGTGGTGACCTGAATGTCGGTGCCGGACAGGATGAACGGCCGCAGGTCGACGTGGCGCGGTTCGGCGTGGCCGTCGCAGAGGGTCGGTGCGGTCGACAGATTGAGCGTCGGCTGGGCCATGTAGTTGCGCGGGTCGGCCTGGATACGCTCGGCGAACTCGGCACGCTGGGTCGGCGTGGCGCGGGGGCCGATCAGCATGCCGTAGCCGCCCGACTCGTTGGCCGGCTTGACCACCAGTTCATCGAGGTGGTCGAGCACGTAGCGGCGATCCTTCTCGAACATGCACAGGTAGCTGGGCACGTTGGGCAGGATGGCCTCCTGATCGAGGTAGTAGCGGATGATCTTCGGCACGAAGGCGTAGACCACCTTGTCGTCGGCGACCCCGGCGCCGGGTGCATTGGCCAGCGCCACCTTGCCGGCGCGCCAGGCGCGCATCAGCCCGGCGACCCCCAGGGTGGACTCGGGATTGAAGACCTCGGGGTCGAGGAACAGGTCGTCGATGCGGCGGTAGATGACGTCGACCCGGGTCAGCCCCTCGATGGTGCGCATGTAGACGATGTCGTCGTCATCGACCACCAGGTCCGAGCCCTGGACCAGCTCGACACCCATCTGCTGGGCCAGATAGGCATGCTCGTAGTAGGCAGAGTTGTAGATCCCGGGGGTCAGCACCACCACCTGCGGCTCGTCGTGAGGGCGCGGCGAGAGGCTGGCCAGCATGTCGTAGAGCTGGGCGCAGTAGTCGTCCACCGGTAGGATGCGGCCGGTGGCGAAGACCTCGGGCAGCACCCGCTTGGTGACGTTGCGGTTCTCGAGCATGTAGGAGACCCCCGAGGGTACGCGCAGGTTGTCCTCGAGGACATAGAGGGTGCCGTCGGCGTCGCGGACCAGGTCCGAGCCGCAGATGTGCGCCCAGACGTGGTGGGGCGGGTCGATGCCGCGACACTGCGGGCGGAAGTTGACCGACTGGGCCAGCACCTCGGCGGGCAGCACCTTGTCCCTGACGATGCGCTGGTCGTGGTAGAGATCGTCGATGAACAGGTTGAGCGCCTCGACGCGCTGCTTGAGCCCGGCCTCGGTGCGCCGCCACTCGTCGGCGGGGATGATCCGCGGGACGATGTCGAACGGCCAGGCGCGGTCGATCATGCTGCCCTCGGAATAGACCGTGAAGGTGATGCCCATGGTCTGGATGGCGATCTCGGCGGCGGCCTTGCGCTCCGACAGATCCTGTGGCGTGAAGCCGGCGAGGATGTCGCAGAGTTCCCGGGCCGCGGGGCGGGGCTGGCCGGGGGCCGCCAGGAGCTCGTCGTAGAAACCCTTGCTGCGGTAGTTCTGCCAATCGATGAGACTCATGGGCGTTACCTCGGCAGGCGACCGGCAAGCGGGTCGCGATTTCGGTCCGTTACACGCCGCGGGGGCTTTTTTAAAGCTATACCAGTTTGTGGGTGACCGCCTCTCGTCAAGCGTTGATGCGAGTTGATGCCAAATGTTGCAGGTTGTGCTGGGTGGGACCTCGGCCGATAGTGAAGGCATCCGCCGGTAGTCCCGGTATCCGCCGCGCCAACGGGGGTCGCCATGACGATTCGCGTCGCCTTGCAGCACCACACGAGTTACCACTTCGATCGCCCGGTCAATCTCTCGCCGCACCTGATCCGCCTGAGACCCGCCCCGCATTGCCGGACCCCGGTCGAGGCCTATTCGCTGACCATCGGTGGCGGCCCCCACTTCCTCAACTGGCAGCAGGATCCCTTCGGCAACTTCATCGCCCGCGCGGTGTTTCCCGAAACGCTCACGCAGCTGACGGTCGACATCGAGCTCATCGCGCCGATGACCGTGATCAATCCCTTCGACTTTTTCGTCGAGCCCTACGCCGAGACGTTTCCCTTCGCTTATCCCGAGGCGCTGGCCAAGGAGCTGGCGCCGTATCTCGAGGTGCGCGAGGCGGGGCCCCGGCTGCGCGACTGGCTGAGCGCCGTAGCGCCCGAAGCCCGCGGTTCGGTCGATTTCCTGGTCGATCTCAATCAGCGTCTGCAGCGTGACATCGCCTATCTGGTGCGCATGGAACCCGGGGTCCAGAGCTGCGAGGAGACGCTTGCCAACGCCAGCGGCTCGTGCCGCGACAGCGCCTGGCTGCTGGTGCAGATCCTGCGTCACCTGGGGCTGGCGGCACGCTTCGTGTCCGGCTACCTGATCCAGCTCGCCGCCGACGTCAAGGCGCTCGACGGCCCGTCAGGCACCGAGGTCGACTTCACCGACCTGCATGCCTGGACCGAGGTGTTCATCCCCGGGGCCGGCTGGGTAGGGCTGGACCCGACCTCGGGCCTGCTGGCCGGGGAAGGGCACATTCCCCTAGCGGCCACTCCCGAGCCTTCCAGCGCGGCGCCGATCAGCGGCTTCTCCGACGAGTGCGAGGTCGAGTTCGACGTCACCATGCACGTCGAGCGTATCCACGAGGAGCCGCGGGTCACCAAGCCCTACAGCGAAACCCAGTGGGCCGAGATCATGGCGCTCGGCGAGGCCGTCGACGAACGCCTCGCGGCCGGCGACGTGCGCCTGACCCTGGGCGGCGAGCCGACCTTCGTGTCGATCGACGACATGGATGGCGAGGAGTGGAACACCGCCGCCCTCGGACCCCACAAGCGCCGGCTGGCCGGCGATCTGCTCAAGCGCCTGCGGCGGCGCTTCGCCCCGGGCGGGCTGCTGCACACCCACCAGGGCAAGTGGTATCCCGGCGAGTCGCTGCCGCGCTGGGCGCTGGCCTGCTACTGGCGCCGCGACGGCGTGCCGCTGTGGCGCGACGAGACGCTGCTCGCCGACGCCCGCCAGGCGGGGCGCCACACGCTCGGCGACGCCCGGCGCTTCGCCGAGGCCCTGACGCGGCGCCTGGGGCTCGATCCCCGCCACCTGATCCCCGGTTACGAGGACGCCTACTACTACCTGTGGCGCGAGCGCACGCTGCCGGTCAACGTCGACCCGCGCGATTACGATCTCGACGATGACGAGGAGCGCCGCCGGCTGGGCCAGCTGCTCGAGCGGGGGCTGGGCGAGGCCACCGGCTTCGCGCTGCCGCTGCGTCATTCGCGGACACGCGCGCATGCCTGGGAAACCGGCGACTGGCCGCTCAGGCGCGACCATCTCTACCTGATTCCCGGCGATTCGCCGATGGGCCTGCGCCTGCCGCTGAGCGCGCTGCCGTGGGTCGAGCGTCCGGATTCGCCCCACCCGCAGTCGCTGTTCGAGTTTCGCCAGGTGCTCGGCGACATTCACGGCGAGGTGATGCGCCGCTACAGCGAGCTGCGCGAGCGTCAGGGCGGCGATGCCGGGCACGGCCTGCATCACGAATCCGACGACGAAACGTGGCAGGCCCAGGCCTCGCCCGAGGACGACCGCGAGGACCGCGTCATCCACACCAGCCTCTGCGTCGAGCCGCGTGACGGTCGGGTGCACGTCTTCATGCCGCCGCTGACCCGGCTCGAGCACTACCTCGATCTGGTGGCGAGCATCGAGGACACTGCCGCCGAACTCGCCATGCCGGTGATCGTCGAGGGGTATCCGCCGCCGGCCGATCCGCGTCTGGCGAAGTTCCTGATCACCCCCGACCCCGGGGTGATCGAGGTCAACATCATGCCGGCCGAGGACTGGCCCTCGCTGGTCGCCCATACCGAGACCCTCTACGAACAGGCCCGGCAGTCGCGGCTGGGCACCGAGAAGTTCATGCTCGACGGCCGTCACACCGGCACCGGCGGCGGCAATCACGTCACCCTGGGCGGTGCGACGCCCGCCGATTCGCCGTTTTTGCGCCGCCCCGACCTGCTGGGCAGCCTGCTCACCTACTGGCAGCATCATCCCAGCCTGTCGTACCTGTTCTCGGGGCTGTTCATCGGCCCCACCAGCCAGGCGCCGCGGGTGGACGAGGCCCGCCACGAGGCGCTCTACGAGCTGGAGATCGCGCTCTCGCAGATGCCCGAGGGCGAGGTGCCCCAGCCGTGGCTGGTCGATCGCCTGCTGCGCCACCTGCTCACCGACATCACCGGCAACACCCATCGCGCCGAGTTCTGCATCGACAAGCTCTATTCGCCGGACAGCGAGACCGGCCGGCTGGGGCTGGTCGAGCTGCGCGCCTTCGAGATGCCGCCCCATGCCCGCATGAGCCTGATGCAGATGCTGCTGATCCGCGCCCTGGTGGCGCGCTGCTGGGAGCGCCCGTATCGCGGCAAGCTGGTACGCTGGGGTACGGCGCTGCACGACCGCTGGCTGCTCCCGCACTGCCTGTGGAACGATCTCGGCGACGTGCTCGACGACCTGCGGCGTCACGGCTTCGACTTCCGGCAAGAGTGGTTCGCGCCGTTTCTGGAGTTCCGCTTCCCGGTGCACGGCCGGGTGGCCTACCGTGACGTTCGGCTCGAGCTGCGCCAGGCGATCGAGCCCTGGCACGTGCTCGGCGAGGAGAACGCCGGCGGCGGCACCGCGCGCTACGTCGACTCTTCGGTGGAACGCGTGCAGGTCCGCGTCGAGGGCATGAGCGGCGATCGCTACGCGGTGACCTGCAACGGCCGTCGGGTGCCGCTGACGCCCACCGGTCGGGTCGGCGAGGCGGTCGCCGGGGTGCGCTTTCGGGCCTGGCAGCCGCCGTCGGCGCTGCATCCGCGGATTCCGGTGCAGGCGCCGCTGGTCTTCGACGTCGTCGATACCTGGAACGCGCGCTCGGTGGGGGGCTGCACCTACCACGTCTCGCACCCGGCCGGACGCAACTACGAGACCTTTCCGGTCAACGCCAATGAGGCCGAGGCGCGGCGTCTGGCGCGTTTCCGGGCCGAAGGCCATACTCAGGGGGCCATGAGCGCACCGCCCGAGGCGCCAAGCCTGGAGATGCCCATGACCCTGGACCTGCGACGCATGCCGTGAACGGCCGGCCCGGGGATCGGGGGGGCGGGAGCGTCGAGGTACGACATATGTCGTCGTGCCGGCGCGTAGATCGACGCTTTGCCGGACGGCAAACGCGGTATCATGACGTCGGCTTTCATCACCTCACGGGCCTCTCTCGATGCTGGGTCACGATGTTCCCGGTCTGCCGGATGCCGCGCGACTGCGCGATGCCCTCGCGCTCGATGCGCCGCTGTCGCCCGAGGCGGCGCAGGCGCTCGAGGCGTTCCTCGGCGATTACCCCCACGGCACGGGCCATGACGTCCTGCTCGATGGCGAAGGGCGCCTGCGCCCGCACTGGCGCGGGCTGCTCGAGGCGCTGGCGTCGCTCGGCGAGGCGGGGCTCGCCGAGCGCTCCGATGAGGTCCAGCGCCTGCTCTACGAGAACGGTGTCACCTTCAATGTCCACGACGACGCGCGCGGCCGCCTGCGTACCTGGCGGGTCGACCCGCTGCCGCTGGCGATCGACCCCGCGACCTGGCGCGAACTCGAGGCCGGCCTGACCCAGCGCAGTCGGCTGCTCGATGCGCTGTTCGCCGACCTCTACGGGCCCCGTCGGCTGATCGACGAGGGCGTGCTGCCGCCCGAACTGATCTTCGAGCATCCCGGCTTTCTGCTGGCCTGCGACCGGGGGGGCGAGCCTGCCGGCGAGGCCGCCGGCACGCCGTCGGGGCTGATCTTCCACGGCATCGACCTGGTGCTCGATGCCGAGGGTCGCTGGCGGGTGATCGCCGACCGGGTCCAGGCGCCGTCGGGCGCCGGCTATGCACTGGAAAACCGCATCATCCTTGCCCGCGCCATGCCCAACCTCTATCGCGAGGCGCCGCTGCGTCGCCTGGCCGGGTTCCTCGAGGCCGAGCATCGCACCCTGGCCTCGCTGTCGCCCCTGCATCGCGATCAGCCCCACGTGGTGCTGCTGACGCCGGGGCCGGACAGCGACAGCTACTTCGAGCACGCCTACCTGGCCAACTACATGAATCTTCCGTTGGTCGAGAGCCTGGATCTGGTGGTGCGCGACGAACGGGTGTGGATGCGCACCCTGGGCGGGCTCAAGCCGATCGACGTGATCCTGCGCCGGCTCGAGGATGCCTGGTGTGACCCGCTGGAGCTGCGCGGCGACTCGTTGATCGGGGTGCCCGGCCTGGTGCAGGCGGCGCGCAGCGGCGGCGTGGCGCTGTCCAATCCGTTGGGGGTGAGCGTGCTCGAGCACCCGGGGCTCGCGCCGTACCTGCCCGCACTCTGCCAGCGCCTGCTCGGCGAGCCGCTTGCGCTGGCCACACCCGAAAGCTGGTGGTGCGGCGACCCGGCCTCGCTGGAGGCGGTGCTTGCCGAGTTCGATACCCTGGTGATTCGCGGCATCGAGCCGGGCGCCCGGCTCGTCGAGGTGTCGAGCCTGAGCCGGGACCAGGCGCAGGCACTGCGCAAGGCGGTGATCGCGCGGCCGACCCGCTACGTGGCCCAGCGGCCGATCATGCCCGCCACCGCACCGGTCTACGACGAGGCCGAACACCGCCTGCATCCCGCGCCGTTCAACCTGCGTGCCTTCGTGACCCGCGAGCCGGGCGAACACGACGGTGACTGGGACTACCGGGCGATGCCGGGCGGGCTCGCCTGGGTCGGCAGCCCCGGGACACCGTCGCTGGCCAGCGAGGTGGTCAAGGATGTCTGGGTGCTGGCCGAGAAGCCGCAGCCGCACGTCAGTCTGCTGCGTCAGGCCGCCGGACCGATCGTGGTCACCCGCGATGGCGTCGATCTGCCGAGCCGGGTCGCCGACAGCCTGTTCTGGCTGGGACGCTACGGCGAGCGTCTCGACGTGCGCGCGCGGCTGTTGCGCGAGGCCCTGCTGCGTCTGCTCGAGCAGGACCAGCAGGAGTATGCCGACATCAGCCTCGCCGACCTGTTCGAGGCATTGACGCTGAAGTGGCCCGCGGCGGCCGCCGCCGAGCGACGCTTCGGCGACCTGCGTGCGACCCTGCTGACGCTCCTCGAGGACGACCAGCCGGCGGGGCTGCCGGCC
Organism: Modicisalibacter sp. 'Wilcox'; assembly: GCF_010993675.1. Taxonomy (NCBI): domain Bacteria; kingdom Pseudomonadati; phylum Pseudomonadota; class Gammaproteobacteria; order Oceanospirillales; family Halomonadaceae; genus Modicisalibacter; species Modicisalibacter sp. 'Wilcox'. The sequence continues at coordinate 90,405 of NZ_WNXF01000014.1, forward strand.
TGCTTCCAGCCGATGCTGCGCAACTGCCGGGCGGTGCGCGACCATCTGGGAGACGACGCCTGGCGCGTGCTCAACCATCTGCGCCGCCACATCAATGCGCTGTCGCCGGTGCCCTCGGCGAGCGCCGGACGGCGCGCCTGCGAGGAGGTCGTCACCCAGCTGTCGGCCTTCTTCGGGCTATGCAACGAGACCATGCCGCACCACTTCGGCTGGCGTTTCATGGATATCGGACGTTTCATCGAGCGTGTGCTGCACAGCCTGGAGCTGCTGCAGCTGGCGCTGATCGAGGCCCGCGAGCCGGGCGTGGCGCTGTGGGAGGTGGTGCTGGCCACCACCGACAACGTCACCGCCTATCGCCGGCGCTACCGCAGCGAGCTGCATCCCACGGCGATCCTCGATTTGCTGCTGTTCGACGAGGGCAACCCGCGTTCGGTGGGCTACATGCTCAAGCGGCTGTGCCGCCAGATCGAACGCCTGCCGCAGAGCGGGGCATCGGGCACGCCGTACCGGCGCCAGGAGCAGCGACTGATCCTCCAGGCCTCGAGTACGCTGCAACTCGCCGATATCGACATGCTGTCCCGCGTCCACGATTCGGTCGAGGCCCGCGAAGCCTTGACGGCGCTGTTCGTCGCGCTGCTCGAGCCGCTGGAAAAACTCTCCGACGCCGTCGCCCACAGCCACTTCAGCCACGTCGAGGCGCCGCGCCAGCTGATCAAGATGCAGGTGCAGCCGTGATCTATCGTCTGCGGCACACCACCCGCTACACTTACAGCGCGCCGGTGACACTGTGTCACAACGAGGCGCGCATGCTGCCGCGCGAACTGCCCTGGCAGCATTGCGAGGCCTCGCAGGTGGCGATCGAGCCGCGCCCGGCGGCCTGCAGCGAGCGCCGCGACTTCTTCGGCAACCGGGTGCTGTACTTCGCGATCCAGGACATTCACTCGGGCCTCGAGGTCACCGTGCGTACCCGGCTCGAGACCCTGCCGCGACCCGCACCTTCGATGACGGCCGCCGGTGACTGGCAGGCCGACCGGGAAGCCCAGGCCCATGGCGTCGACGGAGGCTGCCTGGCGGCACGCCAGTTCCGGCTCGACTCGCCGTTCATCCGCCGGCACTCGCGGCTGGCGGCGTACGCCGAGCCCAGTTTCCCACCCGGGCGCTCGCTGCTCGACGCCGTGCTCGATCTCAACCGGCGCATCCATGCGGACTTCACCTACGATGCGGCATTCACCACGCTGGCCACGCCACTGATGGACGTGCTCGACGAGCGGCGGGGCGTGTGTCAGGACTTCGCGCATCTGGCGATCGGTTGCCTGCGGTCGCTGGGGCTGGCGGCACGCTATGTCAGCGGCTACCTGGAAACGCTGCCGCCGCCCGGGCAGGCCAGACTGGTGGGCGCCGACGCGTCGCACGCCTGGCTGGCGGTATTCCTGCCGGGCTGGGGCTGGCTGGAAATCGACCCCACCAACGGCAGCGTGCCCGGCGAGCAGCACATCGTCGTCGGCTGGGGGCGGGACTATGCCGACGTACCGCCGCTCAGTGGCGTGATGAGCGGTGGCGGCGAGCACACGCTGGATGTGGCGGTGGACGTGATTCCGGAGCCGAATGCGGCGCCGCGTTCGGCTTGAACGCTCGTGGCTAGCTGCTCCGAGGCGCCGGACTGGCGTCGGCAGGGGCGGTGTCGCGGCGTGCCGGGCGCCGCCGCAACGCCAGAACCGTCAACCCGCCGATCAGGCCCCAGAACGCCGCGCCCACGCCCAGCAGCGTAATGTGGGACGCGGTGATCAGGAAGGTCACCACCGCCGCCTCGCGCTCGCTGGCGTCATCGAGGGCCTGATGCAGGCTGTTGCCGATCGTCGAGAGCAGGGCGAGGCCGGCGACGGTGGCGATCAGCGGCTGGGGCAGGGCGTCGAACAGGGTGCCGATCGAGCCGCCGAACACCCCGGCCAGCAGATAGAAGCCGCCCGCGGCGGCGGCGGCCGTGTAGCGGCGTGCCGGGTCGGGATGCGCTTCCGGACCCATGCAGATCGCTGCGGTGATCGCCGCAAGGCACACTGAGAATCCGCCGAATGGCGCCAGCACCAGGGTGGCGAGACCGGTCCAGATCATCAGCGGCGATACCGGCGCGGTATAACCCGCGGCACGCAGGGTTGCCACGCCCGGGGCGTTCTGCGAGGCCATGCTGACCACGAACAGCGGGATGCCCACGCCGATCAGTGCCGCCGGCGATAACGCCGGCATGATGAAGGTCGGCTTGGCGAAGCGCAGCGCCGTGCGCTGTGTCTCGATATCGCCGGCGGCCCAGGCCACCCCCAGGCCGACCGCCAGTACCAGCAGGATAGTGTAACGGGGCAGCCAGCGCTTGCCGATCAGGTAGGCGGCGCACATCGCCCCGACCAGCGGAAAGTCGACGCGCAGGGCGGCGAAGGCATCGATCCCGAAACGCAGCAATACGCCGGCCAGCATGGCCGCGGCGATCGACGGCGGAATGCGCTGCATGAGACGTGCGAACAGCCCGGTGACTCCGCAGAGCAGCACCAGCGCGGCCGAGAACAGGAACACGCCGATTGCCTCGGGCAGGCTGTAGCCGGGCAGACTGGTGGCGAGCAGAGCCGCGCCGGGGGTCGACCAGGCGGTGAGTATTGGCTGGCGATAGTAGAGCGACAGGCCCAGAGAGGTAACGCCCATACCCAGTCCCAGCATGCTCAGCCAGGCGCCGATCTGCGCCGGGCCGGCGCCGGCAGCTTCTGCCGCCTGGAAGATGATCACCGCCGAGCTGGTATAGCCGACCAGGACCGCCACGAAACCGGCGACGAGTGCCGACGGAGAAAGATCGCGCAGGGTGGAGGGGGTGAACATGGGCGTCTCCGGTATCACGGTTGTGCGTTATAGCGCACGGTGCGGCGACGATAGCACCGTGCGCTATCGCGTACAATGCTCGGCCGACCTCGCCCAGGAACCTCGAGCGAACGACAAGGAGGCATGCCGTGCCCGACCCGACACAGCATATCGCGGTGACATTGAAGGCCCTGCGCCAGGCGCGTGGCTGGAGCCTGGCCCGTACTGCCGAAGCGACCGGCGTCAGCAAGGCGATGCTGGGGCAGATCGAGCGTGGCGAGTCGAGCCCGACGGTAGCCACGCTATGGAAAATCGCCGGCGGCCTGGAAGGCTCGTTCTCGGCGTTCCTGGCGGAACCCGCAGCGGCGCCGTCGGCCGAGCCTCAGGCGGTACTCAGCGACAGCGCCGGCATGCACATGCGGGTGCTGATTCCCTTCGACCCGCGCTGGCGCCTGGAAATGTTCGCGATCGACCTCGAACCCGGCGCCTGTAGCGAATCGAGCCCGCACGGTGTGGGGGTAGTGGAGCATGTGATCGTGATCGAGGGGGCGCTGGAGGTGGCCGAGGCCGGACGTTGGCAGACAGCCAGCGCCGGCGATGTCCTCCAGCTCGACGCGGCGCAGACCCATGCCTATCGCAACCCTCACGAGGCGAGGGCGCGCTTTCACAATCTGGTTCACTATCCGGCCGGGGAGTGAGCCGAGGGATGATGACGCCGGCAATCGGCGGGACATGGGTTACGGCGAGGTGTCGACCGGCTCTTCGATCTCGGCGTCGACGCAGCGGCCGATGATGCAGTTGCGGCCGGCCGCCTTGCAGGCGTAGAGCGCCTCGTCGGCGCAGGCCAGCAGACTCTCCAGATCGATCGGTGTACCGGGCGGGGCGGTAGCCACGCCGATGCTGACGGTAACCACGTTGGCGGCCGGTGAGCGGGCGTGAGGGATGCCGACGGCCTGCAGCATGCTGCGCATGGCTTCGGCCAGACGCGTGGCGTCATCGAGCTGGTTGTCGAGCAGGACCACCAGAAACTCTTCTCCGCCGAGGCGTACCACGATATCGGTCTCGCGGCGGAAGATGTCACGCAGGACGTCGGCAATTTCCTTGAGGCATGCATCACCCGCGGGGTGGCCGTAATAATCGTTGTACTGCTTGAAATGGTCGACATCGATCATCAGTGCCGACAGCGGGGTCATGCGGCGCCGGCTCAGCGGCAGGGCGATCTCGAGACGTTGTTCCAGCAGGCGGCGGTTGCCCAGCCCGGTCAGCGGGTCGTTGAGGGTCTGGGCGTGGAGCTGCTGATTCTTGTCGTGCAGCGAATGCAGCAGCTTGGCGATCTCGCGGGCGAGGTAGCCGATATCGTCGCGGCGTTGCTGCAGGTGTTCGGGCGGTGGTGCCGGGTTGCCTGCCTGCTGGGCCCGCACATAGCTCACCAGTTCATTGAGCGGGCGAATGAACTGACGCCTGATCACCAGCAGGCTGAGTACCAGAAAGGCGGCGAGCAGCAGCACGAGCAGTACGGGGCGATACTCGACGATCAGCGTATCGATCCGCGGCAGGTCCTCGGCTCGCGCGAGCAACCACAGCCCCGTGCCGGTCAGCAGGAACAGGCTGGCGAAAGCGCTGAGAAGCGGAATGGGCAGTCGTTGTCGACGGTCAGGCATCACGTCCGGCTCGAGAATGTTTGCCATGATTCTACGCCCACGACCGGCACGAGGGGAAACCGCGGGCCGGTCGTGGGAGAAGCGTCACGTGTGGCGTAACGTCGCGTTATTATGCAGGACTTTCGGTCGCGGGTAAGTTTCCGGCATAACGCAGAATCAACGTCGCCGGGTCGGCATCGGCGAAGCCCTGGTCGGCATGCTGGCGCAGCAGTTGATCGGCCAGGCCGGTCATCGGCGTGGCACTGGCGCAACGCCGGCCCTGTTCGACGGCCATGTCCAGATCCTTGAGCAGGGTGCGCACGTGCCAGGCCGGCGTTTCGAAGGTCTCGGCCGCCATGCGCGGCGCCAGGATGCGAAACGGCGTCGAGTCCGCGAAGCCGCCGGCCAGCGCCTCGGGGAGGCGCTCGGCATCGACGCCGCTGGCGCGGGCCAGGGCCATCATTTCGGCGACGACCAGTGCGTTGCAGCCGACGATCATCTGGTTGCAGACCTTGGTGACCTGCCCGCTGCCCACCGGTCCCATGCGTGTCACGCGGGCCGCCAGCGGGGCGAACACCGGTGCCAGGGCCTCGATGCGCGGGGCATCGCCGCCGCACATGATGGCCAGGCTGCCGGCCTCGGCACCGGCCACACCACCCGAGACCGGGGCGTCGATCCAGGCCGTGCCGCAGGTCTCGTGCAGGCGGCGGGCGAACTCGCGGGTCGCCTGGGGGTCGCTGCTGGAGAAGTCGATCAGGGTCTGGTCGGCCCGTGCGCGGGAGGCCACGCCGTCCCCGCCGAATACCACGGTCTCGACCACGGTCGTATTGGCCAGGCACAGCATCACCACGTCCACGTTGTCGACCAGCTCGCCCAGGGTGGCGGCCACCTCGGCGCCGGCCCCGGAGAGCGCCTCGGCCTTGGCCGGGGTCCGGTTCCAGACACTCACCGTGAAACCGGCCCCCAGCAGGCGGCGTACCATCGGCTCTCCCATGAGGCCGATCCCCACGAATCCCAGGCGCAGTCGGGGCATTGCATGTTCTCCAGACGGTAACGGACGGAAACACGATGCTACTGGTCGCCGATGGCGCTGGAAAGTCACACGGCCCTTGATCGGACAGGCGTTTCGCGCCATATCTGGGAATGGCTATCGATCCGGGAGACGGCAATGACCGAAATGATGCAACTGGGCTGCCCACACTGCCTGGCGATCAACCGCGTGGCCATCGCCCGCCTGCACGACGCGCCCCAGTGCGGGCGCTGCAAGCGGCGGCTGTTCACGGGCGAGGTCGTCGAGCTGACCGAGGAGAACTACTCGGCACTGGTCGAGCGCAGCGAGCTGCCCGTGGTGGTGGACTTCTGGGCCGCCTGGTGCGGGCCCTGCAAGATGATGGCGCCGATCTTCGCGCAGACCGCCGAGGCGCTCGAGCCGCGCCTGCGCTTCGCCAAGCTCGATACCGAGGCCCATCCGCGGCTGGCCGGGCGCTTCGGCATCCGCAGCATTCCCACGCTGATCGTCTTTCGCGAGGGGCGCGAGATCGCCCGCCAGTCCGGGGCACTGCCGGGTCCGCAGCTCCAGCAGTGGCTCGAGCAAGTGACGTGAACCCCAGGGAGGACCCATGACGTCGATGTCCAGCGAATGCCGTGTCCGCGTGACCACCGGCGACATCACCCGGCTCGAGGTGGATGCCATCGTCAATGCCGCCAACCACTCGCTGATGGGCGGTGGCGGCGTGGACGGCGCCATCCACCGGGCCGCCGGCCCCGAGCTCAAGCAGGCCTGCCGGCGCCTGCGCGAGACCGACTGGCCCGACGGCCTGCCGGACGGCGAGGTGGCGCTGACCGATGGCTTCAACCTGCCGGCACGCTACGTGATCCACACCGTCGGGCCGGTGTATGCGAAGACGAAGGACAAGTCGCACCTGCTCGCCAACTGCTATCGTAACGCCCTGGCGCTGGCCGACGAACATGACTGCCGCAGCATCGCCTTCCCGGCGATCTCCACCGGCGTCTATGGCTATCCGTTCGACGAGGCCGCGCGGGTCGTCATCGACGTGCTGGCCGAGGCGACGTCTGAAGACGCACCGGAGGTGATCCTGTGCTTCTTCAGCGAACGGGACGCCGGGGCCTTCGAGGCGATCTGCGAGGAGACCGGCTTTCCGGTGTGCGCCGAGCACGGCTGATGGGTGCTGCTTGCCGAATGCCCCGGGCTCGCGCAAGGTATGGAGCCTTTATTCGGGCAGGAGGCGTGATGAATCAGGTAATGCTGGTAACCGGGGGGAGCCGGGGAATCGGCGTGGCGACGGCCCGTCTCGGGGCGGCCGCAGGCTACGGGGTGTGCGTCAACTATCGGGGCAACCGCGAGGCCGCCGAGGCGCTGGCCGAGGAGATCGTCGCCGCCGGCGGCCGAGCCATCGCCGTGCAGGCCGATGTTGCCGACGAGGGCGAGGTGGTGCGGCTGTTCGAGCGCGTCGACCGCGAACTGGGAGCGGTCACCGCGCTGGTCAACAATGCCGGCATTCTCGAGCAGCAGTGCCGGGTCGCCGACATGGATGCGGCGCGGCTGACTCGCCTCCTGGCCGTCAACGTGACCGGCAGCTTCCTGTGTGCCCGGGAGGCGATCCGTCGCATGTCCACCGCCCAGGGCGGCAACGGCGGTGCCATTGTCAACCTGTCCTCCGTCGCCGCGCGGGTCGGTGCCCCGAACGAGTATGTCGACTATGCCGCCACCAAGGGGGCCGTCGATACCTTCACGCTGGGGCTGGCCAGGGAAGTGGCCGACGAGGGGATCCGCGTCAATGCCGTGCGTCCCGGCATCATTTATACCGATATCCACGCCAGTGGCGGGGAGCCCGGGCGAGTCGACCGGCTCAAGGACAGTGTGCCGATGCGCCGGGGTGGCGAGGCCGAGGAAGTCGCTCGGGCGATTCTCTGGCTGCTTTCCGACAACGCGTCCTATACCACCGGCACCTTCATCGACGTGACCGGGGGCCGCTGACGGTTCAGCGTGCCCAGCGGCCCATCTCGTGCAGGCGTTCGAACCAGGCACGCAGGGCACGTTCGCTGAGCGACTCGACCTGGCCGATGAGCGTGGCCTCGATCGGGGCGATGCCCACGAAGCCGAGAACATTGCGTTCCAGCGACTTGACGCTGTGGGCGCGATAGAAGTGTTCGTAGACCAGTGCCGGCATGCCCATGGTGACCACGACCCGGGCCGAGCGTCCGGAGAGCCCCTTGGCCGCGAACGGGGAGGTGGCGCCGGGCGCAAAGGCGAACCCCGGGCGGGCCACCTGCTCGAGAAATCCCTTGAACAGCGCCGGCATGTCACCCAGCCAAAGCGGAAAGAACAGCACGAGATGCTCGGCCCAGGCGATGGCGGTCTGTGACTCGCGCAGCGCCTCCGGCAGCGGTTCGTTTTCCCAGGCACGGCGGCTGCGCAGCAGCGGAAAGTCCAGCGTGCCCACATCGATCACGCGCACGCTGTGCCCGGTCGCTTCCGCGCCTTCCAGATAGTGCTGTGCCAGCGCATGGCACAGGTGAGGCTCGCTGGCGTCGGGGTGGCCCTGGAGGATGAGGATGCGTCGGGACATGAATGCCGCCTCGAATGCCGGGGTCTGTCAACGAGCGTAGTTCAACACCCGGCAGCGGTTCGGCGGATTTAGCTGGTGCCGGGTGCATGACGCCTCTGGTCGTCATGCACCGCGGTCGATCACTTCCACTTGATGTTGCAGCCGATGGCCGGCTTCTGGTCTTCGCTCGGTGCCTTGCCGGCCAGCACCGCATCGGCGGCGGCACGTAGGGCCTCGCCGGTCACCGGGGTGTCCTTGCTCGGGCGGCTGTCATCGAACTGGCCGCGGTAGGCCAGCTTGTGCTCGCGGTCGAAAAGAAAGAAGTCCGGCGTGCAGGCGGCACCGAAGGCGCGCGCCACTTCCTGGCTCTCGTCCACCAGGTAGGGGAAGGTGTATTCCCGGTGGCGGATCTCCTCGCACATCTTCGCCGGGCTGTCGTCCGGCTGGCTGTGGAAGTCGTTGCTGTTGATCGCCACCACGGCCAGCCCGCGTTCCTGATACTCGCGGCCGAACGCGGAGAAGGCGTCGGCGATATGCTGGACGAACGGGCAGTGGTTGCAGATGAAGGCCACCAGCAGCGGCTGGCCGGCCAGCTCGTCGCTGGCGACTTCCTCGCCCTCGGCATCCGGCAGCCGGAAGGCCGGCATCGACGAGCCCAGGTCGATCATGTTGGACGGCGTGAGTGCCATGCGAAACTCCTTTTCTCGTGTCTCGGCCCCGTTGGCAGCAGCAGGGCGCGAAGGTTCCAGTGTAGGCGCCATGTCGGCGTCACGCCCAGGCAGCGGGACGGGAATCAAGCACTTGGCGGGTCCCATGCATGGGGTTGACCACGCTGCCCGGCCGTGGCCTGCCCGGGCGGCGATTTTTCAGCCCCCGCCCAAGACGACACCGGCGAAAAGCTGGATAATGGCGCCCATTCGCCTGCGGGCGCTTCCAGTCACCAATCCGGCTTTTTCCATGGAAATCAAGGTCAATTACCTCGAAAACCTGCGTCAGGAAGCGAAGTTCGACGATTTCAGCGTCATCACCGATCAGCCGATCCGCTACAAGGGCGACGGCTCCGCGCCGGGGCCGTTCGACTACTTCCTGGCCTCCTCGGCACTGTGCGCCGCCTACTTCGTGCGGGTGTACTGCAACGCCCGGGACATCCCCACCGAGAACATCCGGCTGTCGCAGAACAACATCGTCGACCCGGAGAACCGCTACAACCAGATCTTCCGCATCCAGGTCGAGCTGCCCAGCGACCTGTCCGACAAGGATCGTACCGGCATCCTGCGTTCCATCGAGCGCTGCTCGGTCAAGCGGGTGATCCAGAACAATCCCGAGTTCCAGATCGAGGTGGTCGAGAACATCGACGAGGACGCCCAGGCGCTGCTGATGGGTGGCACCGTCGAGAGCAGCGAGACCTGGATCGAAGGCAAGGACATGCCGCTGGAGCGGACCATTGCCAACATGACCGGCACCCTCGAGGCGCTCGGCATGAAGATCGAGATCGCCTCGTGGCGTAACATCGTGCCGCACGTGTGGTCGCTGCACATCCGCGATGCCGCGTCGCCGATGTGTTTCACCAACGGCAAGGGCGCTACCAAGGAAGCTGCGTTGTGCTCGGCGCTGGGCGAGTTCATCGAGCGTCTGAGCTGCAACTTCTTCTACAATGATCAGTTCTTCGGCGAAACCATCGCCAACAGTGACTTCGTGCACTATCCGCACGAGCAGTGGTTCCAGCCGGGGCCGAACGACGAGTTGCCGGCCGGGATACTCGACGACCACTGCCGGGCGATCTATGACCCGGACGGCGAGCTGCGCGGTTCGCACCTGATCGACACCAACTCCGGCAAGACGGCGCGCGGCATCGTGTCCCTGCCGTTCGTGCGGCAGTCGGACGGCGAGACGATCTATTTCCCCTCCAACCTGATCGAGAACCTGTATCTCAGCAACGGCATGAGTGCCGGCAACACCGTGGCCGAGGCGCAGGTGCAGTGTCTTTCCGAGATCTTCGAGCGCGCGGTGAAGAAGCAGATCATCGAGCAGGAGATCGTGCTGCCCGACGTGCCCGGGGACGTGCTGGCGAAGTACCCGAGCATCGTCGAAGGCATCGAGGCGCTGGAGGCGCAGGGCTTTCCGGTGCTGGTCAAGGATGCCTCGCTCGGCGGCCGCTTCCCGGTGATGTGCGTGACGCTGATGAACCCGCGCACCGGTGGGGTGTTCGCCTCGTTCGGCGCCCATCCCAGCTTGCAGGTGGCGCTGGAGCGCAGCCTCACCGAGCTGCTGCAGGGGCGCAGCTTCGAGGGCCTGAACGATCTGCCGCCGCCCACCTTCAACTCCCAGGCGGTCGCCGAGCCGAACAACTTCGTCGAGCACTTCATCGACTCGTCCGGGGTGATCTCCTGGCGTTTCTTCAGTGCGCGTGCCGATGTCGAATTCTGCGAATGGGACTTCTCCGGTACCACCGCGGAGGAGTCGGCGCGGCTGTTCGGGATTCTCGAGGACGAAGGGCTGGAAGCCTACGTGGCCATTCACGAGGATCTGGGCGCGCCGGTGTGCCGCATCCTGGTGCCGGGCTATTCCGAGGTGTATCCCGTGGAGGATCTGGTGTGGGACAACACCAACATGGCGCTGGCCTTCCGCGAGGACATTCTCAACCTGCACGCGCTGAACGAGGCGCAACTGGGCGATCTGCTGGAGCGGCTGGAAGAAAGCGAGCTCGACGAGCAGATGAAGATCGTCACCCTGATCGGCATCGAGTTCGACGACAATACCGTCTGGTCCGAGCTGACCATCCTCGAGCTCAAGCTGCTGATCGAGCTGGCGCTGGGTCAGCACGAGGCGGCGCTGGAGCGGGTCGAGATGTTCCTGCAGTTCAACGACAACACCCTCGAGCGCGAGCGATTCTACCGTGCCATGCAGGCGGTGCTGGAGATCGTGCTCGACGAGGAGCTCGAGCTGGATGACTTCCGCCGCAATCTGGCACGCATGTTCGGCGAGGAGGTCCTGACCGCGGTGATCGGCTCGGTGACCGGCGAGGTGCGCTTTCACGGGCTGACGCCCACCAGCCTGGGGCTGGAAGGCATCGACCGGCACCAGCGGCTGATCGAGAGCTACCGCAAGCTGCACGCTCATCGTGCGGCCCGGGCGGAACGGCAGGCGGCGACGCCGGTGCAGTAGACGCCGACCCGCAGCAGGTTCCATCGTGCTCGGCCGCATTGGCGGCCGAGCACGCGGCGTGGACTCAATTCATGCCGGAGCCCATGCCGCCCCCGTGGTTGCGTTTCTTGTCCCAGCCCTTGCTCCGCGATTCGGGCAGCGTGACTCCCTGTTTCCTGGCGCGTTCCTGCATCAGCCGGTGATGTTCTTCGCGAAGACGCTGGCGCTCCGTGGCGCCCTGGGCGTCATGCATCCGCTGCTGGTACTGCTCGCGTTCCTCGCGGGACATGATCTGCCAACCGTATATTGACTGACCGTCTGGGTCGCGATCCCGCAGCCGGGTCTGATCGCGTTCGTGAAGCTGATCCTGATCCTGGGTCTGGGTGGCGTCGGTCTTGTGGATACGATCCTGGTCACGATCCCGGTCCTGATCCTGTGCGAGTACCGGTGAGGCGAGGGTGGCTGCCAGAAGGGCGACGAACAAGGTTCTCATGGACGTTCTCCATAACCGTGCAAGGGGATACCGGCAGAGGATGCTGCCGGTGGTCAAGCCGCACTCTGGTATATAGACGCCATCCTATCGGCCGTGATTGATGGTCATCAAGGGAGAGGACGGGCGTCCTCCTGACGAGCGGAAAACGCCGGCGGGCTTGCTCGCCGTCAAGAGCAGGCGCACCGTGCCCGAAGCCTCCGGCGGGCGGCTTCAGGCGTTGTCGACGGCCGTGGTCGGCAGGGGGTCACGCGGGACTGGCGGTTCCCTGTTCGGCGGCGTCGAGCAGCGTCACGGCCAGGCGCACGAAATCCACCGAAGAGACGATGCCGACGAGGTGCCCGTCGTCATCCACCACCGGCATGGCGCCCTGGCGATGGGCCAGCAGTTGCCGGCCCGCCTCGGCGAGCGGCGTTTCAGGCGAGAGCGTGAGCGCGTCCCGGGAAATGGCCCTGGCGAGCGGGATGCGTCCCAGGTGGCGGCTCAGGTGCAGCGAGCCGAAGGTGTCGGTGATCCGCAAGGCTTCGCGCAGCACCACCTTCTGGTTGAGCAGCCCGGCCAGGTGACCCTGCTCGTCCAGCACCGGCAGGTGACGCACCTTGTGTTCCCGCATGGCCTCGTTGCCGTCGTGGAGCGTCTGCTCGAGACGTAGCGTCACGATGTCGCGCGTCATGATGTCGGCGACGATGGCAGGAGTCTCTTGGGTCATGAAATGTGTCCTCGGTCGAGTCGCATAACGAGTGTGGCCAATGCCACGCCCGGGGGATGCCATCGGCTCGCGGATGGCCCTCGAGGCGCCGGTGGGCCGGCGTCCTCGCGATGGAGCAGACGGGGAACGGCGGGACTGCCGGTCCACGCCGACTCCCTGTTTCCTCTCTATATCGGCAGCTTTCGGCGGGAGAGTAGGCCGAGGGCGGCTTTTCCCGGAACGGCACCTCGCCTTCGGGCTGGTGCCGCCCCGTCGCGCGAGTGATCCTGTGGCCGATGGGGACGCGCCCGCCGGTAGCGATACCGGCTTGCCCGGGTCAGGTCAGGTCCTTCAGCGGGCGGGACAGCAGATCCGAGACCACGGTCGGCATGAACTCCCGGGGCAGGGTGATGGCATAGAAGTTCTCGTAGACGTTGGGCAGCCTGGCGTAGCGAGTCAGCCGCCCCTGCTTCACCTCATCCTTGACCACCACCTCCGGCAGCACGCTCAGCGCGCCGCTGTCCCGGGCCAGCAGGCGCAGCATGGCCATGTCGTCGGCCTCGGCGAGGATCTCCGGTCGGTACTGATGCAGGCTGCAGAAGCCGTCGAAGGCGCGGCGTATTTCATGATGCTCGCCGGGCAGCACCCAGCGCAGGTCGGCGTAGCCCTCGGGGAAGGCGGCGCCCGGGTCGGACTCCGGCGGACCGAGGATCGACAGCGGCTGGCGGGCCAGCAGCTGGCTCTGCCACGCCGCCCGGGGTGAGTCGGAAGGGGACAGCTGGGTGTTGGTAAGCACGACGTCGAACTCGTGTCGGGCCAGGCCGTCGAGCAGGTTGCTCATGCCCCGGGCATGCAGGCTGAAATGCACCTTGTGCTCGTCGCGGTTGAGCAGCGGATCGATGAAGCTCTCGATGAAGTTGCGCGACATGGTGGAGAGCGTGCCGATCCGCAGGCGCTGATACTCGGGTTCGATGCCCCGGCTGATCAGCGATTCCAGCTCCTCGCCCTTGGTGAAGATCACCTCGGCATAGTTGAACACCTGCCGCCCCGCCTCGGTCAGCACCAGGGTACGATTGCGCCGCTCGAACAGCCGCTTGCCCATCCGGTCCTCCAGCTTGCGGATCTGCGCCGAGAGGGCGCTCTGCGACAGGTGCAGCGCCTCGGCAACCCGCGTGAGCTTGCCCTCGCGGGCCACGTGCCAGAAGTAGTAGAGGTGGTGGTAGTTCAGACGGCTCATTTCGTTCTCTTTTATAGAACAATAAATCAATATATATCCATTTTAATTCAAGAAAAGCAGGCTGGATACTGCTCCCTCCACGGATCATCGGAGGCATTCCATGCATTGGAACGAGCTGTTGCCCACCATCCTGCTTTCCCTGGTGCCTGCCATCCTGGTGCTGGGCGCCCTGGCAAGCGGCCGCCAGACGAGTGCACGCGCCTGGCGCACGGCCCGGACCGCCACCCTGGCCGGGCTGTGTCTCTCGGCGCTGCTGCTGGCGCTGGGCCTGGCACAGAGGCTGCCGGCGGTGATCGGCGTGTGGCAGGCGACGCCCCTGCAACTGATCATGCTGCTGCTCGCCAACTTCATTGCCTTCGTGGTGGTGCGCTACAGCGCCACCTATCTGCAGGGCGAGCCTCGCCAGCAGCGCTTCGTCACGCTCGTCCAGACGGTATTCGCGGCGGTCAGCGTGGCGGTGCTGAGCGACTTTCTTCCGATGTTCCTGGCCGCCTGGCTGGGCATCAGCCTGGCCATGCATCAGCTGCTGATGTTCTACCCCGACCGGCCCCGTGCGGCCCTGGCGGCCCACAAGAAGTTTCTCTTCGCCCGCGCCGCCGAGCTGTGTGCCCTGGGGGCCTTCCTGCTGTTGTACCTCCACCACGACAGCGCCCGGATCAGCGTGATCGTCGGCGCCTATGCGGCGCCGGGCGGGAACCTGTCCGTCGGGGAACAGGCGGCGGCCTGCCTGCTCGCGCTGGCGGCGCTGATCAAGTGCGCCCAGCTGCCCTTGCATGGCTGGCTGATCCAGGTGGTCGAGGCGCCCACGCCGGTCTCGGCGGCGTTGCACGGGGGCGTGATCAACCTCGGCGGCTATCTGCTGCTGCTGTTCTCGCCGCTGTTGCTGCAGTCCACGCCGGCCCGGGCGCTGATCCTGATCGTCGCGGGTCTCGGCAGCGTACTGGCGGCGCTGGTCATGATGACGCGCATCAGCATCAAGGTCCGACTGGCGTGGTCGACCAGCGCCCAGATGGGGCTGATGCTGGTCGAGATCGCTCTGGGACTGGTGGAGCTGGCGCTGCTGCATCTGCTGGCGCACTCCTGCTACAAGGCCTACGCCTTCCTGAGTTCCGGCGAGGCCGTGCAGGAGGATCTGCTGCGCCGGCAGGCGCCGGGCCGTCGCCCGACGCCGGCACAGTGGCTGGCGGCCGGTGCCACCAGCGTTGCCCTGGTGGCGGGCCTGGCGGTTGTCGTGCGCGCCGGCTTCGACTCGAGCGCCTTCGCGGTGGTCAGCCCCTGGGTGCTGTTGACCCTGGCGCTGACGGCCTTGCTGGCCGAGCGGCGCGGTCCGCTGGCGTCGGGGGACGGGGCGGGCTTCCTCGGCCTGGCCGCGCTGGTGATGCTCGCTTATTTCGGTCTCAAGTCGCTGTTCGCAGTCCTGCTGCCCCCCGCCGAGCACACGGCGCCGCTGTGGGCGGATCTCTGGATGAGCACGCTGTTCGTGATGCTGTTCGCGGGCTACGGCCTGCAGCGCCATGGCCTGCACCTTCGCTGGGTACAGACGCTCAACCTCTACTGCTACGCCGGGTTCTACCTGGACGAGTGGGTCACCCGCAGCACTCTGAGACTCTGGCCACACCCGCTGCCCGCTCGGATCAAGGCCAAACGACTGCACGCCACTACCGGGGAGGCTTGACCATGACGAATCTCGACAACACCAGGATGGCATGGATCTCCGACGTCGAGGAGAGCCAGTACCCGCCGCTGACGCCGGCGCATGAGCAGGCCCTGGACCAGGCCTGTGCCAGCGTGGCGCCGAACTGGCCCCTGGACCGGCTGATCGCGACCAGCCCCTTCTGGGCGATGCGCGGGGAACACATCGCCAGCGTCTCGGCCCGGCTTTCGGCGCTGGGCAATGTGCACTGCCTGATGCCGCCGAGCCATTACCTGGGGCATCGGCAGCGCGGCGAGATCACCGATCATCACCTGGACCAGGCGGCGGAGCGGCTCGGCTATCGCGGGCCCTACCGGAACCTGCTGGGGGTCGTCGAGGAACTCGGCCGGCTGCCGCACTGGCACAACATCAGCGACCTGGTGGACGCGCGCCGTGACCGGCAGCACAAGATGGCCTGGCGCGACGAGATCACCCACCAGATCAGCCAGTTCTGTGCCGCCTTCTTCCAGGAGGACGGACCGCTCAATGCCGCACGGCTGAATGCGCCCGCCGGCAAGCGGCTCTATGGCCACTGGCGGGACATGACCCTCAAGGACCGCGGCATCGCCATCCTGATGGGGGAGCCGCGGCTGCGGCACTATTTCGAGACCCTGCCGACTGCCGAGGCCGGCCTCTTCCAGGCCGCGGTCGCCGAGCTGGACCTCGATGCCAGCCACCTGGGCGGCTATGCCCAGGCGCTGCTGCTGGACATCAACGGCTGGGCCGCCTGGGTGGCCTATCAGGATTGGCAACGGGACCTGGCGTCGCCCGAGACGCCACGTCACCCTTCCGACATGCGCAGCCTATTGGCCATCCGCCTGGCCTGGGAGCTGGTGCTGTGGCGTTACATCCGCACGGAACAGCCCGACCAGGCCGACCGGCTGACGCGTCTGTGGCATGCCGAGCTGGTGGCGCTGCCGGCGCGCATCGAGCGGCATCGTCGCGCCCAGCAACCCCTGTGGGTATGGCAGCTCGCCAGCGAACTGGCCTATCAGCAGCCGCTGCATCGGGCCCTGGAGGAGTCGGTAAAGGCGGGGAGTGCGAGCGCGACATCGCCGCAACTGCAGGCGGTGTTCTGCATCGACGTGCGCTCCGAGCCGCTGCGACGGGCGCTGGAGCACCAGAGTCCGGCCATCCAGACCCTGGGATTCGCCGGCTTCTTCGGCCTGCCGATGGAGTATCGACCGGGTGGTGCCGAGTTGGCCCAGCCCCACCTGCCGGGCCTGCTGGCCCCCCGGGTGACCCTGAGCAGCGGTTCGGCCGAGGGTGACCGGCGCTCGGCCCGGCGGCTGAACTGGCAGGCGCGCCTGCAGGAGTGGAGCCGGGCGGCGAGCGCCACCTTCACCGCCGTGGAGACCGGGGGGCTGCTGTACGCCGGCAAGCTCCTGCGGCGCTCGCTGGACGCCAGGGGCAAGCGCGGCCCGCTCGCCATGGACGAACTCCGCTGGCACTGGCGGGATAGCGGCGAGGCGTTGAGCCTCGCCGACAAGGCGGCGCTCGCTCGGACCGTGCTGGGTACCATGGGGCTCACCGAAGGCTTCGCGCCCCGGGTGCTGCTGGTGGGGCACGGCAGCCACAGCGCCAACAATCCGCATGCCGCGGGGCTCGAGTGCGGCGCCTGCGGCGGGCAGTCGGGGGAGGTCTCGGTCCGTGCCCTGGCTAGGCTGCTCAATGATCCCGCGCTGCGCGACGCACTGGCCGAGGCCGGCCTTGTCATCCCGGAAGAGACCCGTTTCATACCGGCGCTGCATCACACCATCACCGATCGCATCGAGCTGCCGGAGGGCACGGCGGATGCCTTCTCGCTGAACGAGGAGGAGCGTTCGTGGCTCGCCCAGGCCGGGGCCGAGGCGCGACGCGAGCGTGCCCCGCGGCTCGGCCTGTCGGGTGACGCGGCGGAACTCGAGGAGAGCCTCGATCGCCGCGGCGCCGACTGGTCGCAGACCCGCCCGGAGTGGGGGCTGGCCAACAATGCCAGCTTCATCGCCGCGCCGCGCCGTGTCACCGCACCGATCGACCTGGATGGGCGCAGCTTCCTGCACGACTACGACTGGCGCACCGACCCCGACTTCGCGCGGCTGGAACAGATCATGACCGCGCCCCTGATCGTCGCCCACTGGATCAACATGCAGTACAACGCCTCCACCCTGGACAACCGCAAGCTGGGCAGCGGCAACAAGGTGCTGCACAACGTGGTCGGTGGGCATATCGGCGTGTTCGAGGGCAACGGCGGTGACCTGCGGATCGGCCTGCCGATGCAGTCGCTGCACGACGGTGAGCGCTGGCGGCACGAGCCCCTGCGCCTGAGTGCCTACCTGGCGGCGCCGCCCGAGGCCGTCGACTCGATCGTGGGGCGACACGAGATACTGCGCTCTCTGGTGGAGAACGACTGGCTGCACCTGTTCACCCTCGATGACGAAAGCGGCGAGATCCTTGCCTGTCGGGGAGGGGCCTGGGTCGCCGCCTAGCGGCGCAGGGGAGACCCGGCCGGGAAACTCGTCGGCATGTCGTCGAGTGCGACCGCCGCGTGTCTTCCGCCGAGAGAACAGGCTCCCGAGCCGATTGCCCGGCCCGGGGGCTGTGGATACGAGGCGTCATTTCGCCGGTCAGCGAGGGTCAGGCCAGCTGGCGTCTGGCGGCACGCGTCGTGTTCAGGAGCAGGCAGGCGATGGTCATCGGGCCCACTCCACCGGGCACCGGGCTAATAGCTCCCGCTGTCTCGGAGACCGGGGCAAACGCCACGTCACCCACGAGCTTTCTCTTGCCATCCGCTTCGATGGCATTGATACCGACATCGATGACCGTGGCACCCGGCTTGATCCAGTCGGCGTTGACGAGTTCCTTCCGGCCGGCGGCGGCAACCACGATATCGGCGTTGCGGCACAGCGACTCGATATCCCGTGTGCGAGAATGTGCCATGGTGACGGTACAGTCGGCCTGCAACAGAAGTGCCATCATCGGTTTGCCAACGATGTTGGAACGACCCACCACCACGGCATGCTTGCCGCTCAAGTCCTGATGGACTTGACGCAGCATGATCATGCAGCCCTGGGGAGTGCACGGCACCAGCGATGCCTGCCCGGCAGCAAGCGCCCCGACATTGAGAGGGTGAAAGCCATCGACATCCTTGGCCGGATCGATCGAGGCGATGACCTCGTCCTCATCGAGGTGTGGCGGGAGTGGCAGCTGTACCAGGATGCCGTGCACTTGAGGGTCATTGTTCAGTTGAGCAATCAGCTGGTTCAGGTCCCCCTGCGTGGTTTCCGTGTCGAGACGGTGCTCTATGGACCCCATCCCTGCCTCTTTCGCCCGCTTCACCTTGTTTCTCACATACACCTGGCTGGCAGGATCCTCTCCGACCAGCACCACCGCGAGTGTCGGCACCACACCATACTCGCCCTTGAGGTACTCGACTTCGGAGGCCACCTTCTGAAGTACCTGGTTCGAAAGCTGCTTTCCGTCTATTAATTGAGCCATGGCACGTCAGCCTCTATTTGAAAATGATGGTCTTGTTGCCCGACAGAAAGACCCGGTGCTCGGCATGCAGTTTCACGGCGCGAGCCAGCGCTATCGTTTCGGTATCTCGCCCAAGGGCCACCAGCTCTTCCGGATAGTAGGCGTGGTTTACCGGTTGCACGGATTGCTCGATGATCGGGCCCTCATCCAGATCCGCAGTCACGTAGTGCGCGGTAGCTCCGATCAGCTTGACACCACGATCGAACGCCTGGTGATAGGGCTTGGCACCCTTGAAGCCAGGCAGGAAGGAGTGATGGATGTTGATGGCTCGGGCGTGGAGCTTCTCGCAGAGGTTGTCGGACAACACCTGCATGTAGCGTGCCAGTACGACCAGGTCCGTACCGGTCTCATTGACAATATTGAGGAGATCAGCCTCCTTCTCCGGCTTGGTGTCCTTTGTCACAGGGAGATAGACAAAGCGTATGCCTTCTCGTTCGGCGATTGGCCGAAGGTCCAGGTGATTGGATACCACCGCAGTGATCTCTATGTTCAACTCTCCCTTGCGATGACGGTAGAGAAGATCGACCAGACAATGGTCGAATCGAGATACCATGATCAAGACCTTGGTCGGGATGTGGGCATCATGCATGGCCCACTTCAGGGAGAACTTCTCTGCCAGATCAACGAACCCGGAACGCAGGTCTTCAAAGGTATGCAGCGAATCCGGCAGGAGACTGAATACGCTCCTCATGAAGAACTGACTGCTGACCTTGTCATCGAACTGGGCCAGTTCAATGATGTTACCCCCTCGTTCGGAAAGGTAAGAGGTAATGCCGGAAACGATGCCTGGTCCGGTTTCGCAGCTGACAGTCAGGACGAATTGATTGTTCTGGTCCGGGGAAGTTGTCATGACAGAGACCCTACTAGAGTAATGGTTGTTTGCCGCTGGTTGGAGGGCATCCCGAGCTCCCGTTCCTCGTCTGCAAAGAAGGGCCCTGGACGCAGCCGATTATCGGGTTGCCGACTGATGCTCTGAACTTGAATGCCGTATGATCAAGCATAATCTCCCTCGAAAGC
The DNA here is from genome assembly GCF_010993675.1 of Modicisalibacter sp. 'Wilcox'. Classification (NCBI taxonomy): domain Bacteria; kingdom Pseudomonadati; phylum Pseudomonadota; class Gammaproteobacteria; order Oceanospirillales; family Halomonadaceae; genus Modicisalibacter; species Modicisalibacter sp. 'Wilcox'. The sequence goes on from NZ_WNXF01000014.1 coordinate 110,237, forward strand.
GGATTCGCGGGAGGGCACCCATGGCACTCGGCCGCCCAGTACCCCGGATCGTTCAATAATCCCGGCAACGGAAGACTCCTGGCGATGAGCCATCACGTGTATACCGCTGACCCCTTCGATCTCCCGCAATTGCTGAATCAGTTCAATGCAGATGTTTCGACCCTCTGCCTTTTGATCCTGGGCACCTTCCAGGCGCTTGATGATGGAATCCGGAATATGAATGCCCGGAACTTTTCTTCGCATCCAGTCTGCCGCACGTGCCGAGGCCAGCGGCCCCACACCGGGCAGGATGAAACACTTGTCCAGCAATCCCAGGTCTCGGGATCGGTCCATGAAATTCCGGAAGCGGGGCAGGTCGAAGCAGTATTGCGTCTGAATGAACTGAGCACCTGCAGCAATCTTTTTCGCCAGCCGGTAAGGACGGAAATCAAAGGGGGGGACGAACGGGTTTTCTGCCGCACCGAGGAACACTCTCGGCGGCTCACTGAGCGTCCTTCCGCTGGCAAATACATGCTTGTCGCGTAACCTGGCGACCGTCTCGAGCAGCGACAAGGAATCCAGATCGAATACCGGCTTGGCTTCCGGATGATCTCCCGCTTGTACCCCATCCCCCGTCAGGCAGAGAATATTATTGATGCCCAGCGCCGCCCCTCCCAGTACATCCCCTTGAATGGCAATCCGGTTCCTGTCCCGACAGGAGATTTGCATCACTGTCTCGTAACCTTCTCGTGCCAGCAGCGCACACATCGCGACGCTGGACATATGGCAGTTGGCCCCAGAGCCATCGGTGGCGTTCATGCTGTCAACGTAACCGTCGAAGATTCGCGCCCGGGCATAGACCTCCTCCGGATTGGCCGAATCGGGGGGCGCCAGTTCAGTGGTGACGGCAAAATGCCCTGACTTCAGCACACGTTCGAGCCGTCCGGTAGAGCTATAGCCCGTTGTGTCGGATATCATGCGGCCAGCTTCAGGCCCAACGTTAACGCTCACTGCGAGCCTCCTTTTTGTACTGCCTGCTGTTCCGATGCCTCGCGAGCCACGCGCAGCCAGGAGGAGCTTCCTTCAAGACGATGATCAACCGGCAGTTGTACCACCTGTATCTTGTCGCCCCCTTTCATCTTCTGGCTCCCCTCCCAGGCTTCAACCCAGACACAGCGTTTCTCGGGATAGACCTCGCAATTCCCGTTCTGAAGGACACCGCCACAGGGTCCGTTTCGCATGGTCTTTGGGCAGTTCATGGAACAGGACATGCCGGTAGAGCTGAGAATGCATTGACCACACATCTTGCAGTCGAAAAGTAGCCCCTTGCTGAGCTCCTCCAGCTTGCCAACTGGCTTTTCTGCACGCTGGTAGCCAACCGATTTCCACAACGGATGCAGTTTGACGATTACCGGCTCGAAGGCTCGATAGGTAAGTTCAAGCAGTCTCGCGTGCCGTACGGCCCAAAGGCGAACGGAATACACAAGCTTCTCCTACCACGGTAGCACCACCGTGGAGCCAATTCTTGCTTCCTGAATTATTGATGCGTCTATTGAAAATCGTATGCCATCGTGACCCCCGGGGACTGGACAGCATCCTCCAGGAGATACCTTGTGATAAAGGCATTCATTGATGGTTATCGATGTTTCAATAGCCCTCAAGCATTCAGGGATTGTTTGGGACGGTGATCCGAAATTCTTATAGACGGTATCGCCCAGCGATCCCGGACCACCATTCCCGACTTTGCAGTAGCCCACCTTCCTCGTTCAGTTGGCTGACGTGCAAGCGGATGCCGCAATTTTCTTCTTGGGGTCGAAGAACGGCTTTTCGACAACCAAAGCCTTTGCCGGTCCCGACAGAGTCTGCACCTCCAGCTCAGTTCCGATCCGAGCATGATCAACAGCCACCATGGCCAGGGCGATGTTCTGATCAAGCCTCGGGGAGTAGACGGCGGAAGTAACCTTGCCGACAGTTTCACCATCATGATTCAGGGGCCAGAAGGTAGTGTTTGGTCCTTTGAGAGGTGCCCCTTCGATACGCAGCCCGACCTGCTTGCGGCTCACGCCATTGTCACGGATGCGCTTCAAGGCGGCCTTGCCGATGAAATCAGACTCCATATCCGGGTTCACTAGACGGTCCATCCCCAGTTCGTAGGGATTGGTGTCGATGTCCGCATCGGCGTGATAGGAGAGCATGCCGCCTTCGATGCGGCGAATGGAAGAGGTATGGCCGGGACGAAGCCCGAAGGGCTGACCTGCCGCCATGATTTTCTCCCAAAGTTCGTCGCCACGAGAGCCGTCTTGAAGATACAGCTCATAGCCCAGTTCACTCGACCAGCCGGTGCGCGAGACGATCAGTGGGATACCGTCGAGTTCGATCTCGCGAAGCCAGAAGTAGCGCAGGTCCGTGATGTCGTCTCCGAAGAGTGACTTCATGATCTCCCCGGACTGTGGGCCCTGCAATTGCAAGGGTGAGACATCGGGTTCACGAATGGTGACATCGAGGCTGGAGTTGACAGCGACACCCTGTGCCCATAACAGAATGTCGCTGTCAGCCAGTGAGATCCAGAAATGATTTTCCGCCAGGCGCAGAAGAATGGGGTCATTGAGGATGCCGCCGTCGGCATTGGTGATCAGGATGTACTTGCACTGCCCGACAGCCATTTGGGAAAGGTCGCGCGGGGTCAGGTTCTGCACAAACTTCGCCGCATCCGGACCGGTGATTTCTACCTGCCGTTCAGCGGCGACATCGCAGAGGATGGCCTCGTTGACAAGGTTCCAGAAGTTCTGTTCCGGATCTCCGAAGTCACGCGGTATATACATATGATTGTATACTGAGAAAGCTGTTGCGCCCCAGCGTAGTGTTGCATCGAAGTAGGGAGATTTTCGGACCTGTGTTCCGAAACCGAAATCCGCCTTTCTTTCCATCTGGATTACATTGCTGGGTGATACGCTTGTCATGATGAACACCTTTTCAGGATATGGAATTCATTGAGGTGTGAAAACCCGTTTATTCAGCATGGCTCACTATAGCTCTGGCAGGCCTCGAAACGCGTCCTAAAAGCACTCTAAAACTAGGATGAAAAGGCCAATTATTGGCGCTGTGAAGTCCGTTTGGTCCGGTGCCTGCGAAAGGGACCACCCCGGTCTCATCGCGCTCGTGACCCTGGCCCTTGCAGAGCATGGCGGGATCGAAGAAGCCCTGCTGGAGGATGGAAGAAGGCGTTGGGAGAACAAGTCTCGCATGACGGGGGCCTGCGGGCCGTTGGCATCAGCCCCGTAGCCTCGAGCTCGAGGTTCAGGAGAGCCTTTCGCGCAGGTCAGCCTCCAACCCGCCGGGGGCATGCCGTACAACGTCTGGCGAAAGACCGGCTCAGGCTTTGTCGTTGTTGATTACCATTAGATTGGCGAGGTTGACTTGCGTCGATTTTATCTCTCGGGTGGCGATGTAGGTCATGTAGCGTTCGATCCCCAGCTCTGCCGAAAGAAGCCGATCAATGACTTGCTGAAAGGCGGAAAGGCTGGGCGTCACGACTTTCAGGACGTAGTCCATACCGCCCCCCCGTCGTCATGCATTCGACGATCTCATCGACCTGGAAAATATAACTCTCGAAACGTTCGAAGTTTTCCTTGCGATGTCCCTCGAGCGAAACGGTTACCATTACCGTGGTGGTGTTCGCGATCCTGTCGAGCGCGATATCTGCGTGATATCCGCGTATCAGTCCGGCTTCCTTTAATCGAGAGAAGCGAATCCAGCATGGCGTCGGTGACAGGTTGACCAGTTCCGATAGCTTGGTCTTGCTGAGCTGGCTATGCTGCTGAAGTGCACGCAGAATGCGGATGTCTGCCGCATCAATGGCGATTTTCCTCATTGGTTCTCAGCCCTCATGGTAATCCCTACAGATGTGACTCATTCAGGAGTGAGTTGCAACATTTCCTGGCGCCATGCATGGCATCTGACGGCCACGCTACAGGTGATGTCGTAATGGGATAATGATGTCACTGCAATCATCCAGGGGCGTTCGTGAGGTATCTGTCGCCGACTCCCGGAACAGTCAGGCATGAGCGAAGGGCAACCCTTCACGCATAACCGCTGCAGACGCTGATATCGGCTAGCTCAAGGGCAAGGCGCCATATCGCCCCGTGCCGTGGCAAAGCAGGAATCCCCGGAGCCAGTCCCCGGGCAGGATGGCAGCGTAACGCCGCGGAACCGGAGGTCGAATGCCGAACGAGGGAAATGTACCTCTCCGTCACGTGTCTCAGGGAACAGCCGAGTGACTCCCCCACCTTCTGTAAAGACCGGCAGACCGAGGGAAAGGCGAAGTCGATCTCGAGAATGCCGAGCACACTATATGCGTGCCAGGCATTCAGGATGTTGAGCTGCATCGCCGACGAGTATGAAAAGATACAAGTTGCTGCCGCTAGTCTTCAAAAACAGGCTGGCCAGAGATTCTTGACTGGCGCCCTAGCTCTGACATTAGATTGATTGTGGTGTCCAGCCCGCGACGAGCATCCTCATCATTGTTTAACCGCCTGACACTTTTCCATAGCGTCGGAGGAGCTTCTTTTTGTCCCGCTCGAACTGATGCATATTGAAGTGCGCTCGTGATTTTCCAGGCACCTCCGATGCTGTCGTCATAGAGTGTCATGAGTTTCTGAATCATGGCGTCGTCTGTCATTTCAATGACATCGGATGCTGCGGCTAGCAAGTCAACGATATTATGCAGTCGACGTCCTTGAAGCAAGGGCGAGACTTTTTCTATCAATTCAACAACGCCTTTTAAAGTCGCAGGGTCTTGCAGGGCCGGTGAAGATTCAAGTATAGTCTCAAGTGACTGTATGGAAGCGGCCGCTGTATCATTTTTCATGAGTTTTTCTCCTTGTTTAAATAAGGCCGCGAGCTACAGACCAGTACACTCCACGATTAAAGCTCTTGCGCATGAGCCCGCCAATCTTGGTCGGTGGTGTCGGTTTTACATCTTCATCATAGTCGTACCAAAGAGGCATGCCTGCCTCCAGGCCCATTTGGGCAATGGCTTGTACTTTGCCATCGTATTCATCGACTGTTTTCCCGATGCGCATCAATCCTGCAATATTGTTGCAAATGACAGGGGACTGGTTGTGGCAACTTCCTCCAGCTTTGCTGATGGGCAAGTCAACAGTGTCGCCCATGATGAACACGTTATTAAAGCCTTCAAGTTGCAGTGACTGGCGATCGGTGGGTAACCAGCCTTCATGATTGGGCGACTCTGAAATATTCGAGTCAAGCACTGCATCGACGGCTCGGATGGGGGGCGTTTGCATCAGGATGTCAAAGTTTTCTTCGTCGCCTTCTTCTGAAGTGGCGACATTGTTTTCGGGGTCAACGCTGGCCAGGGTGAAACCTCTTTTGTGCTTGATGTTTTTTGAGTCAAAAATCGACGGCAATATTTCACCGGTGGGCTTCTGCAAGAACAGGCAGTTGCGAGTTAGCTGAGAAATTGTTGGGTAAGTGTACACCAGTTCAATTTTGTCGCGCACCCCTCGTTGACGTAAGAATTCATCCAGCATCAATGTGGTTTCTATCGGTGCGATACCGCACTGATGGGGCACGTTCGGGGTTTTGGGAAATGTTACACCAATAAATATGCGACCTTTTTCGATGGTCGAGATTTTTTCAAAAAGCTGTCGCGCCGGATTGTGCTGGTAGAAGTGATCTCCCGCTTCCTGCAAACCGTCTATCCGTTCCGGGGCGGGGATGCAGCCTGTGGAGACCACCAGGTAGTCATAGTCATGCACGTCACCCGAACGCATTCTTAATCGACTGTTTTTGAATTCAAATCCTTCTACTTGATCAAGTGTGAAATTGATTTCCGGGCGTAGTAGGGATGCCAGGGGGCGTCTTAGTTCATTCTTGAAGAACTTTCCAAATGCCACGTACATGAATGCTGGTTTGTAGTAATGCCAATGACTGTTGGAAATCAGGGTGATGCGTGCCTTTCCGCTTTTGATCTCGGGGTAGATTTTTCGAACAAGGTTGTTGGCAGTCATTGTTCCACCAATGCCGCCACCCACTACAATGATATCCTTCACCATATGGTTTCTCCGGAAGTGCCCTGCCTGGGCCGAATGTAGGGTAATTGGTTTTCAAGTCACGCCTGCATGCACATCTCCCGCCGTGCTCAATAGTTTTTTCAGGGCCTGAAATGGCAGAAATGCAACTTCATGGCGCGAAGGCATGGCTGCTGCGTTTTGCAACATCATCAATTCTGGCCAGATCAGCGCGCCGTCATCAGGTGGCTTGTCTTGAAAAATCAGCGACACTTGTTGCTCAATAGCTGATAGTGACTCCATCCTGAATCCGTGAGACCGGCCCCCAGGAATGCTTCTAACCTACTGAACTGCATGGCAATATAGCGAATATCGCCATT
>NZ_WNXF01000015.1:0-103679 GCF_010993675.1 Modicisalibacter sp. 'Wilcox'
TCACGGTACCGCCAGCGCCGGATCGTCGCGGGGGAGACGCCATACTGGCGAGCCAGCTCGCTATCCGTGATGCTGGAGGGCGCCGCCTGGATCTCGGACCGGATCTTCGGTGTTGTCGTGGCCTGCTTATGCAGCTTGATGTCCATGAATCGGCTCCCGAATGAATTGCTGTAGAAGCTCTCTGGCTGCCAGCAGAGGATAACTCCTATAACTCATTTGATCATCCGGGACCCTACAATTAGAAGAAAACGCGGGAAAAAGGTTTTTGAGGTAAAAGCGAATATTGTCCTTAGAAAACAATAAGTTATTTTGATATGTTTTGATAGGTTTCACGGGGCTTTACCACTTCAGAATGAGGTTCACTTCCCGATGCAGAACTCGCCGAAGATCTTGCCCAGCAGGTCGTCGGCGCTGAATTCGCCGGTGATCTCGCCGAGTGCCTGCTGGGCGGCGCGCAGGTCCTCCGCCAGCAGCTCGCCGGCGCCCATGCCCTCGAGCTGGGCGGCGCCGTTGTCGAGCGCTTCCCCGGCCCGCTCGAGGGCATCGAGATGGCGCCGCCGTGCCGAGAAGCGTCCCTCGGTGGTGGCCGAGTAGCCCATCACCGACTTGAGGTGATCCTTCAGGTTATCCACACCCGCACCGGTCTTTGCCGACAGGCGAATGACCGGCGGGGTTGTGGACAAGTCGATCCCGGCGGCCTCGCCGAGGGTGTCGATCTTGTTGCGCACCAGCGTTAGCCGCCCGGGATCGGCCAGCCGCGAGACGAACTCCGGCCAGATGGCCATGGGGTCGGTGGCCTGCGTGGTGGCGGCGTCGACCAGCAGCAGCACGCGGTCGGCCTTCTCGATCTCCTCCCAGGCGCGCTGGACACCGATGCGCTCCACGGCGTCGGGGGTGTCGCGCAGCCCGGCGGTGTCGATCACGTGCAGCGGCATGCCGTCGAGGTGGATGTGCTCGCGCAGCACGTCGCGGGTGGTGCCGGCGATGTCGGTGACGATCGCCGTGTCCTGCTCGGTCAGGGCGTTGAGCAGGCTGGACTTGCCGGCGTTGGGACGCCCGGCGATCACCACGTTCATGCCCTCGCGCAGCAGCGCGCCCTGGCTCGCCGAGCGGCGCACGGTCTCCAGCGCGTCGCGGATGGCGGCGAGCTTGCCGGCGACGTGGCCGTCGGCGAGGAAGTCGATCTCCTCCTCGGGGAAGTCGATGGCCGCCTCGACGTACATGCGCAGCTCGATGAGCGAGTCGACCAGGGCGGCGACCCGCTCGGAGAAGGCGCCCTGCAGCGAGCGCAGGGCGTTCTCGGCGGCGGCGCGGGAGCTGGCGTCGATCAGGTCGGCGATGGCCTCGGCCTGGGCCAGGTCGAGCTTGTCGTTGAGGAAGGCGCGCTCGGAAAACTCGCCGGGACGCGCCAGGCGGGCGCCCAGCGTCACGCAGCGCTCGAGCAGCATGTCCATGAGTACCGGGCCGCCGTGGCCCTGCAGCTCGAGCACGTCCTCGCCGGTGAAGGAGTACGGCCCGGGGAAGAACAGGGCGATGCCTTCGTCGATGACCTGCCCCTCGGCGCCCAGGAAGGTGCCGTAGCGGGCGTGACGCGGGGCCGGGCAGTGGCCGATCACCGCTTCGGCGATCGCCCGGCAGGCCGGCCCCGAGACCCGGATGATCCCGACACCGCCGCGTCCCGGCGGCGTGGCCAGGGCGGCGATGGTATCCGGCGTGTAGAGTGGCGTTTCGGGCATGGTGCTGGCTCTTTGAAGGGTGGAGACCATTGTCGTCATCCGGGGCTGAAACGCCAGACCCCCGCACGAGGGCGGGGGTCTGGTGCAGCGGATTGCCGGAGACGCGCTACTTGCCCTTGGCGGGGGCGGTGTCGCCGACGATCTTGCGGGTGATCACCCACTGCTGAAGGATCGACAGGCTGTTGTTGACGATCCAGTAGATCACCAGGCCGGCCGGGAACCACATGAAGAAGAAGGTGAAGACGATCGGCAGCATCTTCATGATCTTCGCCTGGGTGGGATCGGGCGGCGCCGGGTTGAGCGACTGCTGGACCCACATGCTCAGCCCCATCAGCAGCGGCAGCACGAAGTACGGGTCCTTCATCGACAGGTCGTTGATCCACAGCATGAACGGCGCGTGGCGCAGTTCCACGGACTCCTTGAGCATCCAGTACAGTGCGATGAACACCGGCATCTGGATGACGATCGGCAGGCAGCCCCCCAGCGGATTGATCTTCTCCTTCTGGTAGAACTTCATCATCTCCTGCGACATCTTCTGGCGATCGTCGCCGAAGCGTTCCTTAATGCGCTGCATCTCGGGGCCGAGCTTGCGCATCTTGGCCATCGACTTGTAGGCCTTGGCGGACAGCGGGAACAGCACGGTCTTGACGATGACCGTCAGCAGGACGATGGACCAGCCCCAGTTGCCGAGCACGCTGTGGATCTTCTCCAGCAGCCAGAACAGCGGGTTGGCCAGGAACCACAGCCAGCCGAAATCGACGGTGAGTTCCAGGTTGGGGGCCACGGCGGCCAGGCGCTCCTGAACCTTGGGGCCCATGTAGAGGGTGGCGCTCAGGTCGGTTTCGCCGCCGGGGGCCACACTCTGGGTCGGCCCAGCAAAGGCCACCACGTTGCGATCCCGGGAGTCGGTGGTCGCATAGTAGAGGTTCTGCTGGTTCTGGGCGGGCACCCAGGCGGAGGTGAAGTAGTGCTGGATGATCGCGACCCAGCCACCCTCGACGTCACGGTTATTGAACTCGCCGTTCTTGATCGCGTCGAAGCCGACCTTTTCGTAGTGATTGTCCGGCGAGGAGTAGGCCGCGCCCAGGTACGAGCTCATGCCCATGCCGCCGCTGGTGGACGGGTCGGGGCTGTTGTCGCGGGCGAGCTGGCCGATGAAGCGGGCCGTGACAGGGGTTTCGCTCTGGTTGGCCAGGTGGTAGCTGACCTTGACGGCATAGCTGTCGCGGTCGAAGACCAGGCGCTTGATGACGTCGACGCCATTGACGGTGGCCTTGAGGTCGACGGTCAGCGACTTCTCGCCCTGGGCGAGGGTGTACCGGGTCTTTTCCGGGGTGAAGGCGATGCGCCCCTTGTGGCCCTCGAGCTGGAGTCCGGACTTGGCGACATAGCTGCGGGTGCGGCCGTCGGAAAGCAGGACGAAGGGATGCTCGGCGTCGCGGCTCATCTTGTGCTGCGGAAGCGCCGCATAGACGATGTCGCCGCCCCGCGGGTCGATGCGCACATCGAGCACGTCGGTCTTCACGTCGATCAGGCTGCGCCGATTGTCGGCGGCGGCATTGTCCGCCATCGTCGGGCTGGCGTTGCCTCCCGACTTGCCGGCGGGGGCGGCCAGGCTCTGCGCGTCGGCGGGCTGGCTGCCGTCATCGCCGGCGGCCGACTGACCGCTGCTGCTGAACGAGGGCGAGGGGGTTTCGGCAGGGGTCTGCCCGTAGTCCTGATTCCACTGGATGACCAGCAGGTAGGCAAGAACCGCGAGCGGAATCACGAGTAACAGTCGTTTTACGTCCATTAGGGATCTGCCCGATGGGAAGTTGGATCACTCTGGCGACTCGGCCAGCACGCTGTTCCGGTCAGGAGGGCGAGGCGACCGCCGCCTGCTTGCGAACCTCCTTTTCCAGGCGTCGCCACAGGCCGTGCAGCTGGCGGTGCAGCGTGGGGTTATCCAGGTCGCTGACGCCGCGACGGGCGAGGACCACGATATCCACGGCGGGCAGGCGATGCTGCCGGAGTCGGATGGATTCGCGCACGAGGCGCTTGAGACGATTGCGATCAACGGCGCGACGGACATTCTTCTTGCTCACCACCAGGCCGACACGGGGATGCCCCAGTGCATTGGCTCTGGCGAGAACCAGGATGCCCCTGGCGTGAACCTTGTACGTGGCGCGATCGAAGACGTATCGATAGTCCCCGGCAGTCAGCAGGCGCAGTTGCCGGGGAAAGCCCTGACAGGACATTCGCGGCCGATCAAGCGCTCAGACGCTTGCGACCCTTGGCACGACGACGTGCCAGAACCTGACGGCCATTCTTGGTGGCCATGCGAGCACGGAAGCCGTGCGCACGCTTGCGCTTGAGAACGCTGGGTTGAAAGGTGCGTTTCATGACGTTGAATTCCCACGTGGTGGATTGGAAGTGACAGTTGTCCCCCCTCCCCAGACGGGGCAGCGGGACGGATTTGGCTCAAGGCGGGAAATTCTAGTGAATTCGCCAGCCACGTGCAATTTCTGCGCGCGATTATCCACAACGGGTTCTTTCAACGCCCGGCGGTTCGGCCCGCCATGGCCTGTCTCCGGTGAAGTCCACCAGGCGCCATCCGAGCGAAGACCGTCGACGGATCATCGCTTCCGCCGTGACGGCCGGCCTTACTATAATCATTGGGTTTCTTGATTGATGTTGTTATTACTATTGGGGATAGTTTTTGTGGATAAAGCATTTATTGCTTGAAAAATCAGTCAAGTGGGTATTTGACGAATCTGTGCACAGCCGCTTGGGAAGCGGTGAGTCTCGTGTCACGAGCCTGTGGATGAAATAGCGGATTATCCACGACCCCTCGCTTGTACCCGAAAGGTACCCGTTGCATCCACTCGTTCGTACCCGAGTTTTCCACAGCGCGTTCGCCGCTGCCCGGCGTGTGGATAACTCGTCTCGAGAACGCTACAATGCTCGGTCATTCGCAAATCGGGATGGGTCTCACGCGTGTCGGTCGCTCTTTGGCAACAATGTCTGGACTACCTGCAGGACGAGCTGAACTCGCAGCAGTTCAACACCTGGATTCGCCCCTTGCAGGCGGAAGATACGGCGTCCAACGAGCTTACCTTGCTGGCGCCTAACCGCTTCGTGCGCGATTGGGTCAGCGACAAGTACCTGAAGCGCATCAACGAGCTGCTGCGTGAACTGGCACCGGCCAAGCCGCCCAAGGTGGCGCTGGCGGTGGGCAGCCGGCGTGCCGCGCCCAGCCCCCAGCCCCGGGATCTCGGCAACCCGGTGTCGGCCAGCCGCTTTCGCCAGCCCGCGGCGCCGGCGGTGCAGACCCCGCCGCGGGGCGACTACGCCGACGAGCAGGAGATCGAGACGCTGCGCGAGGAGTCCGCGCGCCGCGGCGGCGCGAACGGCGAGCGCCAGGTCCAGGTGGAGGGCAGCCTCAAGCACCAGAGCGGCCTCAATCCCAACTTCACCTTCGACACCTTCGTCGAGGGCAAGTCCAACCAGCTGGCCCGCGCGGCTTCGCGGCAGGTCTCGGAGAATCCCGGCGGCGCCTACAATCCGCTGTTCCTGTACGGCGGGGTGGGGCTCGGCAAGACGCACCTGATGCATGCGGTGGGCAATCAGCTGGCCATGCAGCGCGACAACGCCCGGGTGGTCTACCTGCATTCCGAGCGTTTCGTCGCCGACATGGTCAAGGCGCTGCAGCTCAACGCCATCAACGACTTCAAGCGCTTCTACCGCAGCGTCGACGCCCTGCTGATCGACGACATCCAGTTCTTCGCCGGCAAGGAGCGCTCCCAGGAGGAGTTCTTCCACACCTTCAATGCGCTGCTCGAGGGCGGTCAGCAGATGATCCTGACCTCGGATCGCTACCCGAAGGAGATCAGCGGGGTCGAGGAGCGTCTCAAGTCGCGCTTCGGCTGGGGGCTGACCGTGGCGATCGAGCCGCCGGAGCTGGAGACGCGGGTGGCGATCCTGATGAAGAAGGCCGACCAGGCCAAGGTCGATCTGCCGCACGACGCGGCCTTCTTCATCGCCCAGAAGATCCGCTCCAACGTCCGCGAGCTCGAGGGCGCGCTGAAGAAGGTGATCGCCGACTCGCACTTCATGGGCAAGCCGATCACCCAGGACTTCATCCGCGAGTCGCTCAAGGATCTGCTGGCGCTGCAGGACAAGCAGGTCGGGGTGGACAACATCCAGCGCACCGTGGCCGAGTACTACAAGATCAAGGTGGCGGATCTGCTCTCCAAGCGGCGCTCGCGCTCCGTGGCCCGGCCGCGTCAGGTGGCGATGGCGCTGGCCAAGGAACTCACCAATCACAGCCTGCCGGAAATCGGCGATGCCTTCGGCGGCCGCGACCACACCACCGTGCTGCACGCCTGCCGCAAGGTGCAGGCCCTGCAGGAAGAGAGCGCCGACATCCGCGAGGACTACAAGAACCTGCTGCGCCTGCTGACCAGCTGAGACGACGCACATCCCGCCGAACCGGCGGCACGAACATCGCCTTGATATTCAGGACAAGAGTGGAGCCCTCATGAAATTTTCCATCGCCCGCGAAGCCCTGCTGCGCCCGCTGTCGCTGGTGGCCGGCGTCGTCGAGCGCCGCCAGACGCTGCCGGTGCTGTCCAACGTGCTGATCGAGGTGCAGGACGCCCGTCTGGCCCTGACCGGCACCGACCTCGAGGTGGAGCTGATCGGCCGCGCCGAGCCCAGCCAGGTCGACGAGCCGGGCTCGGCGACGGTCCCCGCGCGCAAGCTGATGGACATCTGCAAGTCGCTGCCCGAGCAGTCCGAGATCACCTTCTCGCTGGAGGACGGGCGCGCGATCCTGCGTGCCGGGCGTTCGCGCTTCACGCTCTCCACGCTGCCGGTGGCCGAGTTCCCCAACATCGAGGACGGCCAGGCCAGCCAGGAGCTGAGCCTGTCGCGGGGCACGCTCAAGCACCTGATCGACGCCACCGGCTTCGCCATGGCCCAGCAGGACGTGCGCTACTACCTCAACGGCATGCTGCTGGAGTTCGGCCATCATCTGGTGCGCACGGTCGCCACCGACGGCCATCGCCTGGCCATGTGCACGCGCAGCGCCGAGATCGACGTCGAGCCGGCCCAGAAGCTGATCGTGCCGCGCAAGGGCGTGCTCGAGCTGTCGCGGCTGCTCGACGGCAGCGACGAGCCGGTCAATCTGACGCTGGGCGCCAACCACGTGCGCGCCCACACCGGCGAGTTCACCTTCACCTCCAAGCTGGTGGACGGCAAGTTCCCCGACTACGAGCGGGTCATCCCGCGCGGCGGCGACAAGACCTTCATCGCCGATCGCGCCGAGCTGCGCCAGGTGCTCTCGCGGACCTCGATCCTCTCCAACGAGAAGTATCGCGGTGTGCGCCTCAACCTCGAGGAGGGCAACCTGCGCGTGCTGGCCAACAACCCGGAGCAGGAGGAAGCCGAGGAGAACGTGGCCATCGAGTACGACGGCAATGCCATGGAGATCGGCTTCAACGTCGGCTACCTGATCGACGTGCTCAACGCGCTGGACAACGAGCGCATGCAGATGACCCTGTCCGATCCCAACAGCAGCGCCATCATGGAAGAGCCCGGCGGCGGCGACGCCCTCTACGTCGTCATGCCCATGCGCCTGTAATTTTCCCACCGCGACGGAGCGCCTCCGGGCGCTCCCGGAATCCCCCATGCCTCTCGATCGCCTCTCGTTTCAGGGCCTGCGCAATCTGGCGTCGCTGGAGATGCGACCCTCGGCCACCGTCAACCTGATCAGCGGCGACAACGGCAGCGGCAAGACCAGCCTGCTCGAGGGTATTCACATCCTCGGCATGGGCCGTTCGTTTCGCACTCAGCAGCTCAAGCACGCCATCCATCACGACCATGACAGCGTCACCCTGCACGGGCGGCTGGCGGGCGATCCGCCCGTGCCCCTGGGGGTGCGGCGTCACCGCCAGCAGGCGGAACTGGAGATGCGCATGGCCGGTGAGCGGGTGGGGCGGGTCGCCCAGCTCGTCGAAGCGCTGCCCCTGCAGCTGATCAACCCCGATGCCTTCCGTCTTCTGGAAGGTTCGCCGGCGGCGCGTCGCGAGTTTCTCGACTGGGGCGTGTTTCACGTGAAACATGACTTTCTCGAGGCCTGGCGGCGCATGCGCCGGGCACTGAAACATCGGAACGCCCTGCTCAGGCATGATAGAATGGACGCCCAGTCGCTGGCCGTCTGGGAACGGGAGCTGGTGCACTGGAGCGAGCGGCTGGATGCGCTGCGCAGTGCCTACATGGCGGACTTCCTGCCGGTCTTCGAGGCCACGCTGGCCGAGCTGCTGCCCCTGCCGGGCCTGTTGCTGCGCTACCACCGCGGCTGGGATCGCCAGCGCGATCTCGCCGAGCTGCTCGCGCAGGGCCGGACGACGGATCGGCAGATGGGCTTCACCCAGCAGGGACCGCAGCGCGCCGACCTGCGCATCCGGGTCGACCGCCGCCCGGCGGTCGAAGTGCTCTCCCGAGGGCAGCAGAAGCTCGTGGTCAGCGCGCTGAAGCTGGCTCAGGGGCGGCTGCTCGAGCAGTGCACGGGACGGACCTGCGTCTACCTGATCGACGACCTGCCGGCCGAGCTGGACGCCGCCCATCGCCGCCTCTTCTGCCACTGGCTGGCACGCATGCAGTGCCAGGTCTTCATCACCAGCGTCGATCCCGATGCGCTGGTGGAGGCGTGGCAACCGGGCACGGCCATGGCGATGTTTCACGTGAAACAGGGCCGACTGACAGCACACGGAACATGACTTCACGACGGAGTAGTCAATGAGCGAACAGGCTTACGACTCATCGAGCATCAAGGTCCTCAAGGGGCTGGATGCCGTGCGCAAGCGGCCCGGCATGTACATCGGCGACACCGATGACGGCACCGGCCTGCATCATATGGTGTTCGAGTTGGTGGACAACTCCATCGACGAAGCGCTGGCGGGCTACTGCAGCGAGATCCGCGTGATCATCCATCCCGATGAGTCGGTCACGGTCAGCGACAACGGCCGCGGGATTCCCACCGACATCCACAGCGAGGAGGGGGTTTCCGCCGCGGAAGTCATCATGACCGTGCTGCATGCCGGCGGCAAGTTCGACGACAACTCCTACAAGGTCTCCGGTGGGCTCCACGGGGTCGGGGTATCGGTGGTCAACGCCCTGTCCGAGGAGCTCAAGCTGACCATCTGGCGTGCCGGCAAGGTGCACGAGCAGCTCTACCATCACGGCGTGCCGGATGCGCCACTGGCGGTGGTGGGCGAGACACAGCAGAGCGGCTCGCGGGTGCACTTCCGGCCGTCCGGCGAGACCTTCGCCAACATCGAATTTCACTACGACATCCTCGCCCGCCGCCTGCGCGAACTGTCGTTTTTGAATTCCGGCGTGGCCATCCGCCTGACCGACGAGCGCAGCGGCAAGGAAGAGCTTTTTCACTACGAGGGCGGCCTCAGGGCCTTTGTCGACCACCTGAACACCAACAAGAGCACGCTCAATCCGGTGTTCCATTTCGAGGCCCAGCGTCCCGACGGCATCGCCGTCGAGGTCGCGATGCAGTGGAACGACACCTTCGCCGAGAACATCTTCTGCTACACCAACAACATCCCCCAGCGCGACGGCGGCACCCACCTGGCCGGCTTCCGCGCGGCCCTGACCCGGACCCTCAACCACTACATCGAGGCGGAAGGGCTGAGCAAGAAGGCCAAGGTCAGCACCTCTGGCGATGACGCCCGCGAGGGGCTGACGGCGATCATCTCGGTCAAGGTGCCGGATCCCAAGTTCTCCTCGCAGACCAAGGACAAGCTGGTTTCCTCCGAGGTGAAGACGGCGGTGGAGCAGGAGCTGGGCCGCGAGTTTTCCGACTACCTGGTCGAGCGTCCCAACGAGGCCAAGTCGATCGTCAACAAGATGATCGACGCCGCCCGTGCCCGCGAGGCGGCGCGCAAGGCCCGCGAGATGACGCGCCGCAAGGGAGCGCTGGACATCGCCGGGCTGCCCGGCAAGCTGGCCGACTGCCAGGAGAAGGACCCGAGCCTGTCCGAGCTGTATCTCGTGGAGGGCGACTCGGCGGGCGGCAGCGCCAAGCAGGGCCGCGATCGCCGGACCCAGGCGATCCTGCCGCTCAAGGGCAAGATCCTCAACGTCGAGAAGGCGCGCTTCGACAAGATGCTTTCCTCGGCGGAGGTCGGCACCCTGATCACCGCGCTGGGCTGCGGCATCGGGCGTGAGGAGTTCAACCCGGACAAGCTGCGCTACCACTCGATCATCATCATGACCGATGCCGACGTCGACGGCTCGCACATCCGCACGCTGCTGCTGACATTCTTCTTCCGTCAGATGCCCGAGCTGATCGAGCGCGGCCATGTGTTCATCGCCCAGCCGCCGCTGTACAAGATCAAGCGCGGCAAGCAGGAGATGTACCTGAAGGACGAGCAGGCGCTGCTCGACTATCTGACCACCACCGCGCTGGACGGTGCCAGTCTGCACGTCAACGCCGACGCCCCGGGCATCAGCGGCGAGCGCCTCGAGGCGCTGGTGACCCAGTACCGCGACGTGATGAAGCGCATCGACCGGCTGTCCAAGGTGTATCCCAGCGAGGTGCTGCGCAAGATTGTTCACGCCGCGACGCTCGACGGCGAGGAAAGCCTGCGCGATCGCGTCACCATGGAAAACTGGATCGCCTTCCTGCAGACGGAGATGGATGCCCTGGTTGACTACGAAGGCGGCCCGCGCTATGTCTTCCAGCTGCACGAGGACAGCGAACGGGGCTTCCTGCTGCCCGGCGTGGCACTGACGGCACACGGCGTCACTACCGACTACCTGTGGGGGGCGGACTTCTTCCGCAGCATCGACTATCGCAAGCTGGCGGCGCTGGGCGAGACGCTCAATGGCCTGCTGGGCGAGGGCGCCCATGTGGCGCGCGGCGAACGCAGTCGTGTCGTGACCACCTTCTACGAGGCGCTCGAGTGGTTGATGAGCGAGGCCCAGCGCGGCTTCTCGATCCAGCGCTACAAGGGGCTGGGCGAGATGAACCCCGAGCAGCTGTGGGAAACCACCATGGACCCCGAGACCCGGCGCATGCTGCGCGTTTCCATCGAGGACGCGGTGGCCGCGGACATGATGTTCAACACCCTGATGGGGGATGAGGTGGAGCCGCGTCGGGACTTCATCGAGAAGAACGCGCTGGTCGCCAACCTCGACGTCTGATCCCGAGAGTCCACCACTCGTCGGCATGTTTCACGTGAAACAGGCCGCCGACAAGACGCCCCGGTCGAAAGCTTCGGCCGGGGCGTTTTCGTAAGTACGGTTGGCGATGTCGTCAGGCGAGGCGGCGGCTGGGCTCGAGCCGGATCGCTACCGCCTTGGAGGTCGGCGTGTCGGAGCCGATGCCGACGCTTTCCAGCGGCACCAGCGGGTTGGTCTCGGGGTAGTAGGCCGCACAGCAGCCGGCCGGAATGGCGTAGCTGACCAGGCGGAAGGCGTCCGCCCGGCGTTCGCGATCTCCATGCGATTCGCCCACCAGGTCCACCCAGTCGCCATCACGCAGTCCCAGGCGCTCGAGGTCCTCGGCGTTGATGAACAGCACCCGGCGCTGGCCGTGAACGCCCCGATAGCGATCGTCGTAACCGTAGACCGTGGTGTTGTACTGGTCGTGACTGCGCAGGGTCTGCAGCGTCAGCCAGCCGGCGTCGCGGAGCTCATGAAGCCGCTGGTGCATCACCGCGTCGGGCAGCTCGGCGTTCGAGAAGACCGCCTTGCCCGATGGCGTGACGAAGCGCCGCTGCCGGGCCGGGTTGTCGAGGGCGAACCCCCGATGCCGACGCAGACGGGCGTTGAACGCCTCGAAGCCGGGAATCACCGCTTCGATTTCTGCGCGGATACGGTCGTAGTCGTCGATCCAGTCCCGCCAGTCGAGGGCTTGGCCGGTCGCCTCACGCAGGGTACGTGTGAGGGCGAGGGTCGCTTCGGCGATGCCGGCGACGATCGCCGGCTCCGAGCGCAGCGCCGCCGAGGCCGGCTCCATGCGCCCCCGGCTGGCGTGCACCATCGACATGGAATCCTCGACGCTGACCGCCTGCACGTCGCCGTCTGGCCCCTGACGATCGAACTCGCTGCGTCCCAGGCAGGGCAGGATCAGTGCCTCCTCGCCGATCATCAGGTGGCTGCGATTGAGCTTGGTGCTGATCTGCACGTTGAGCCGGGTCCGGCCCAGTGCCGCCTCGGTGCGCGGAGTGTCCGGCGTTGCGCGGGCGAAGTTGCCACCGAGGGCGATGAATACGTTCGCCTCGCCCCGTTCCAGGGCGGCGATCGCCGACACCGTGTTGTGTCCCGGGCGGCGCGGCAGGGGCAGACCGTAGCGAGCCTCGAGGGCGTCGATCAGCCAGCCGGGGGCCTTCTCGTCGATGCCCACGGTGCGGTTGCCCTGGACATTGGAATGGCCGCGAACCGGACACGGTCCGGCGCCTTCACGGCCCATGTGACCGCCCAGCAGCAGCAGGTTGACGATCTCGCGCACGGTGTCGACCGAATGCACGTGCTGAGTGATGCCCATCGCCCAGGTGGCGATGACGCGCCGGGACTGCGCATAGACCGTCGCGGCGCGGGTGAGCGCGTCGCGGCTCAGGCCGGACTGGGCCTCGATGCGCGACCAGTCGGTGGCTGCCACCCGGTTGCGCCAGGCGTCCAGGCCCTCGGTCAGGTCGTCGAGGAAGGCCCGGTCGGGCGTGTAGTCGCCGTCGTCGATCATCGCGAACAGCGCCTTGGCGATGCCGCGTACCGCGGCCATGTCGCCGCCCAGCTTGGGCTGGAAGTAGTGCGAGCTGATGCGGTGGCTGCCGCCGCGCAGCATCTCGCGGGTGTTCTGCGGGTCGGCGAAGCGCTCCAGCCCCCGTTCGCGCAGCGGGTTGAAGGTGACGATCGCCGCGCCGCGCTCGGCGGCACGACGCAGGTCACCGAGCATGCGCGGGTGGTTGGTGCCGGGGTTCTGGCCGAACACGAAAATGGCATCGGCGTGCTCGAAGTCCTCCAGCGACACCGTGCCCTTGCCGACGCCGAGACTGGCCGTCATGCCCAGCCCGCTGGCCTCGTGGCACATGTTGGAGCAGTCCGGCAGGTTGTTGGTGCCGTAGACCCGGGCGAACAGCTGGTAGAGGTAGGCCGCCTCGTTGCTGGCCCGGCCGGAGGTATAGAACAGCGCGCGGTCGGGAGCGATGGCGGCGAGGTGCTCGGCGATCAGGGCGAAGGCGTCCTCCCAGTCGATGGGATGGTAGCGATCGTCGGCCGCGTCGTAGCGCATCGGTTCGGTGAGCCGGCCCTGATCCTCGAGGCGGAAGTCGTCCCAGCCGCGCATCTCGCTGACCGTGTGCTGCGTGAAGAAGCGCCGGGTGACCCGCCTGGCGGTGGTCTCCCAGGCCACGGCCTTGACGCCGTTCTCGCAGAACTCGAAGGAGGACTGGTGGTCGGGATCGCCCCAGGCGCAGCCGGGGCAGTCGAATCCGTCGGGCTGATTGGTGGCCAGCAGGGAGCGGCTGCCCGTGAACGGCGACCGGTTGTGCAGCAGATGGCGGCCGACGCTCTTCAGCGCGCCCCAGCCGCCGGCGGGGCCGGGGTAGGGCGCGATGCGCGGAGCGCGGGTCTTTCGCGGGTCGACCTGGGGAAGGGGGTCGTCGCTCGGCAGGGACGAGTCGCTCATGGGCAAGCTCCGGCAGTCGATTCAGCCTCTGAGCTTACGGCGATCCCGCCACGGCGACCAATTGTTACGGCGGATGAGTCGATAGACGCCACCGATCATCTCGGCTCGGCGTCGGACTGCCACAGCGACAGGGCGGCCTGAAGCCGACGACTCGGCGCGCGGGTGGCGTGCCACAGCAGGCCGACGCGATCCCCGTCGCCCGGCAGACGGCGAGCGATCAGCGGCGTCCGGCCGGTGACGCGCTCGACGAAATGGGCCGGCAGCACGCTGACGCCGACGCCAGCGTGCAGCATGGCTTCCAGGGTGGCGATCGAATTGGCCTCGACGACCGGCGTCACCGCGACGCCGTGGGCGGCCAGCCGGGCCTCGAGCCGCTTGCGATGCTCCATCTCCGGGGTCAGCAGGCACAGTGACCACCGGTCGAGCGCCTGCCAGCGAGGTGCCTCGGGCAGCGTGAAATGGGCCGGCGAGGCGATCAGGGCGGGTTGCTCGCGGTAGAACTCGCGGTGCGCATAGCCGGCCATGGCCGGGGCGTCGGTGTAGCCCAGCACCAGGTCCAGAGACCCGTCCTCCAGCCCCTGGGCGAGGGCCGGCGTGGCCAGTTCGCGCACTTGCAGGCGCAGGCGGGGAAAGGCGTCGCGCAGCGCCGGCAGCCGTGCATCGAGGGCATACAGCGCCGACGGGATCACCCCCAGGCTCAGGCAGCCGCAGGGCGCGGTGTCGGGGCCGACGTCGGCGCGCAGGGCATCGAATTCGTCGAGGATGCGATGGGCGTGGGCGAGCACCCGTTCACCCTCGGGCGTCAGCCCCTCGAAGCGGCGGCTGCGCCGGATCAGCGGCGTGCCCAGCTCCTCCTCGAGCTGCTGCAGGCGGGCCGAGAGGGTCGGCTGCGTGACGTGACAGGCCTCGGCGGCGCGGCCGAAGTGCCGTTCCCGGGCAAGGGCGACCAGGAAGGTCAGCTGGCGATGGTCCATGCGTATTCCGGGATCAGCACGACTGGCCGGCGCGGCCGGTCAGCAGGGCCTCGACGAAGGCCGCGAGGTCGTCGTGCACGGGCACGTCGGCGAGCGCCTCGGCATGCTGCTCGAGGGTCCGTCGGCCCTTGCCGGTGCGCACCAGAGCGACCCGGCACCCCGCGGCGCGGCCGGCCTCGATGTCGCGCAGGCTGTCGCCGACCATCCAGGCGCCCTTCAGCGAGCGCAGGCCGAGCGAGTGGCGAATGTCTTCCAGCAGGCCGGGGCGGGGCTTGCGACAGGTGCAGTCGGCGTCGGGACCGTGCGGGCAGACGGCGATGTGGGCGAGCCTGGCGCCGCGCTCGGCGAGGCGCTGCTGCAGCCGGCAGTGCATGGCCTCCAGCGTGGCCCGGTCGAAGTAGCCGCGGGCGAGCCCCGACTGGTTGGTGGCCATGGCCACCTGAAAGCCGGCGTGGCAGAGCCGGACGATGGCGTCGACGGCCTGCGGGTAGGGCCGGAATTCGTCGGCCGACTTGATGTAGGCGTCGGAGTCGTGATTGATGACGCCGTCGCGATCGAGGATGACGAGCTTGTCGGTCATGGGGCGCACCTGACGCAAAAGGCCAGTGTAGGCGGGTGTTTCACGTGAAACAACGGGGAGGGCCGGGCCCTGAGAGGCGGGGTGATGTTTCACGTGAAACATCGGGCCACCCATGAAAAACGCCGGCGCATCGGCACCGGCGCTTCATGTTGCAGCTGAGCCGTAATACTTACTGCGGCAGTTCGGCGATGTCGGCGACCTCGTGGAACAGACCCTGCAGGTCGGCCAGCAGCGCCAGGCGGTTGCGACGTACCGCTTGATCGTCGGCCATGACCATCACCTCGTCGAAGAAGGTATCCACCGGCTCGCGCAGTGCCGCCAGGGCATCGAGGGCCTCGCTGTAGCGGGCCTCGGCGAGCAGCGGCGCGACCTCGCGCCGCCGGGCGGCCAGGGCCTCGGCCAGGGCGCGCTCGGCGTCGGATTCCAGCAGGGCGGCATCGACCTGCTCGGCGACGTCGTCGGCCTGCTTGGCGAGGATGTTGGACACACGCTTGTTGGCGGCGGCCAGGGCGGCGGCTTCCTCGCGATGGCTGAAGGCGCTGACGGCGTGGATGCGCCGGGCGAAATCCAGCGGCCGGGTGACCGGGCGCGAGCGCACGGCGAGGTAGACCTCGACGGGGATGCCTTCGTCCTGGGTCCAGGCCCGGAAGCGGTCGAGCATGTACTCGAGCACCGTGTCGACCAGCCCCTCGGCCTGGGGCAGGTGGCGGTGCTGGGCGGCGGCCTCCCAGAGCAGCTCGCGCAGGTCCAGGTCGAGCTCGGCCTTGATCAGGATGTTGAGCACGCCGATCGCCGCGCGGCGCAGGGCGAACGGGTCCTTGGCGCCGGTGGGGCGCTGCCCGATGCCGAAGATGCCGGTCAGGGTGTCGAGCCGATCGGCCAGCGCCAGGGCCAGCCCCGTCTTGGTGGCCGGTACGGCGTCGCTGGCGAAGCGCGGCAGGTACTGCTCGTGCAGCGCCTGGGCGACCTCCTCGGGCTCGCCGTCGTGGCGCGCATAGTAGCAGCCCATGATGCCCTGCAGTTCGGGGAACTCGAGGACCATCTCGCTGACCAGGTCGCACTTGGCCAGCTGGGCGGCGCGCCCGGCATGCTCGGCGTCGCCGGCGATGCGCTCGGCGATGAAGCGGGCCGTCGCCTCGCTGCGATCGGCCTTGTCGGCCAGCGTGCCCAGCTGCTGCTGGAAGACCACGCTGCCCAGCCCCTCGCGGCGCGAGGCCAGGCTGTGGCGCAGATCGGTCTCGTAGAAGAAGGCGGCGTCGGCCAGACGCGGGCGGATCACCTTCTCGTTGCCCTCGATGACCTGCTGCGGATCGCGGCTGTCGATGTTCGCGATGGTGATGAACAGCGGCTTGAGACGGCCGTCGGCATCGAGCAGGTGGAAGTACTTCTGGTTGGCCTTCATCGACGAGATCAGGCATTCCGCCGGTACCTCGAGGAAGCGCTCGTCGAAGCTGCCGGTCAGCGCCACCGGCCATTCGACCAGGCCGCTGACCTCGTCGAGCAGCGCCGGGTCGATGACCGCGGTGGCTTCCTGGACCTCGGCCTCGGACAGCACCTGCTCGCGGATGCGCTCGCGGCGCACCCGGCGATCGGCCAGCACCCAGGCATCCTCGAGAACCGAGAGGTAGTCGTCGGCGTGGGCCAGGCTCAGGGGTGCCGGCGCATGGAAACGATGCCCCCGCGTCTCGCGGCCGGCCGCCAGGCCCAGCACCTCGGTCGCGACCACGTCGCTGCCGTAGAGCGTGACCAGCCAGTGCACGGGGCGCGAGAACTCGATGCGCGAGGCGCCCCAGCGCATGTTCTTGGGCACCGGCAGGCCGGCGACGGCGCGCTCGAGAATCGCCGGCAGCAGGGCGGTGACTGCCTCGCCCGGCTGTTCGTGGCGGTGGCCCAGCCAGGTGCCCTTGTCGGTTTCCAGGTGGATCAGCTCATCCACCGTGACGCCGCAGGAGCGCGCGAAGCCCTCGGCGGCCCGGGTCGGTTGGCCGTCCTTGAAGGCGGCGGCCAGTGCCGGGCCGCGACGCTCGATCTCGCGGTCGGGCTGCTTGTCGGCCAGCTCGCGAATCTGCACGGCCAGGCGGCGCGGGGTGGCGTAGGCCCGGACCTCGCCGAAGGCGACTTCCGCCTCGCGCAGCCCGGCGACGAGGCCGTCGGCCAGGCCGTCGGCCAGGGCATCGATGGCACCCGGCGGCAGTTCCTCGACGCCCAGTTCGACCAGTAGGGTATTGGAAGCCATGCTCAAGCGTCTCCCTGTTCGGCTAGCAGTTCGCGGCGAAGGGCCTCCGGCGCCATGGGGAAGCCGGCCGCCTTGCGGGATTCGTAATAGGCGTGGGCGACGTCACGGGCCATGGTGCGCACGCGCAGGATGTAGCGCTGACGCTCGGTGACCGAGATGGCGTGACGGGCGTCCAGCAGGTTGAAGGTGTGCGAGGCCTTGAGGACCATCTCGTAGGCCGGCAGCGGCAGGTTGGCCGCGATCAGCTTGCTGCACTCGCTCTCGAGGTGGTCGAAGCTGGCGAACAGCGCCGGCACGTCGGCGTGCTCGAAGTTGTAGGTCGACTGTTCCTTCTCGTTCTGCAGGTAGACGTCGCCGTAGGTGACCCGGGTGCCGTCGGGGGCGAGCGTCCACACCAGGTCGTAGACGCTGTCGACGTCCTGCAGGTACATGGCGATGCGTTCCAGGCCGTAGGTCAGTTCGCCGGTGACCGGGTAGCACTCGATGCCGCCGGCCTGCTGGAAGTAGGTGAACTGGGTGACTTCCATGCCGTTGAGCCAGACTTCCCAGCCCAGCCCCCAGGCGCCGAGGGTGGGGGACTCCCAGTTGTCCTCGACGAAGCGGATGTCGTGGACCAGCGGGTCGAGGCCCAGGCGCTCGAGCGAGCCGAGATACAGCGCCTGCAGGTCGGCCGGGGAGGGTTTCATCACCACCTGGAACTGGTAGTAGTGCTGCAGGCGGTTGGGGTTCTCGCCGTAGCGCCCGTCGGTGGGGCGACGCGAGGGCTGCACGTAGGCGGCGTTCCAGGTCTCGGGGCCGATCGAGCGCAGGAAGGTGGCCGGGTGGAAGGTGCCGGCCCCGACCTCCATGTCCAGCGGCTGCATGATCACGCAGCCCTGCTCGGCCCAGTACTGCTGCAGGGCCAGGATCAGGCCCTGAAAGGTTGTCACGTCTGGCGTCGACTGTGTCATTTGAGGGTCACCGTTGGCCCATGAATTCACGAACCGCCAAGTATACAATTAGCGGTTAATCGGTTATAGGCACCGTGCCGAATTGCCAGAGCCATCCCGTGGTTCATGGCGAGGGGCGCCGGGGGCAGACCGAAGAGGAGGTTCGACGCCATGGATGGCGTCGGTAGCGCCCAAGGACGGGTTCATAGCGCCTCCTCGCAGGTCTGCCGACGGATCAGCCCTGAGGGACAAGGATACCGCTTTCCGCGATAGCCCTGACCGAGCTGGACGGTTCGCGCGGGACAGCTCATGCCACAGAGGACTGCTGAAATGATCGTAGTGACGGGCGGCGCCGGCTTCATCGGCGCCAATCTGGTGAAGGCGCTCAACGCGCGCGGCCACGACGACGTGCTGGTGGTCGACGATCTGACGGACGGCACCCAGTTCGTCAATCTGGCCGACTGCACCCTGGGGGACTACCTCGACAAGGACGACTTCCTGGCCCGGGTGAAGGCCGAGCTGCGCGGCGAGCCCGCCGGCCTGCCGCCCATCGAGGCGATCTTCCACGAGGGCGCCTGCTCGGACACCACCGAGTGGGACGGCAGGTTCATGCTCGACAACAACTTCGAGTATTCCAAGGTGCTGCTGCACTACTGCCAGCACAAGCGCATCCCCTTCCTCTATGCGTCGTCGGCGGCCACCTACGGCGGCAGCGAAGTGTTCGTCGAGGCGCCGGAGCACGAGAAGCCGCTCAACGTCTACGGCTACTCCAAGCTGCTGTTCGATCAGTACGTGCGGGCCCGCTGGGACGACTTCACCAGCCAGGTGGTGGGGTTTCGTTACTTCAACGTCTATGGCCCCCGCGAGCAGCACAAGGGCAAGATGGCCAGCGTCGCGTTTCATCACCATACGCAGGTCCAGGCGGGCGAGAATCCCAAGCTGTTCGGCGCCTGGGACGGCTACGAGGCCGGCATGCAGAGCCGCGACTTCGTCTACGTGGGCGATGTGGTCGACGTCAACCTGTGGTGCCTCGATCATCCCGAGGTGTCCGGCATCTTCAACCTGGGGACCGGCCGGGCCGAGCCCTTCAAGGCGATCGCCGAGACGGTGATCGACTACTACGGCAAGGGCGAGATCGAGTACATCGACTTCCCCGAGGGGCTCAAGGGCCGCTACCAGAGCTACACCCGTGCCGACATCACGCGCCTGCGCGAGGCCGGCTACACGGCCGAGTTCAAGACCGTGCGCGAGGGCGTGCGGGCCTATCTGGACCAGTTGAATGACTGACGCGACTCACGCACCGCGCCTGCTGGTCGTCGGCCCGTCCTGGGTCGGCGACATGGTGATGGCGCAGAGCCTGTTCATGACCCTCAAGCAGCGTCACCCCGGGGCCTACCTCGGCGTAGTGGCGCCGGGCTGGTCGCTGCCGATCCTCGAGCGCATGCCCGAGGTCGACGAGGCGATCGCCCTCGATGTCGGTCACGGCGAGTTCGGCTGGCAGACGCGTCGCGCCGTGGCCCGTTCGCTGAAGGGGCGCTTCGACCGGGCGATCGTCCTGCCGCGTTCGTGGAAGTCGGCGCTGGTGCCGTTTCTGGCGCGGATCCCCGAGCGTGTCGGCTTCACCGGCGAACAGCGCGTGGTGCTGCTCACCGAGCGTCGCAAGCTCGACAAGCGCGTGCTCGACCAGACCGTCAAGCGCTTCGTGTCGCTGGGGCGTGAGGCCGCCGAGGCCGGAACGGGTGACTTCCCGATCCCCGCTCCCCGGCTGCGGGTCGACCCCGACAACCAGCAGCGGCTGCGCGCGACCCTGGCGCTGGGGGAGCGGCCGGCCATCGGCCTGATGCCGGGCGCCGAATACGGGCCCGCCAAGCAGTGGCCGCTTGCGTATTTCCGCGAACTCGCCGCGTCGCTGACCGCGGCGGGCCATGCCGTGTGGGTGCTGGGCGGCCCCAAGGATGCCGAGGATGGCGACGCCATCGCTCAGGGGCTCGACCACGTCGTCAACCTCTGCGGCCGGACTCGGCTCGTCGACGCCGTGGACCTGCTGGCCGCCTGCGAGCAGGTGGTGACCAACGACTCCGGCCTGATGCATGTCGCCGCCGCCGTCGGCACCCGGATCCAGGCGGTCTACGGCTCGTCGTCGCCCGCCTACACGCCGCCGCTCACCGACAACGCCGAGATCCACTACCTGGCGCTGGACTGCTCGCCCTGTTTCCAGCGCACCTGCCCGCTGGGTCATACCAACTGCCTCAATCATATCCGGCCCGAGCGCCTGCTCCGGGCCATCACCGGCGACAGCCGGACGATCGCCCGCCAGGGCTGATCGTCATGGCGGCCATCGCCGGACGTGGCCGGCACCGCGCGTCGCCCTCACGGGGACTCTGTCGACGGGGTCTGCCACAGCCGTCGCTGCAGGGCCCGCTCCGCACGCAGGCGCTCGTTGAGCGGCTCGACACCGTGGCGCTCGACCAGGGTGCGGGCCGGCGACAGCAGCGAGGCGCCCAGGCCGGCGCGATGGGTGGGCAACGTGAAGCCCATCGCCTCGAGCAGGGTGGGCAGCACGTCGACCATCGAGGCTTCACGACGAACCGTACCCGGGCGGATGCCGTCGCCGAACAGCATCAGGGTGTTCTCCCGGGGGCCGGCGATCAGCGACTGCCAGGCGGAATTCTTCATCGACAGGTGGTCGCTGGCCACCACCACCAGGGTATCGTCGAGCAGTCCCTCGCGGCGCAGCCGCTCGACGAAGCGGCGCGCCAGCCAGCCGGTGCACTTCACCGAGTAGAGGATGTCCTCGCCGTCGAACGTCCCCTGACGCTCGCGGCAGGCGCGGGCGGGGTGGCCGTAGGGCGGATGGGCGGCCAGGGTGATGGCGAACAGGCCGAAGGGCTGCGGCTGCGCCTTCATCTCGCGGATCCGTTCGGTGGCCAGGTCGAGCAGCGAGTCGTCGTAGAGCCCCCAGCTGTTGAGGTAGTCGGGGTCGGCCAGGCGCCGGCGCAGGGTGTCGCGGCCGAGCACGGTATCGAAGCCGTGCTCGCGATAGTAGAGCCCCTTGCCGGCGAACTGGTTGCTCGCGCCCCCCATGAAGGTCAGGCGATACCCTTGGTCGGCGAGCAGGTCGCCCAGGCAGTCGATGCCCGGCACCACATGCTCCAATGGCTCGAACTGGCTGTCGTGCATCAGCCCGGCCGGCATCAGCGGGGTGCCGCACTGGCTGGCGATCATCCCCGCCATGGTCCAGCCGGTGTTGTCGAGCTGGCGGATGCCGTGGAAGACCAGTCCCGACTCGCCGAGCGCGCGCAGGTCGGCATAGGCGTCGCCGAAGCGCGCGCGGTCCGCATAGGTGGCCTCGGTGCTTTCCAGGTAGAGGTAGATCAGGTCGGGCGGGTCGGCGGGGCTCGCGGCGAGGCGCGGCGGCGTGTAGCGGCGCTCCAGCCAGGCGCCGTCGTCGGCGACGATCGAGGCCCCCTGCAGGGTGAGGCCGAACAGCAGCGGGTTGAAGGCCAGTAGGAAGAGCACCAGCGGCCGTTCCAGCAGGCGCCAGCGGTGATCCGCGCGGACCAGCCAGGTGACGGCGGCCAGCATCACCAGCCCGGCCAGGGTGTAGACCACGGCGGCGATGATGCGCTCGCCGCTGCCGTTCTCGCCGATGCCGGCCTGGAGGTGGAAGACCACCGCGCCGACATCGACCTTGCCGAAGGTGTCGGCCAGGTACAGGTAGATCCACCACAACGCCAGCGGCAGCAGCGACCAGGGCCGGGCGTTCGCGACCCGGCGGGCATGGGGCGGGTCGCCCCAGCGGAACAGCCAGGCCAGGCCCAGCCACAGCAGCAGGGCCGCCAGCGTCCATGCATGGCGCAGGGCCAGCACCGTGGTCGCCGTGTAACCGATGCACAGCCCCAGATAGCCCAGCGCCCACCAGCGGCGGGCCGGCAATCGAATCGACATCGCGAGAATCCTTTCAGGCAATGCCGTTCAGGTTAGCAAGCGCGTCGCCCGGCTGTCATAACGGCGCGGCAGGGTCACGGCGCATCGCCGGCGGGGGGCGTCGTCTCGTTCTCGTGGAGCTCGTTGAGCTTGGCGTACTTCATGTAGGTGCGAAAGGCCGTGGTCAGCGTCACCAGCATGCCGTCGCTGCCCTGAAAGATGCCGCCCTTCAGCAGGAACTTGCGCAGGGCGGCGATGCCGGCATGCAGCGTCGGGCGGACGGCCGACGGCGCGACGCCGCTCTCCTTCATCGCCCAGGCGTCGCGGGTCGAGAGCGCGTCGATGCGCCGGATCCAGTGGGACAGGTCGGTATAGGTGAAGTGATGCAGGTGGGCCCGGGTCTGCTCGACCCGGGGGGCCCGGACCGACGAATGCGCCTTCTTGGGCAGATAGCCGGCCGTGGTGCGGTTGTACAGCCGGGTCACGGCGTCCGGGTAGAAGCCGGCGGCGCGGATCCAGTGGCGTCCCACGTAGTTCTTGCGGCGGAAGGCATAGGCCGTGTTCGGGTCGTCGAGCGCCAGGCGCTCGATCAGGGCGACGGCGTCGTCATCGAGGCGCTCGTCGGCATCCAGCGCCAGGATCCAGTCGTGGCGTGCGAACGGCACCCCGTGGGCCTTCTGCGGGCCGTCCCCCAGGTAGGCCTGGGAAATCACCGTGGCGCCTTCCGCCTCGGCCAGGGCGACCGTGTTATCCTCGCTGAGCGAGTCGACGACGATGAGCTCGTCGCACACCCGCTTGAGCGAGCGCAGGCAGTCGACGATGTTGTCGGCCTCGTTGAGCGTGATGACGATACCGGTGATGGGTGGCATGACGACGTCTCGGGAATCGTGGGCGGTCGCTGACCGTGGACGGAATGCGGAAACGCCCCGGGCGGCGAGCCGGCCGGGGCGTTTCGATGATAGCAACTGACACGCGCTGGGTAACGTCTTGAAGATCCTGCATGTGAATCTGGCCAAGGGCTTTCGTGGCGGGGAGCGACAGACGCTGCTGCTGATCGAGGCGCTGGCGGCCCGCGACGACCTCGAGCAGATCCTGGTGTGTCGGCGGGACTCGCCGCTGCGTGACAGGCTGGCCGATGCGAGCGGCGTGAGCGTCGTCACGGCGGAACATCAGCTGGCGGGGTATGGCGCCGTCGGCCGGGTGGACGTGGTGCATGCTCATGAAGCCAAGGCCGTCCACTGGGCCTGGCTGCACTGGTGCCTGCGCCGGGTGCCCTATGTCATCACGCGACGGGTGGACACGCCGGTGGGCGACAGGCCCCTCAACCGCTGGAGCTATCGGCACGCCGCCAGTCGGGTCGCGATCTCCCGGGTCATCCAGGCGCAGCTGGTCGCCCGTGGCTGGGGGCCGGTCGAGCGGATCCCCAGCGCCCATTCCGATCCGGTGCCGGATCCGGCCAGGACGCGGGCCTTCCGCGAGTCATTCGCCGGCCGCGGGAAAGCCGGCCTCTTCCTCGTCGGCCACGCCGGGGCGCTGGTCGACCGCCACAAGGGACAGCGTGTGCTGCTGGAAGCGGCTCGCCGGCTCGAGACACGCTGTCCCGACATGGCCTTCGTGTTCCTGGGCGCCGGAGCGGACGGCGAGGCGCTGCAGGCGGAATCCCGCGATCAGGACAACGTGTTCTGGCTGGGCTTCAAGGACAACGTCGTCGACTACATCGCCGGTTTCGACGTGTTCGCCTTCCCCTCGCGCAACGAGGGGCTGGGATCGGTACTGCTGGACGTGATGGCCTGCGAGGTGCCTGTCGTCGCCTCCCGCGTCGGCGGAATCCCCGATCTGGTCACGGACGGGGAAACCGGCCTGCTGGTCGAGGCGGGTGACGCCGAGGCCCTGGCGCAGGCCCTGGCGCGACTCCATGATGACAACGCCCTGAGGCGCGAGCTCGCGACCGGGGGGCGACGCCGCGCGGAGGCCTTCAGCCCGCGTCAGATGGCGGCCGCCTACCTGGCCTGCTACACGCGGGCGGTGCGGTCCTGACGGCACGGGCACCGTCAGGCGGTGCGATGGGGCGCGGGAGCGTCGAGGCGCTCGAGCAACCGGGCCCGGCGCTCCCGGTAGGTCGCCGAGGCGGGGTACTTGCCGCGATAGGATTGCTTGGAGATGTACACCTCGTCGATGGCCCCCTGGCTGGAGGCGTGGCGGGCGACTTCCCTGACGCAGGACTGCCAGAGCGAACGGGCCTTGCCGTGGCTGACGGCTTCGTTGAACAGGTAGTGGAAGTAGAAGTAGGGTGCCTGCCCCCGCGACTCCAGCGTCTGCAGGACGCCGTGGCCGGTACGATCCGCGCCCGGGAAGGCGATATCCCGATACTTCCCGGGGCTGACGACGGCCAGGGTCGTGGCGCGCTGCTTGAAATTGTAGGCGGCGAGTTCCTCGAAGAGGGCGCAGGTGATCGGGTTGCCCCGCGAGGAGGCAATGAACCAGTTCTTGATCTGGCGATCCTGCCGCGTTTCCGGCTGCGAGAAGACGAAGAATCCCGATTCTTCGGCATGGGCGGGCAGCCAGTCGTCCAGCGCCTGCCAGCAGAAGGTGGTGCTGTCGACCCAGATGCCGCCGTACCTGGCCAGCAGGTAGGCGCGGATGAAATCGGACCGGTGGGGAGGGCCGATGTCGATCGACAACAGCTTGAAAATGCTGCGAAAATCCGCGAAATCCTGGACGCTGTCGGCGTCAAGACAGGTTATGGTATAGTCCGGATTCAGGGTTTGCCACGACCTCAGGCCCAGCCTGACGACATCGGGTGCCCGGGCCAGTCCCTGCTCCCAGAACACCCAGATGTGTCTGGGGATATCGTGCGAGGAGGCGTCGCGTTCCGCCAGGCGAACCGCTTCCTGCATCGTTGCCAATTCGCTCCGGGCCGTGGTCAGTTCATGGCTCATCGTCCGCGTTCGCTTCGACTGCTCATCCACCGCCCGGGCGTGACGAAGGGGCAGGTTGATCTGTCTTGCGGTGTCCAGATGCCATTGAACCCGGCGTCTCGGCCAGGCCGGCCAGGCGGGTCGCGATGCCCAGCGACGTATGCGTGCGTTCAGGGACTTCTTGAATCGGGAAATCGGCATTGACGGCGGGGCTCGCTGGCAGGAGTCACTGTCGTCGGGACGACAAGGTGGCTTTTCGGTGGTCGGAAATCGACGAGGATATTCATGTTAGCGGTTGTCAAGCATATTTTCGAGCGCTGCCGGGACCGCAGTCTGCCCGTCGTCCTGATACGGCCGAAGCCGATGAGCGAGCCGGCGATTTATCACGGGGACTTTGACCTGCTCGTCCCCGATGAAGTCACCCGCCATTTCTACCGCATCGTTCAGGGGGTCTGCAGCCAGGCGGGCGTGAGTTTCTCGCTGGATCGCAGCAAGCCGACCAAGCATGTGCTGACGCTGCTGTCGACGGAGTCGGATGCTGCCGTGGTCTTCGATATCTGGAACGAGCTGGATATCCGGCACGCCGCCCTGTCCCGCTTTTCCTATATCCCCTGGTCGGCCATCAGGGGCCATTGCGTCGAGGCGGAGGGCGTCTGGCGGCTGACGCCGACCTTCGAGGCGCTGTTCTACCTGTCGCACCTGGGCACCAAGCACAAGCAGCCGGACAACCCCGAGGTCGTGGCGAGGCTCGAGTACTACCGGTGCCTCGAGGGTGTCGAGCCGGACGTTCGTGACCTGCTTTCCCGGGCCGGCGCGGATATCCAGCAGGTGGCCGGCGAGGCCGGTGCCCGGCTGGCCGACATGCAGGTGACCAGGCGTAGCATCGGCCACCGGTTGAAGAACGCCGTGCGCCGAGCCCGAGGCAAGCGCTTCAGGAGGCGCGGATTCATTGCCCTGGTGGGGCCGGATGGCTCGGGAAAGACCACGGTGATCCGCCTCCTGCAGCAGCGTCTTGCCGGATGGCAGTATTATCGCTTCAAGAAGGTGTTCCGGAAATCGCTGCTCTACAAGGGGCTGCTGGGCATCCTGCGGCGCCGTCCCGGGGGCGAGGAGACTGCCAAGAATCAGCTGGATGACCGGTATGCCGGGTACCTTTTCTGGATCGGCTGGTTGTCCGGGTGGAAGCTGCTCTTCCGGGCGAGATGGCTGAAGAGGCTGCTGGTCGATCGCTATTACCTGGACCTGGCCATCTCGGGGTCGCGCCTTGCCGGCAGATCCTTGCGGTATGTCGGCCATGTCGAGCGGAAAATGCAGTGGATGCCCACGCCGCGCGCCATCCTGCAGCTCGATGCCCCCTCGGAGGTGATCATGAGCCGCAAGAGCGAGCTTTCCCCCCAGGCCATCGACGAGTTCCGCGACCGCTACTTCGAACTCATGCTGATGTCCAGGGCCCCCCTGCTGGTGTATGTCAACACCGCCTGCTCGCTGGACGCGGAAGCACGCATCCTGCGAAGAATCGCGCTGTGAGAGGTGGTGATGCTGGAACTGGAAGATAGGCTGCGGCTGGGCGCGGGCAACGAACGCGAGTGCTATATCCACCCGCACGACGCCGCCAAGTGCATCAAGGTAAATCGACCCGGCGTCGTGCACCGGCAGCAGAACCGCATCGAGCGCTACTACTTCCGTCATCTCGAACGGCGGGGCTTGACCGGGCGTTACCTGCCGACATTCTACGGCGAGGTGGCCACCACGCGGGGTCACGGTCTGGTCTTCGAGAGAATCGTCGATCATGACGGGCAGGCGTCGGCCCCGCTGGCGCAGGCGCTGGACCAGGGGACGATCTCCCGGGACGAGGCCCGACGCCTGGCCGATGAACTGTTCGACTTCCTGCTGGAGGAGGGTGTCTGTCTCGGCGACGTGAATCGGGACCAGGTGCTGGTCCGTGATGCCGGGGTACAGTGGAGGCCCGTGATCATCGACGGGCTGGGCACCCGGCGCTATGGCCTCAAGCTGTGGCTGGTCACGCGCTCCAGGAGCCTTTCCAGACGCAAGACGTTGAAAAGCAGGGATGTCTTCATGAGCAAGCTGCTGCCCTGAGGTCGGCTCGAGCATCTTGCCGACGAGCCGGCGTGCGAATGGCTCGGGCCGGCGGTTTATTTAGTCTGCTATCTTTAATTTTTCTTAAGGCTGTCTTAAGATTTAGCGATCTGTCACGTCCTGACGTTGAGGGATCGCTATGCTTGAGATGTGCCGGACGCCGCAAGGAGACCGTGGCGAGCTGCCCCTGCACGATGGCCTGCTCGTCGGCCGGGGAACGGAGAGGGCGTGTTACCGCCATCCGGACAGGACGGATCTGTGCATCAAGGTGACGCATCGCAGGCAGAATCTGAAGCACCAGAATGCCAAGGATTTTGCGTACTTCCGTACCCTGGCCAGGCGCCGGGTCGACTGGTCGCACCTGCCGCGCTGTCACGGCTGGGTCACCACGGACCGCGGGCCGGGGCTGGTCTTCGACCTGCTTCAGGATGACTGGCAGCGGCCGCTGCCCAGCGTGGAGGCCCTGCTGGCGCATCGGCAGGTCTCGCTGGACGAGCTGCGACCGGCCTTCCGGGAACTGCATGACTACCTGCTTCGCAACCGCATCTTCAGCAGCGATCTGCACATCAGCAACATCCTCGCGGAGGCCGACGGGGAGGGGCTGCACCTCTATGTCGTGGATGGCATCGGCGACCGGGACTTCATCAAGCTGGCGTCGCACGTCTCCTTCCTGGGGCGCCGCAAGGTGAATCGCCAGTGGCAGCGCTTCAAGCGCCGTACCCGCACCGCCCTGGCTGCCTGAGGCCCGGGCGGGTCTCACGCTGGCGAGCCAGCACGATAGCCTCTGGCAACGGCGGCCATGTCGTCGGTCGCGGCCGACGAGAACTTTTCGATCGACCGCCCCAGCCGCTTCAGGTTGCGCTGCCGCCAGCCGCCGGGGCGGCGCAGTCGGCAGCGGTCGAGGTCGATCAGCCAGATGCGCTCGTCGGGGGTGATCAGCAGGTTGCGGGCGTTGAGGTCGACATGATCGAGCCCGGCCTCGTGGAAGCGGCGCAGGGTGGCACCGACACGCTCGAGCAGTGCCGGGTCGGCGTCGGCCAGGCAGTCGGCCAGGGCGCGGGCGCCGGGCAGCTTCACCGTCAGCAGCGCGGCACGGTAGCTGATGCGGTGGCGGTGGACCCAGGCCGCCACCGGTCGGGGGACCGGCAGGCCCTGCGCGTGCAGCGTCGCGGTCAGGCGCAGTTCGCGGAAGGCGCGGGAGCGCTCGGCCCCGGTCCACAGGTAGTGGTCCTCGCTGAACCGTGCGGCCTGGCCGCCACGGCGGTACGGTCGCAGTACCCAGGTTTCGTCGGCCACGCCCACCGCCGCGGCATCGACGAACAGGCTGGCACCGCGGCCCGGGGCCTGGCCGGTGATGGCATCGCGCGCCTTCCAGAAGGCGCTGCTGAACCAGGCCGGGCTGATTTGTGGCGGCCGCTCGGCGTCCCATAGAATGCCGGCATCATGTAAGATGAAATCTTTTCCCATCCGAAACGTTGCCAACCGCATGAAGCATCCTCTGCCTGCCCGGCCCGCGCACATCGCGATACTGCGACTTTCCGCGCTGGGCGATGTCTGCAACCTGGTGCCCACCGTGCGTGCCCTGCAGCGCCAGTGGCCCGATGTCCGGATCACCTGGATCATCGGCAAGGGGGAGCACAGTCTACTGACCGGCCTTTCCGGGGTCGAGTTCGTCGTCTACGACAAGGCGACCGGGCTGGCCGGGATGCGGGCGATCTGGCGCCAGCTCGCCGACACCCGCTTCGATGTGCTGCTGCACATGCAGCAGGCATTGCGTGCCAGCGTGCTGTCGCTGGGCCTCAAGGCCGGGGTTCGGGTGGGCTATGACAAGGCCCGGGCCAAGGATGCCCAGCACTGGTTCACGCACCGCCAGATCGCCCCCCGCAAGCGGGCCCACGTGCTCGAGTCGTTCATGGACTTCGCGCGGCTGCTGGGGGTCGAGGACACGCGCCCGCGCTGGGATCTGCCGATCCCCGAGGCGGCCCGTCACGAGGCCCGGCGTCTCACCGGCGAGGCCGCCTATGCGCTGATCAGTCCCTGCGCCAACCCGCGGCTGCGCAACTTCCGCAACTGGTCGGCCGAGGGCTATGCCAGCGTGATCGAGCATCTGTGGAGCCAGCATGGTCTGAAGAGCGTACTGACCGGCGGCGGCAGCGTTCAGGAACGCGAGATGGGCGAGCGCATCCGCGCCCTGGTCGACGCCGAGGCCGTGATCGACGCCATCGGCGGCAGCTCGCTGAAGGGCCTGCTGGCAC
Source organism: Modicisalibacter sp. 'Wilcox' (assembly GCF_010993675.1). Taxonomy (NCBI): domain Bacteria; kingdom Pseudomonadati; phylum Pseudomonadota; class Gammaproteobacteria; order Oceanospirillales; family Halomonadaceae; genus Modicisalibacter; species Modicisalibacter sp. 'Wilcox'. The sequence goes on from NZ_WNXF01000015.1 coordinate 29,339, forward strand.
TGATCGACCAGGCCCGGCTGGTGATCGCGCCGGACTCGGGGCCGGTGCACATGGCCAACGCCCTGGGCCGGCCCACCGTCGGCCTCTACGCCACCACCAACCCCGAGCGGGCCGCCCCCTACTGCTGGCGGCAGGCGGTGGTCAACCGCTACCCGGATGCCGTGCGCACCTTCCTGCACAAGGCCCCCGATGAGGTCCCCTGGGGGCAGCGGGTGCGCCATCCCGATGCCATGAGCCTGATCCGTACCGAGGACGTGACGGCACGCGCCGATGCGCTGCTGGCGTCCACCGACCCTGCTGCCGGAGTTGCCCGATGAAGTTCGACCTGACCGCCCTGGAACAGGCCCGCCTGCTGGTGGTGGGTGACGTGATGCTCGACCGTTACTGGCATGGCGGCACCTCGCGCATCTCGCCGGAAGCGCCGGTACCGGTGGTGCGGGTCGGCGAGGCCGAGGATCGCCCCGGCGGCGCGGCCAACGTGGCGCTCAACATCGCCTCGCTGGGAGGCCACGCGGCGCTGGCCGGCCTGGTCGGCGACGACGACAATGCGCGGCTGCTGGCGCGCTGTCTCGATGCCTGTGACGTGAAGACTCACTTTCAGTCCAGCGCCGCGATTCCGACCATCACCAAGCTGCGGGTGATGAGTCGCAATCAGCAGCTGATCCGCCTGGACTTCGAGGAATCCCTGGCCGAGGTCGACACCACGGAGCTGCTGGCCCGCGTCGAGACGGCGCTGGCGGACACCGATCTGGTCATCCTCTCCGACTATGGCAAGGGCACGCTCGGCCGCGTCGAGGCGCTGATCGGCATGGTCCGGGCCGCCGGCAAGCGCGTGCTGGTCGACCCCAAGGGGCGCGACTTCCGTCGCTACCGCGGTGCCAGCGTGATCACCCCCAACCTCGGCGAGTTCGAGGCGGTCGTCGGTCCCTGCCGTGACGAGGTCGAGCTGGCCGAGAAGGGCGAGCGGCTGCGCGCCGAGCTCGAGCTCGAGGCCTTGCTGATCACCCGCAGCGAGAAGGGCATGACCCTGATCCGCGCCGATCACGCGCCGCTTCATCTGCCGACCCGGGCGCGCGGGGTCTTCGATGTCACCGGCGCCGGCGACACCGTGATCGGCGTGCTGGGCCTGGCGCTGGCCGCCGGCCACGCCTTCCCCGAGGCGATGACGCTGGCCAACCTGGCCGCCGGGCTGGTGGTGGCCAAGCCGGGCACCGCGACGCTGTCGATCGCCGAGCTCTACACCGCCCTGCACGGCGACAAGCTCGCCGAGTTCGGGGCCATCCAGCCCGCGGCGCTGCGCGAGGCGGTGCGCGCCGCCCAGGCCCGCGGCGAGCGGGTGGTGATGACCAACGGCTGCTTCGACATCCTGCATGCCGGCCATGTCGCCTACCTCGAGCAGGCCCGTGCACTCGGCGACCGGCTGATCGTGGCGGTCAACGACGACGCCTCCGTGGCACGCCTCAAGGGACCGCGCCGGCCGATCAACCCGCTCGCGCGGCGCATGCAGGTGCTGGCCGGGCTGCAGGCGGTCGACTGGGTGGTGCCCTTCAGCGATGATACCCCGGCCGCGCTGATCGGCGCGGTGTTGCCCGACGTGCTGGTCAAGGGCGGCGACTATCGCCCCGAGGCGATCGCCGGCGGCGAGGCGGTCATCGCCAACGGCGGCGAGGTGCGCGTGCTGGGCTTCGAGGACGGTGTCTCCACCACCGCCATGATCGGCACCATCCTCGACCGCGAGCGCTGAGTCGTGCGCCGTGCCGACTGGGTTCGCGCCGCCTACGACGGCGCCCTGTACCTGGCCTCGCCCCTGATCTGGCGGCGTATCTGGCGTGAGTCGGTGCCCACTCGCCCGCGGGGCGAACGGCTCGGCTTGATACCGGCGCGCCCGCCCGGGCCGCGCCTGTGGGTGCATGCCGCCTCGGTGGGCGAGGTGGTCACCGCCGCCTCCCTGATTCGGGCGCTGCTGACCCGCCATCCCGAGGCCGAGCTGGTCGTCACCACCATGACGGCGACCGGGGCGGCGCGCGTCGAATCGCTGTTCGGCACTGAAGTGAGTCATCACTTTCTGCCGCTGGACTTCCCCGGCGCCACGCGGCGCTTCCTCGCGAGGCTGGCACCGACCCTGGCGATCATCGCCGAGACCGAGCTATGGCCCAACCTGCTGCATGCCTGCGCCGCTCACGGCGTACCGGTAGCGATCGCCAACGGCCGGCTCAGCGACGGTGCCTTTCGCACCTATCGGCGCTTCGCCACGCTGAGCCGCGACATGCTGCGTCACGTCGACTGGATCGGTGCCAAGGCGCCGGCCGATGCCGAGCGCTTCCGGGCGCTGGGCTGTCCGGATGCGCGCGTCGAGGTCACCGGCGCGCTCAAGTTCGACCTGCAGGTCGATGCGCGCCTGCGCGAGGAGAGTGAGCGCCTGCGAACCGCCTGGGGTCGGCGCTTCGTGTGGGTGGCGGGCTCGACCCACCCCGGGGAAGAAGAGGCCGTGCTGGCGGCGCACGCCCGGGTGTGCCGGCGCTATCCCGAGGCGCTGCTGGTGCTGGTGCCGCGCCATCCCCAGCGCTTCGAGGCGGTGGCCGAGCTGTGCCGGGCGCGGGGCGAGCGGGTGGCGCGTCGCTCCCACGGCGAGGCCCCCGACACCGGGACCCGCGTGCTGCTCGGCGACACCATGGGTGAGCTGATGCACTTCTACGCCGCCGCCGACGCGGCCTTCGTCGGTGGCTCGCTGGTGGCGGTCGGCGGGCACAACCTGCTGGAACCGGCGGCGGTGGGCACCCCGGTGCTCAGTGGTCCCTGCCTGGACAACCTGCGCGAGATCGCCGAGACGCTCGCCGAGGCCGGGGCGCGGCGCGAGGTCGCCGACGCCGAGGCGCTGGCCGGGGCGTTGCTTGCGCTGTTCGACGATGAGACGGCACGCCGCCGTCTGGGCGAGGCCGGCCGGGCGGTGGTGGATGCCAACCGTGGCGCCCTGGCGAAGACACTGGATGAAGTGAGTGCTCGCTTCGATCAGGCGCTGGCGGGGCGCGGCCCCGCCGGGGATGAAGGCGAGACTCAGCGCGTGTAGCGCTCCACCCCCTGCGCGGTACCCAGCAGCAGCACATCCGCGGCACGCCGCGCGAACAGCCCGTTGGTGACCACGCCGACCAGGTTGTTGAGTTCGGCTTCGGTCCGTGCGGGATCCTCGAACAGGGCGTCGTAGCAGTCGAGGATCTGGTTGCCGTTGTCGGTGACCACGCCGTCGCGATAGACCGGCGTCATGCCCAGCTTGACCAGTTCCCGGGCCACGCAGGAGCGGGCCATCGGAATCACCTCGATGGGCAGCGGGAAGCCGCCCAGCACCTCGACCCGCTTGGAGGCATCGGCGATGCACACGAAGCGCTCGGCGCAGGCGGCAACGATCTTCTCGCGGGTCAGCGCCGCGCCGCCGCCCTTGATCATCTCCAGGCGTGCGTTGATCTCGTCGGCGCCGTCGACGTAGACGGGCAGCGGCCCGGCATGATTGAGCTCGAAGACCTCGATGCCGTGGCCGCGCAGGCGCTCGGCGGTGGCCTCGGAACTGGCCACCGCGCCGCGGAATTCGTGCTTGAGGCGGGCCAGCGCGTCGATGAAGCGGTTGGCGGTGGAGCCGGTGCCGACACCGATCACCGTGTCGGCGGCGAGCAGCGGGCGGATCTCGTCGATGGCGGCGTCGGCGACGGCCTGCTTGAGTTCGTCCTGGGTCATGATGGCGCTCGTTGGTGGATGGCGGCGCCATTATAGGCGAGCCGTCGGCGGCTGTGGATGGCACGGCCGGCGCTGCCAACTGGACGAGTTCCCCTTTAGTCTGCTACCAATAGATGTTCACCATTCCGGGTGCAAGGCCCACGCGACGCGCGATTCTCAGGAAACCAGGATGCTCGAAGACACCGTCAAGAAGATACTCCAGGCCCGCGTTTACGAGGCGGCCCGCGAAACCCCCCTCTCTCCCGCTCCCTTCCTGTCCCGCCGTCTCGACAACCAGATTCTGATCAAGCGCGAGGATCTGCAGCCGGTCTTCTCCTTCAAGGTGCGCGGCGCCTACAACAAGATGGCCCAGCTCAGCGATGCGCAGAAGGCCAAGGGCGTGATCGCCGCCTCCGCCGGCAACCATGCCCAGGGGCTGGCGCTGGCGGCCAAGCAGCTGGGCGTCAAGGCGGTGATCGTGATGCCGCGCATCACCCCGGAGATCAAGGTCCAGGCGGTGCGCGCCCGCGGCGCCAAGGTGGTGCTCAAGGGCGATGCCTTCAGCGAGGCGCAGGAACATGCCCAGACGCTGATCGCCGAGCACGGTTACACCTACATCCCGCCCTTCGATGACATCGACGTGATCGCCGGCCAGGGCACGGTGGGCATGGAGATCCTGCGCCAGAACGCCGGGCGCCTGGATGCGATCTTCGTGCCGGTGGGTGGCGGCGGCCTGATCGCCGGCATCGCCGCCTACGTCAAGTACCTGCGCCCCGAGGTCAAGGTGATCGGCGTCGAGTCCGAGGATAGCGCCTGCCTCAAGGCCGCCCTGGAGGCCGGCGAGCGGGTGGTGCTCGATCAGGTCGGGGTGTTCGCCGAAGGGGTCGCGGTCGCCCAGATCGGCGAGGCGCCCTTCGCCATCCTGCGCGGGCTGGTCGATGAGGTGATCACCGTCAATACCGACGAGATGTGCGCCGCGGTCAAGGACATCTTCGAGGACACCCGCGCCGTGTCCGAGACTTCCGGGGCGCTGTCGCTGGCCGGGCTCAAGAAGTACATCCAGCAGACCGGCGCCTCCGGCGAGACGCTGGTCTGCATCAACTCCGGGGCCAATACCAACTTCGATCGCCTGCAGCACATCGCCGAGCGCACCGAACTCGGCGAGCAGCGCGAGGCGATCCTGGCGGTGACGATTCCCGAGCGGCCGGGCAGCTTCAAGAAGTTCTGCCGCATCATCGGCAAGCGCATGGTCACCGAGTTCAACTACCGCTACGCCGATCTCGAGCACGCCCATATCTTCGTCGGCGTACAGGTCAAGCCGGGCGGCGACGACCGGGCCGAGGTGATCCGCAAGCTGCGCGATGCCGGCTACCCGGTCGAGGACCTCACCGACAACGAGCTGGCCAAGCTGCATATTCGCCATCTCGGCGGCGGACGCCCCAAGGAGCACTTCGAGGAGGAGGTCTACCGTTTCGAGTTTCCCGAGCGTCCCGGCGCGCTGATGAACTTCCTCACCCACCTGCCGGCCGACTGGAACATCTCGCTGTTCCATTATCGCAACCACGGTGCCGCCTACGGGCGCGTGCTGGTGGGCATGCAGGTGCCCAACGGCGATCGGGCACACGTCGAGGAGTATTTCGAGCGCATCGGCTATCGCTTCTGGAAGGAAACCGACAACGTGGCCTACCGGCTATTCATGGAATAGCGCCCAAAGGCGGGGCCATTTCCCCGGTGTGTGTGCTTGCTTACGTCAAAAGCCCCGCCTTTTGCGGGGTTTCCCGATTTCCTGGAATGAGAAGGGCTTGTCATCCTTATGGCTCAGCCCTATAGTCGTGCGCATCATTCAACAATAAGCTGTTAACACGACAACCTGGGGAGCGGTCATGAAGCGCAAGCCTGACCTGGTCATGGCACTGGTACTCATTTTCGGTTTCGGGGTGGTGGCCACGGGCTATGCACAGACGCTGATCGGTACCTGATCGCCACCTTTCCCCGCCACACGACACCGCCGCCGTGGTCCTGCCACGGCGGCGGTGTCGTTTCAGTCAGGCTGAAAGGGGCCGCTCAGGGCTCGGGGCGCACCACACGACGGTCGCTGACGATGGCGTCGAGAGGGATATCCCAGCCGGCCACGGGCAGTTCGTCGACGCGCTGGCAGTCGTGGGCCACGCCGATCAGCCGCGGTCGCGGGCGGCGCCGGCGCGTGAAGGCGAAACTGCGATCGTAGAAGCCGCCGCCCATGCCCAGGCGGTTGCCGTGATCGTCGAAGCCGACCAGCGGCATCAGCACCAGGTCCAGCGCCCAGGGCGGCAGCTGACGCGCGTGGTGCGCGCCGTGGCGGGTGTCGGGCTCGCGGATGCCGAAGCGGTTGCTCACCATCGGCGTGCCGGCATGGTAGTGAACGAACCACAGGCGATTCTCGGCCAGGGGGCGCAGCACCGGCAGGTAGACGCGGACGCCCCGGCGGCGCAGCCAGTCGATCAGCGGCGTGGCATCGATCTCGGCGTCGTTGGGCAGGTAGAGGGCGACGTGCCGGGCCCGCTGCACTTCCGGCAGGCGGCGCAGGCGTCGACACAGGGCCTCGGAGGCCTGGCGCTGCTGGCGCGGGCTCAGGGCGCGACGGCGCTGACGCAGGGTGCGTCGAAGGGCGCGGCGCTGGGCGTCACGGGTCACAGGCTCGGTCACGGGATTCCATCGGCGGCAGGTGTTCAGTGGAGTTCCCCGGAGTGCCGCTGTCGTTCTGGCCCTTGAACCCATAGGTTCAAGGTGGGTGGCCGCAGACAGACCGTCAGGCTTTCCGTCGCACGGACATGCACACGGGCCTGTCTAGCATTTGGCCCCCTGGGTACTGCGCATAGGCTCGAGGGACGTCAACGACTGGCGTACACACCAGGGAACCTCTTCATCCTATCAGAGCCACGCTGCCGGCCAAAGGGCTGTTTTTGCGACGAGTGTCCCGGAGCGGGTCACGACGAGGGCGTGGCATTGCCCAGGGCGCGGGCCAGGCGCTGATCGAGACGTTCCAGCTGCGCCTCGCGAGCCTGGTTCTCGTCCCGTGCCTGAAGCAGCTCGTGGCTGATGTTGAGGGCTGCCATCAGCGCGACCTTCTCGGTGGCCATCGTCGGGCTGTGGGTCTGAACGCCCTGCAGCGCCCGGTCGAGATAGCGCGCCGCGCGCTGCAGCCCGGCTTCCTGGTCGGGAGGACAGGCAATCACGAAACTGCGTCCCAGCAGGGTGATCTCGACGGTCGACCGGTTGTCGTCGCTCATGCCAGTCTCCTGGAGGGGCCAAGCCCTGGCCCGTGCGATAAGATGAAACGGTTCGAGCACTATAGAGAGGCGCCGATAGCGGGTCAACGCGCCGGGAAGGCGTGCCGCGCCGCCTCTCGCCAATCACGGGAGACCGGCATGTCCATCATCAACGAGCAACTCGACTTTTCCACCGTGGCCGATGTCTTCCTCGCCCACGGCAGCCTGCAGTCACCGGCCTTCCTGGACGGTCGCCTGGCCGCCGCGCTGGCGCTTCACGACCTGTCCGCCGACGCCTGGCTCGAGACGGTGTGCCAGGCGATGGGGGTCGAGCAGCCCCGCGACCGCGACGACGCCGAGGTGCTGCTGGCCTGGCGGCGCCAGGCGCTCGATGCGCTGTCCGCCGCGTCGCTCAACTACGAGCCCCTGCTGCCGGACGAGCTGTTCTCGCTGGCCGAGCGGGCCCGTGGGCTGCGCGAATGGACGCTGGGCTTTCTCGAGGTGGTCGGCGAGGTCGGAGCCGAGGCGCGCGATGCCTGGTCGCCCAACCTGCGCGAGGCGATCGAGGACCTGGAAACCCTGGCCAACCTCGACGAGCTGGCGATCGACGACACGCCCGAAAACGAGAACGACCTGTTCACCCTGACCGAGCATGCGCGCATGGCGGCGATGCTGCTCTACACCGAGCAGCACCCCGGCAAGCCGCAGGTCGAGCAGGCCGAGCCGAGCGACGACACCACGCCGTCGAACTGAGCCCCCCACGCCGCCCATTCCTGTCCAGGAGCGATCATGGCCCCCGAACCCCTCGCCCGCCCGTGCGCCATCGGGCCCGACGAATACCGCGCCCGCCGCGAGGCGCTGATGCGCGGGCTGCCCGCCGCGAGCGCCGTGCTGCTGCCGGCGGCCGCGCTGGTCACGCGCAGCAACGACAGCGAGTATCCCTTCCGCCAGAACAGCGACTTCCACTACCTGACCGGCTTTCCCGAGCCGGACGCCCTGCTGGTGCTGCTGCCCGGCCGTGCCGAGGGCGAGAGCGTGCTGTTCTGTCTCGACAAGGATCCGGCCCAGGAGGCCTGGACCGGCATCCGCATCGGCGCCGAGGCCGCCACGCAGCGCTTCGGCGTCGACCAGGCGTTCGCCAATGCCGAGCGCGAAGAGCGCCTCGAGGCCCTGCTCGACGGACGCGAAACCCTCTACCTGCCCCTCGACGACCCGGAGGCCGTGGCCCTGGCCGAGGACGTGCGCCGCGCCCTCAAGGCCCGCGCGCGGCGTGGCGCCGTGGCGCCGCGGGCGCTGGAAGACATCTCGGTTCGGCTCCACGAGCAGCGGCTGATCAAGAGCGATGCCGAGCTGGCCCTGATGCACCATGCCGCACGCATTTCCGCCCGGGCCCACGTCCGCGCCATGCAGGCGGCGCGCCCCGGCCGCCACGAGTACCAGCTGCAGGCCGAGCTCGAGCACGAGTTCCTGTGGCAGGGCGCCGCCGGGCCGGCCTACGGCACCATCGTCGGCGGCGGTGCCAACGCCTGTGTGCTGCACTATGTCGAGAACGCCGCGCAGCTGGCCGCGGACACGCTGGTACTGATCGACGCGGGGGCCGAGTTCGAGGGCTACGCCGGCGACATCACTCGCACCTTCCCGGTCTCGGGGCGCTTCAGCGACGCCCAGCGCGCCGTCTACGCGGTGGTGCTGGCCGCTCAGGAGCGCGCCGTGGCCGCGGTGCGCCCGGGGGCGACGCTGGTCGAGATTCACCAGGGCGTGGTGCGCGATCTGACCCGCGGGCTGATCGAGCTGGGGCTGCTGACGGGTGATCTCGAGGCCCGCATCGAGGACGGCAGCTATCGCCGCTTCTATCTGCACTCCACCTCGCACTGGCTGGGGCTGGATGTGCATGACGTCGGCGACTACCGCGTTGACGGTGAGCCCCGCCCACTGGCGCCGGGCATGGTGCTGACCGTGGAGCCGGGCCTCTACCTTCCCGCGGACGAGGATATCCCCGCGGCCCTGCGCGGCATCGGCATCCGCATCGAGGATGACGTGGCGGTCACGGCCTCGGGGCACGAGGTGCTGACGGCCGACGTGCCCAAGCGGGTGGCGGAAATCGAGGCCCTAATGGTCAATAATTGACCGGCATGATGGTGCCTGGCTTGCGCAATACGTAATAATCGTAATTTCGTATCAACAGTTACACCCGGGAGGTGGGATGGCCAGTGAGTCGGTGGATATCGCCATTGTCGGCGGCGGCCTGGTCGGCGCCAGCCTGGGCTGCGCGCTGGCGCCGCTGATCCGGCGGGCGGGGCTGCGCGTCGCGGTGATCGAGGCGGCGCCGCTCGGCGAGTCGCGCACGGCGGACTACCAGCCGAGTTTCGATGCGCGGGCGAGCGCCATCGCCCAGGGATCGCGCCGCCACTTCGCGGCGCTCGATCTGTGGCCGGCCCTGGCCCGCGAGGCCACCGCCATCGACACCATCCACGTCAGCGAACGCGGACGGCTGGGCGCCGTGCGCCTGAGCGCGGCCGAGATGGGCGTCGAGGCGCTGGGCTACGTGCTGCCCAATGCCTGGCTGGGCCGGGTGCTGCACGAGCGCCTGGGCGAACTGCCGCTGCACTGGCACTGCCCGGCGACGGTCGAGTCGCTGGCCCCGCGCGATGGCGGGCATCGCCTGACGCTCTCGGACGGCCATACGCTGGATGCCGGGCTGACGGTGCTGGCCGATGGCGGCCGCTCCGGGCTCAAGGAGCGGTTGGGAATCGACAGTGACGCCACGCCCTACGAGCAGAGCGCGCTGATCGCCACGCTGGAGGTCAGCCGGCCGCATCGCGGCATTGCCTACGAGCGTTTCACACCGGATGGCCCGCTGGCGCTGTTGCCCATGCCGGGTCGGCGCATGGAGCTGGTGTGGACCCACGAACAGGGCGCCGAGAAGGCTACGCTGGCGCTGTCCGACGGCGACTTCCTGGCGCGCCTGCAGAAGGCCTTCGGCGAGCGCGCCGGACGTTTCACTCGGGTCGGCCGGCGGCACGTGTACCCGCTGTCGCTGGTCACCGCGCGCGAACCGGTACGCCCCGGGCTGGCGGTGCTCGGCAATGCGGCTCACGCCCTGCACCCGGTGGCCGGTCAGGGCTTCAATCTGGCCCTGCGCGGCGTGATGGATCTGGTCGGCGCCCTCGAGCAGGGGCTGGCCGACGGCCTCGCGCCCGGCGACATGGCGGTGATGCAGGATTTCGAGGCGCGCCGCGCCGCGGACCGGCACAACGTGATCCGCTTCAGCGACGGGCTGATCCGGCTGTTCGGCATCGACCACCCATTGCTGTCGCACGCCCGGGCCGCCGGGCTGGTCGGGCTCAACCTGGTCGGCCCGCTGCGGCGCACGCTGGCGCGTCGGGCGATGGGCGTCGAGCGCTAGCGATGCCGGGCAACCATACAAGGATCGAGCGAACATGACACAGACGGAAACGAATGACGCGGACGTGATCATCGTCGGTGGCGGCCTGGTCGGCGCCACCCTGGCGGCGCTGCTGGGCGAGGCCGGCATGACGGTGGACATGCTCGATGCCCGGCCGGCGGCGCTGGACGCCGAGGCGGCCGGGCGGGGCGAGGCCGCGGCACGAGTCAGTGCGATCACCCCGGTCAGCGAGCGCTTGCTGACCCATCTGGGCGTCTGGCGCTGGGCTGCCGAGCGCCGGGTGACCCCGTACCGGGGCATGCAGGTCTGGGACGGTGAGGGTAGCGGCGAGATCCGTTTTCACGCCGATGAGGCGGGAGTGTCGGTACTGGGGCATATCGTCGAGAACGAGGTGCTGCTGGCCGCGCTCGAGCGGCGCCTGGCCGAGCTGCCGAGTGTTCGCTGTCACTACGGGGTCCGGCTGAGTGCCCTGCAGACGCCCGCTCGCGGGCGGCGGCTGGTGCTCGAGGACGGGCGGCGTCTGTGGGCGCCGCTGGTGGTGGCCGCCGACGGCGCCCGCTCCCAGCTGCGCGAGCTGGCCGGCATTGCCATGACCAGCCGGGATACCGGGCAGGCGGCGCTGGTCACTACCGTGCGTACCGCCCGCCCGCATGGCGGCGTCGCCCGGCAGGTGTTCCTGGCCACCGGGCCGCTGGCCTTCCTGCCGCTGACGCTGGACGACACGCCCCATTACTGTTCGATCGTCTGGTCGACCACCCCGGCGGAGGCCGAGCGACTGGCGGCCTTGCCGCCGACCGAGCTGGGCGACGCGCTGCGCCAGGCCTTCGGCGCCTCGCTGGGCTCGGTGGAGGTGGTCGGCGAGGTGCATCGTTTTCCGCTGGTGCAGCGCCATGCCGAGCATTACGTGGAGCCGGGACTGGCGCTGGTCGGCGATGCCGCGCACAGCCTCCACCCGCTGGCCGGTCAGGGGGTGAACCTGGGCTTCATGGATGCGGCCGTGCTGGCCGAGGAACTCATCGAGGCCCGCCGCCGGGGCGTCGCGCCGGGCGACGTGCGCATCCTCGCCCGCTATGCGCGACGCCGTCGTGGCGACAATGCCGCGATGCTGGCGCTGATGGACGCCTTCCGCTGGCTGTTCGGCGCCGGCCACCCGGCGTTGCGGCTGGCGCGCAACCTGGGACTGTCGGGCGTCGACCGCCTGACGCCGCTCAAGCGGCTGATGATGCGCCAGGCGGTGGGCGAGCGGGGGCGCCTGCCCCGGACCTGCCGTTAGGGGCGTTGCGGGTCGCCGGCGGTCGCCGTGGCGTCCGCCGGTGGGCGGGGAATGACCGCCGCATCACCGAGCACGTTGAGTGCCTTGAGCAGGTTGAGCGCCTCGCCGAGCTGGTAGTCCTGCAGCGGGGCGCGGTCGCCGGATGCGGCCTTCCCGGCGCCGCCGTTGGGGTTGGCGAGGCGCCCGGCCAGGTCGGACTCGCTGATGGCAAGGCCGCTGTCCTTGGCGATCTCCAGGTGGCCGCGGCGCACCTCGATGTCCGGGGTGATGCCCTGGGCCTGGATCGAGCGACCGCTGGGCGTGTAGTAGAGCGCCGTGGTCAGCTTCAGGCCGTCGCCGTTGCCCAGCGGCATGACCTGCTGCACCGAGCCCTTGCCGAAGCTGCGGGTGCCCATGATCACCGCGCGGTGGCGGTCCTGCAGGGCGCCGGCGAGGATCTCGGCGGCGGAGGCGCTGCCGCCGTTGATCAGCACCACCATGGGCACGCCGTCGGCGCGGGTACCCGGCTTGGCCGAGAAGCGCAGGTTGCTGTCCGGCAGGCGCCCCTCGGTGTAGACGATCAGCCCGTGATCGAGGAAGGCGTCGGCCACGTCCACGGCGCTGTCGAGCACCCCGCCGGGGTTGTTGCGCAGGTCCAGCACCAGCCCCTTGGGCGCGCCCTTGGCGGTCAGGTCGTCGAGTGCGGCGTCGACCTGGTCGGCGGTGCGGCTCTGGAACTGGCTGATGCGCAGATAGCCGTAACCCGGTGCCAGCCACTCGTGCTTGACGCTGTCGGTCTGGATGATCTGGCGCTTGAGGGTCAGGGTGCGCGGTGTGCTCTCGCCCTGGCGCAGGATGGTCAGGGTGATCGAGGTGCCGGCATCGCCGCGCATGAGGTTGACCGCCTCCTGCAGCGACAGCCGATCGGTGGGCGTGTCGTCGATGCGCAGGATGGTGTCCTGCGGCTGGAGGCCCGCGCGCGCCGCGGGGGTGTCGTCGATCGGCGCGATCACCGTCAGCTGGCCGTCCTGCATGCCCACCTCGATGCCGACGCCGCCGAACTGGCCCTCGGTGGTCTCGCGCAGCGCCTCGAAGGCCTGCTTGTCGAGATAGGCGGAGTGCGGGTCGAGCTGGCCGAGCATGCCGCGCATGGCGTTGCGCAGCAGGGTGGCGTCGTCGACCTTCTCGACATAGGCGCGCTTGATGCGCTCGAAGACCTCGGCGAAGGTCTGGATGTCGGCCACCGGCAGGGCGTCGTCGCCGCCGGCAGCGGCTTGCGGTGCGGCGTGGGCGGGGAGGGTCAGGCTGGTGACGCCGAGGAACAGGGCCGGCAGCAGCCAGCGGAAACGGGAAGCGCGCATGCGGACTCCGGGACGCGACGAACGAGCCCACAGCATAGCGTCAGCGGCGGGGCCGCGGCCAGCCCGCGCGCGGCCGGCCGGTGGCGGGGGACCGCTCGAGGCTGATCCGGCGACAGGCCGACGAGGGGGCGCTGTGAACCCCTCCCTGGGCGCTACCTCGGCCATCCCTGGCCGAGGACCCCCTCTCTGACCTGTCCCCGGCGCCTCTCGCGAGATGGCGGCAGGGCCCCGAGCCGTCAGCGTCGGCGGATCCAGCGTTTCGGGTCGATGGGCTCGCCGCCCCGGCGCACCTCGAAGTACAGCGCAGACTGCGAACGCCCGCCGGTGTTGCCCACGCTGGCCACCACCTGGTCGTCGGCGACGCGGGCGCCGACCGGCACGGCGATGGTCTGCAGGTGCGCGTAGAGGGTCATCACGTCGTCGCCGTGGTCGATGATCAGCAGGTTGCCGTAGCCGCGCATCCAGTCGGCGAACACCACCCGGCCGGCATGCACGGCCTGCACCTCGGTGCCCGCCGGGGCGGCGATCAGCAGACCGTTGTGGTCGACGCCGTCGCCGTCGCCGAAGCTCGCGACCACCCGGCCGCTCACCGGCCAGGGCAGATCGCCGCGCGTGCGGTCGATGGCGGTGGACGGCGGGGACTGCTCGAGACGCTTGAGCCGTTCGCGAATCTCGGCGAGACGCTTCTCCGCCACATCCTGGGCCTCGGCCAGCCGGCGGCGCCGACTCTGGTCATCCTCGACCCGGGCGTCGAGCCTGGCGACCAGTCGTTCGCGTTCCGCCTGGCGCTGGTCGAGGGTGCGCCGCTGCACCTCGAGCGCCTGCTGCGTGGCACTCAGGCGCTGTCGGCGCTGGGCGAGACGCTCGCCGGATTCGGCAAGCCGGTCGTCCAGCGCGGCGATGGCGTCGAGGCGTCGGGTGCGCGCTCGGCTCAGGTGGTTGAGGTAGGTCTGCAGGCGGTCCAGCCGGGCCGGGTCGTCCTGATTGAGCAGCAGCTTGAGTTGCGGTGCCTCGCCCAGTCGATAGAGCGCGCGCAGCTGACGGGCCAGCGCCTGGCGCTGGGCCCGGCGCCGTGCCTGAAGCTGGCGGCGCTGGGCCTCGAGATCGTGGATCTCGTCATCGAGCTGTGCCCGGGTCCGGCGCAGCGAGTCCAGGCGCTGATGGACCGCGGTGAGTGCCGACTCGACCTGCTCGAGCTGGCGGGTGGCCGCGTCACGGGCCTGGCGGGAGTCGGCGAGGCGGGCGTCGAGCGCCTGCAGCGCCTGGCCGAGGCGGTCGACCCGGGCCCGGGTCGCCGCCTGCTCGTCGTCCTGGGCGACGGCCAGCGTCGCCCAGAGCCCCAGCAGGACGGCCGCCACGCCGCGCAGGCGCCGGCGATGCGGGACGCCGTGGCTCACGCGGCGATCAGGGGTAGCTGACCAGCACGTTGCCGGTCATCTCGCCGGGCACCGCCTCGCCCATCATCGCCAGCAGAGTCGGGGCGATGTCGCACAGCCGGCCGTCGTCGGCGAGCCGGGCCTGGCGCGGCGTGACGTAGATCAGCGGCACCTCGAAGGTGGTGTGGGCGGTCTGCGGCGCGCCGGTCTCGGGGTGGACCATCTGCTCGGCGTTGCCGTGGTCGGCGGTGATCAGGCACTCGCCGCCGACGCGCTCGAGGGCCTCGACCACGCGGCCGACACAGGCATCGAGCGTCTCGATGGCCTTCACGGCGGCCGCGAAGTCGCCGGTGTGGCCGACCATGTCGCCGTTGGCGTAGTTGCAGACGATCAGGTCGTAGGTGCCGGACTCGATCGCCGCGACCAGCCTGTCGGTGACCTCGACGGCGCTCATCTCCGGCTTCTCGTCATAGGTCCTGACGTCCTGCGGCGAGGGAATCAGCTCGCGGGTCTCGCCCGCGAACTCGGCCTCGCGGCCGCCGGAGAAGAAGAAGGTCACGTGGGCGTATTTCTCGGTCTCGGCGATGCGCAGCTGGGTCATGCCGCGCTCGGCGACCACCTCGCCCAGGGTGTTGACCAGATCCGCCGGAGGGAAGGCGCAGCTCGCCGGGATGTCGGCGGCGTACTCGGTGAGCATCACCAGGCCGTCGCCGGCGAGCCGGGGGCGTGCCTGACGGGGGAAGCCGGTGAAGTCGTCCTCGGCGAAGGCGCGGGTCAGCTCGCGGGCCCGGTCGGCGCGGAAGTTCATGAAGATCGCCGCGTCGCCGTCGGCCATGGCGATCGCCTCGCCTGCCGGGCGCACGCTGGTGGCGGTGACGAACTCGTCGCTCTCGTCACGCGCGTAGGCAGCCTCGAGCCCCGCCACGGCGGACTCGGCGACATGCTCGCCGACGCCCTCGGTGATCAGCCGATAGGCCTGCTCGACCCGGTCCCAGCGGTTGTCGCGGTCCATGGCGTAGTAGCGGCCGATCAGCGAGGCGACGAAACCGTGGTCGGCGCCGACCAGTTCGGCGAGCCGGGCGTCGGCGCGCTCGAGGGAGGCCCGGGCGCTCCTGGGCGGGGTGTCGCGGCCGTCGAGGAAGGCATGAATGTAGATGCGCTCGGCGCCGCGCCGGGCGGCCAGCTCGGCCATGGCCAGGATGTGATCCTCGTGGCTGTGCACGCCGCCGGGCGAGAGCAGGCCGAGCAGGTGCACCGCCTTGCCGGCGGCCACCGCGGCGTCGATCGGCGTGGTCAGGGCGGCGATATTGCCCAGCTCGTCGTCGGCGATGGCCTTGGTGATGCGGGTGAAGTCCTGGTAGACGACGCGGCCGGCGCCGAGGTTCATGTGTCCGACCTCGGAGTTGCCCATCTGGCCGTCGGGCAGCCCCACGAAGCGGCCGTCGGTATGCACCAGCGCATGCGGGTAGCGCTGCTTCAGGCCGTCCATGACCGGCGTGTCGGCAGCCAGGATGGCGTTGTTCTCGGGCGACTCGTTGTGGCCGTAGCCATCGAGGATGATCAGCGCGACCGGGCGCGGCCGGGTAACCGTGGCATCTGACATGAAGGGGCCTCGTCGTTGGTGATGGCGACTCCCGGCGGGCCGTCGGCGCGCCGGGTCCTCGCGACTCACGTCTCCGGATGGCATCATACCGCAGCGCGGCAGGGGCCGTCACAGTCGCGGCCCGGCCACGCAGGGCTATTGCAGATAGCTGCGACATGACTCGGGCTGATCCGTCGGCAGGTTTGCGAGGGGCGCTGTGAACCCCTCCTTGGGCGCTACCTACGCCATCCATGGCGCAGGACCCCTCTTCAACCTGCCCCCGGCACCCTCGTCGGAGCCAGCGGTGATTGCCTGCTCGGCCACGGACGCCGCAAGGCGGCTTGTGTATACTGGGCGCCCGCCCGATTCTCGGGTGGTGCGGTGCACCGATTTCCAACCCCGATTTCCCAGCAGAGTTATCCGGACCATGATCGATCAGTTGTTCGAATTCGTGCAGAATCATCCGCTGCTGGTGGGCGCCTTCGTCGTGGTGCTCATCGCCTGGCTGGCCTACGAATTCATGACCGGCAATCACGGTGTCAGCACCAGTGAGGCCACCTCGCTCGTCAATCGCGATGACGGCATCATCGTCGATATCCGCGAGTCCAAGGAGTTCAAGGCCGGGCATATCGCCGGGGCCCGCAACATCCCCCAGAACCGGCTCGACGACCGTCTGGCCGAGCTCGACAAGTTCAAGGACAAGCCGGTCGTCGTGGTCTGCCGCCATGGCCAGTCGGCCGGCGCCGTGGTCGCCAAGCTGAGCAAGGCCGGGTTCACCCGGGCCACCAAGCTCAAGGGCGGCATGGCGCAGTGGCAGGCCGACAACCTGCCGGTGGTCAAGAAATGAACGACGGCCTCGCGGTCGTCGCCAATGCAGCTTGAGGAACCTACAAGATGGCAGAAGACAACAATCAGGCCGCTCAGGGCCAGGAGCAGCAGCTGCAGTTCTCCCTGCAGCGGATCTACGTCAAGGACATCTCCTTCGAGTCGCCCAACGCGCCGGCGGTGTTCCAGCAGCCGTTCAAGCCGAAGGTCGGCCTGGACCTGAACACCACCCACGAGGAGGTCGGCGAGAACCTCTACGAGGTCGTGGTCAAGGTCACCGCCCAGGTGTCCCACGCCGACAGCGGCAGCACCTCCTTCCTGGTCGAGGTCGAGCAGGCCGGCCTGTTCCGCATCGCCGGCCTCGAGGGTGACCAGCTCGACCACACCCTGGGCGCGTTCTGCCCCAACGTGCTGTTCCCCTACGCCCGCGAGTGCATCGACAGCCTGGTCAACCGCGGCAGCTTCCCGCCGCTGATGCTGGCGCCGGTCAACTTCGAGGCGATGTACGCCCAGAAGAAGCAGCGTGAAGCCCAGGGCAGCGAAACCACTCAGTAAGCGCCTCGTTCGCGGGGGCGCCCGGCCCCCGCGACGCCGTCCCTTCACCGCCCCGGTGACGCCGCTCACCGAGCGCCAGCCGATGGAGAGCCCGCGCCGTGACGCCCGGCCCGCGAATTCATGTTGATGCCACGCTGCATCCCGGTGATGCCCTGACCCTGCCCGACAGTGCGGCACGCCACGTGGCGGCGGTGCTGCGGCTGCGGGAGGGCGCGCGGCTGACGCTGTTCGACGGCCGGGGGCTCGAGGCCGCCGCCGAGCTCGTCGAGGTCGGCCGCAAGCGGGTCGTGGCGCGGGTCGACACGGTCGCGCCGGGAGCCGGCGAGTCGCCGCTGGCCGTGCACCTGGGTCAGGCGATCTCCAAGGGCGATCGCATGGACTACGCCATCCAGAAGGCCGTCGAGCTGGGCGTGGCGGCGATCACCCCGCTCTACACCGATCACGGCGACGTGCGCCTCAAGGGCGAGCGCGAGGCGAAGAAGCTGGCCCACTGGCGCGGCGTGGCGGCGAGTGCCTGCGAGCAGTGCGGGCGTGCCACCGTGCCGCCGGTGCATCCGCCGATGACGCTCGCCGCCTGGCTCGCCGTGCGCGACGAGGCACTGCGCCTGGTGCTGCACCCGGCCACCCCGACCGCCTGGCAGGCACGCGACGGCATCGACACGGCGACCCTGCTGATCGGTCCCGAGGGCGGGCTCGCCGAGGCCGAGGTGGCCGCCGCCACCGACGCCGGTTTCGCGCCGCTGACCCTGGGCCCGCGCGTGCTGCGCACCGAGACCGCGCCGGTGGTGGCGCTGACGTTGTTGCAGCATTACTTCGGCGATCTCTGAGAGGGCGCCTGCAAACGACTGCGCTGGCCGTGATCTCTCGGCAGGTCGCTCATCCGGCGCCTGGCCGTGGGAGCGACTTCAGTCGCGATGAACCGGCCGCCGGGCACCGCCGTCGGGGATGAATCCCCTCCCACAAGTCTACCCACCAGGCTGACCGGCCTGGTCAGGGTCGTTGCGGCCGGATGCTGTGGGAGCGACTTCGGTCGCGATGAGCTCGCCACCGGGCCGCCGCCGTCAACGCCCTTTGCCCGCGGGCGCTGCCCGGCCGCATAATGGCCATTGCCATCCTTCCCTTGCTTTGCAGGTACTCCGTCATGTCCCGACGCGCCCCTTCGCGCCCGCCTTCCGCCGCTGCCGACACCCCGCGACATGCCGATGCCGACTCCCGAGCGCCGCACCCGGCGATCGGCGAGGTCGCCTGGCTGCGCGTGGTCAGCGTCAACGACAGCGGCGCCTTTCTCGACTGGGGGCGTCCCAAGGACCTGCTGCTGCCCTTCGGCGAGCAGGTCGGCCGGCCCGAGGCGGGGCGCCATGTGCTGGTGAAGATCAACGTCGACGAACGCAGCCGCCCGGTGGCCTCGATGCGCCTCAATCGCTTCATCGCCGACACCGGCGACGACCTGGCGCCGGGCGATGCGGTGACGCTGGTCGTTGCCGACCGTACACCGCTGGGCGTCAAGGCGGTGGTCGAGCATCGCGTCTGGGGGCTGCTCTATCAGGACGACCTGCCCCGGGCCCTGCGGCGCGGCGAGCGGCTCGACGGCTATGTCCGCCGGGTCCGCGAGGACGGGCGGCTCGACCTGTCGCTGGCGCCGCTGGGCGGGGCGCGGCGCGATCAGGCCCGCGAGCGGGTGCTGGCCGCGCTGGCCGAGGGCGACGGCTTCCTGGCGCTCACCGACAAGAGCCCGGCGGCGGTGGTCAAGGCCCGGCTCGGGGTCAGCAAGAGCGCCTTCAAGGAGGCGATCGGCGGGCTCTACAGGCAGCGCCGCATCCGGCTCGAGGCCGACGGTATCCACCGCGTCGACGACGATGGAACCTCGGCCGACGCTTCCCGGTAACGCGCCGTCGGGGGCAGCGGGCGCCTTGGAGTCCGCCGCCGGCCTGCGGCATACTGCAAGCGATCATTTCCCGCCGGACACCCGGCGCCGACGAGTAGACCGATGAGCCAACGCCCCCTCAAGATCGGCGTGGTGATGGACCCCATCGCCGCGATCGCCTACAAGAAGGACACCACCCTGGCCATGCTCTGGGCCGCCCAGGACCGGGGGGCCACGCTGTACTATCTGGAACAGGAGGACCTCTACCTGCGCGACGGCCGCGCCATGGGCCGGCTGCGCGAGCTGGAGGTGTACCGCGACCCCGAGCGCTGGTACGCCCTGGACGAGCCCGAGGCCACGCCGCTGGCCGAGCTCGACGTGATCCTGATGCGCAAGGATCCGCCGGTCGACGGCCACTTCCTCAATGCCGTCTACCTGCTGGGCTTCGCCGAGCGGGAAGGCGTGCTGGTGGTCAACCCCACCCGGGCGCTGCTCGAGTGCAACGAGAAGCTCTTCGCCCAGCAGTTCCCGCAGTGCATCCCACCCAGCGTGGTCTCCTGCGACGCCAGGGTGCTGCGCGCCTTTCACGCCGAGCACGGCGACGTGATCTTCAAGCCACTGGACGGCATGGGCGGCTCGGGAATCTTCCACGTCCGCCCCGAGGGGCGCAACCTGGGTTCCATCCTCGAGATGCTCACCGAGCGTGGCCGGCGCCAGATCATGGCCCAGCGCTACATCCCGGAGATCAAGGACGGCGACACCCGCATCCTGCTGGTCGATGGCGAGCCGATTCCCTACGGGCTGGCGCGGGTGCCGCTGGCCGGCGAGACCCGCGGCAACCTGGCCGCCGGCGGTCGCGGGGTGAGTCGCGAGCTCACCGAGCGCGATCACTGGCTGATCGGGCAGGTGCAGCCGGTGATCCGCGAGAAGCGGCTGATGTTCGTGGGGCTCGACGTGATCGGCGACTACATCACCGAGATCAACGTCACCAGCCCGACCTGCGTGCGCGAGATCGACGACCAGCGCGGCACCGACATCGCCGGCGAGCTGATGGACGCCATCGAGCGGCGGCTCGCCGAGCGCCGTCACTGAGCCGGGAACGCGGCCATGACGGCGCCGGTGAGCGACCCGCACGACTACGCCCCGGTCAGCCGCCGCTATCGGCAGTGGCTGGCCGGCGCGTCGGCGCTGGCGCTGCATGCGCTGGTGCTGGCGGGGGTCGCCGGGCTGACGTGGTCGCCGCCGCCCCCCGAGCCACCGCCGGCGATCGACGTGGTGCTGACGCGCCAGCCGGCCGTCGAGCCCCAGGCGGCCCGGGCCATCGCCGAGGCCGCGCAGACGGCCTCGGGGCCGGAATCGACCGGTCACGACACGCCCGCCGCGCCGTCTCCGCCGCCTGCGCCGGAATCGGCGTCGTCCCCGCCGCCGCCCGCCTCGCCCGCGGCGACCGACTCGCCGGCACCGCCGCCCGAGCCGACCGCCCCCGATGAACCGGCGGCGCCTTCCGAGCCCCCCCCGGCTCCGGCGCCCGAGCCCGCGCCGGCACCGGATTCAGCACCGCCGCCGCCGTCTCCTGACGAGCCACCGAAACCGCGGCGCGATGCGTCGGCGGCGAGCGGCCGGGACCTGCTGGCCCAGGCCACGTCCAGCGTCCGCGAGCGCGGCTTCGACGCCGCCCCGGCCGGCGGCGGCGAGGGCGATGCCAGCCAGCGCGCCGCCCGCAAGGCCGCCGAGGCGCGCTACGAGGAGGACTGGACGCGGCGCGTGGAAACCTACGGCAACCGCTTCTACCCGGCGCCGCCGGATCTCGACGGCCAGCTGCGCATCCGCGTGGTCATCGGCCGCGACGGTCAGCTGCGCCAGGCAGAGGTGATACAATCCTCCGGAAAGCCCCGACTCGACCAGGCCGCCCTCGACACCGTGCGAGGCGCCGCGCCCTACCGGCCCTTCGACAAGGGCATGGGTGCGCGCGACAGCCTCACCATCACGCGGGTCTGGCGGTACGGCAAAGGCAACAATTTCGGCGTGCGCTGACGCCCGGGAGGCCCATGCAAAGCTTGCGCAACCATTTCCTGCTGGCGATGCCTCATCTCGAGGATCCCAACTTCGCCGGCAGCCTGAGCTATCTGTGCGATCACGACGATGACGGCACCATGGGCGTGATCGTCAACCATCCGCTGGAGCTGACGCTGGACGCCCTGCTCGAGCAGCTCGACATCGATGCCGATGCCTGCCCGGCGCGGGACCAGCCGGTCTACTACGGCGGGCCGGTGCATCGCGACCGCGGCTTCATCCTGCATCGCGGCAGCGCCGAGCCCTGGGACTCGAGCATCCAGGTCGCCGACGACATCGCCCTGACCACGTCGATGGACATGCTCAAGGCGCTGGCCCGCGGCGAGGGCCCGGAGCAGTTCATCGTCTGCCTGGGCTGCTGCGGCTGGGAGGCCGGCCAGCTGGAGAGCGAACTCAAGGAGAACACCTGGCTGACCGTCGAGGCCCAGCCCGGCGTGATCTTCGACCTGCCGCCGGAACAGCGCTTGAACGCCGCCGCGGGGATCCTCGGCATCGACCTCAACCTGCTGACCGGCGAGGCGGGCCACAGTTGAGCGGCGAACGCCTGATCCTGGCCTTCGACTTCGGCACCCGGCGCATCGGCGTGGCGGTGGGCAACGAGCTGATCCGCCGCGCCACGGCACTGGAGCCGCTGCCGGCCCGCGACGGCATCCCCGACTGGGCCGTGGTGACGCGGCTGGTCGAGGAGTGGCGCCCGGACCTGTTCGTGGTCGGCCTGCCGATCGACAACGACGGCAGCGAGACGACCATGAGCACGCGCGCGCGCAAGTTCGGCAAGCGCCTCTACGGCCGCTACGGCAAGCCCTGCGAGATGGTCGACGAGCGCGGCTCGACCCGCGAGGCCAAGAGCATCGCCCGCGAGCGGGGGCATCGCGGCAACTATCGCGAGGAAAGCGTCGACGGCCTGGCCGCCCAGCTGATCCTCGAAAGCTGGTTTGCCGCCGGGGAGGGGCTGCCGGCGCGCCCGCTCGGCTGACGTGCCTCCTGCCTGAATGCAACACGGCCGGCCCGCAAGGGCCGGCCGTGCGTCGTTCTGGACCGCCGTCAGAGCGTGCGGTCGTCGACGCCGACGGTCTTCGGCACGAACCAGCGCACGTCGCGCAGGTCCTGCTCGATCAGGTCCTCGACCTTGAGCAGGGTGGCGAAGATCGCCATGCGCACGGGGATGCCGTTGTCGGTCTGGCGGAAGATCGCCAGGCGCGGGTCGCCGTTGAGGTCGACGTCGAGGTCGTTGGTGCCGGGCCGGCTGTCGCGCGGCAGCGGGTGCATGACCACGGTGGTGGCGCTGCAGTGGCGGTCGAGAAACGCCTTGTCGACGTGGAAGTCCCGGGAGAGCCCGGCGAAGCTCTCGGAGAACTCCTCGGTGAAGCGCTCCTTCTGGATGCGCGTGGTGTAGACCACGTCGAGGTCGCTGAAGTCGCTGTCGAGGCTCTCGCGCTCCTCGACCCGGTGGCCGCGCGAGGCCGCCAGGTCGATCAGTGCGCGCGGCATCTCCAGTCCCGGCGGCGAGACCAGGGTGATGCGCAGCGGATCATAGAGCGACAGCAGCTTGATCAGCGAGTGCACGGTGCGCCCGTGGCGCAGGTCGCCGGTGAGCAGGATGTGGGCGCCGGCCAGGTGCTTGCCGAGGCGGGTGAATTCCTTGTCGATGGTGTAGAGGTCGAGCAGCGCCTGGCTGGGGTGCTCGCCCGGGCCGTCGCCGCCGTTGATCACCGGCACGTTGACCGCCTCGGCGAACTCGGCCACCGAGCCCTGGTCCGGATGGCGCATGACCAGGGCGTCGCAGTAGCCGCCCAGCACCCGGCTGGTGTCGTAGAGCGACTCGCCCTTGGCCATCGACGAGAAGGTGAAGCCGGTGGTGTCGCAGACGCTGCCGCCCAGCCGGCAGAAGGCGGCGTTGAAGCTCACCCGGGTGCGGGTGCTGGCCTCGAAGAACAGGTTGCCGAGCACCGCGCCTTCCAGCACGCGGGTGACCTTGCGGCGCTGGGCGATGGGCTCCATGCGGCCGGCGACGCGCAGCAGGTGGTCGACGTGGTCGCGGGAGAGGGAATCGACGGAAAGCAGGTGGGACGTCATCGGCATGGCCTCGCGGTCGGCAAAATGTCGGGCGCTAGTGTAGCGGCCGCGGGGCGTCTCGGCACGCCACCGGGACTTGAGTCGGCGCGGGGGCGCTTCTACCTTGCAGTGACCGGCCGCGCCAGGGAGACGGCGCGACATGCACACAGGAGTGACGGCCATGAGCGAACGCAAGCAACCCCCGCAGGAACAGCACCGGCAGCCCGGCGTCGAGGCCGACATGCGCCCCGAGCCGCTGTTCATCCGCGACAGCTACCGGGGCACCGGCAAGCTCGCCGGCAAGACGGCGATCATCACCGGCGGCGACAGCGGCATCGGCCGTGCCGTGGCGCTGCACTTCGCCCGCGAGGGCGCGGACTGCGTGCTCGCCTATCTCGACGAGGAGCACGATGCCGAGGACACCCGTGCACGGGTCGAGGCCGAGGGGCGGCGCTGCGAACTGGTTCGTGGCGACGTCGGCGACCCCGGCTTCTGTCGCGAGGTCGTCGAGCGCGCCCGGGCGGTGTTCGGCGGCGTCAACATTCTGGTCAACAATGCCGCCGAGCAGCACGACTGGGACGATGTCACCCAGATTCCCGACGAGCAGCTCACGCGCACCTTCCAGACCAACATCTTCAGCCATTTCTACCTGGCCAAGCAGGTGGTGCCGCTCATGGGCGAGGGTGACGCCATCATCGCCACCTCGTCGGTCAATGCCTTCAAGGGCAACAATACGCTGATCGACTACTCGGCGACCAAGGGGGCCATTCAGGGGCTGGTGCGCTCGCTGGCGCAGTCGCTGGTGGGGCGCGGCATTCGCGTCAACGCGGTGGCCCCGGGGCCGGTGTGGACGCCGCTGATCCCCGCCAGCTTCGATGAGGAGAAGGTCGCCGGCTTCGGCGCCCAGGTGCCCATGGACCGTCCCGGCCAGCCCGCGGAGATGGGCCCGGCCTACGTCTACCTGGCCAGCGAGGAGTCCTCGTACATGACCGGGCAGACGCTGCACCTCAACGGCGGCGTCATCCTCAATACCTGAGGCGCTTTGCGCCGAGGGTTTGTCCGAAAAGTCGGCGAGCGACGATCAGGCAAGGCAAAAATCAGCGAAAAAGCGGAGTTTACGAGCTGTAAATGAGCATTTTGAGCTGATTTTTAACGCCGCGTGATCGAGCGTAGCCAGTTTTCAGGCAAAGCCTACGACCAGTCCTCGACGCGCGGCATCTGACCGCCGATCTGGGTGGTGATCTCGCGGGCCGCCCGGCTGACCATGCCGCCCAGTTCCGCCAGGCGCGACTCGGGGATGCGCGCCACCGGCCCGGATACCGAGATCGCCGCCAGCGGGGCACCGTGCTCGTCGTGCAGCGAGGCGGCCACGCAGTTGAGGCCGATGGCATGCTCCTCGCGGTCGCAGGCGTAGCCCTGGCGGCGAATCTCGGCCAGGCTCTCGCGCAGCCGGGCCGGGGTGTCCAGGGTGTTGGGCGTCACCCGGTTGAGGCCGCGGCTCTGCAGGATGCGCTCGACCTCCTTGTCCGGCAGCCAGGCGAGCAGCGCCTTGCCCACGCCGGAGGCATGCAGGGGGGCCCGCGAGCCGAGGCGCGTGATCATGCGCATCATCTGCGAGGACTCGCTCTGGGCCAGGAACACCGCCAGGCCGTCGTCGCGGATCGCCAGGTTGGCGGTCTCGCCGCTGTCCCGGGTGAGGCTGCGCAGGAAGGGGCGGGCGGTGGCGACGAAGTCGCGGGCCTCGAGGAAGGTGTTGCCGATCTGGAAGGTCTTGACGCCGACCTTCCACAGGCCCAGCTCGGCATCGTGGGTGATGAAGCCCTGCTTGTGCAGGGCCTGCAGCAGGCGATGGGTGGTCGAGGGGGCCAGCCCGACGATCTGCGCGATGTCGGACAGACCCAGTCCGCCGGGCGCCGCCGCCAGGCCCTCGAGGATGTTCAGGCCACGCACCAGCGACTGGCTGTGGCCGCCGCTGCTCTTGCCGGACCCGGCTGGTCGACCGACTGGCTTGCGTCGATTCTCTACTGTCACGCCCCGTTCTCCGTTACGACTCGGTCACTTGGCGGACAAGGATACACACTCCCGCCGAGGCTGTCCGCCGCCAACGGAAACGGCTTCCATTTATCGGGGCGCGGGCCCCTTCTAGCGGGCGACGCGGTCGCGCAGGCGCAGCAGGGCGATGCGATGGATCTGCGTGATGGCGGTGCGCCGCTCCTCGTCGGGGGTATGCTCGAGGCGCTGCTCGAAG
Source organism: Modicisalibacter sp. 'Wilcox' (assembly GCF_010993675.1). Taxonomy (NCBI): domain Bacteria; kingdom Pseudomonadati; phylum Pseudomonadota; class Gammaproteobacteria; order Oceanospirillales; family Halomonadaceae; genus Modicisalibacter; species Modicisalibacter sp. 'Wilcox'. The sequence continues at coordinate 54,889 of NZ_WNXF01000015.1, forward strand.
GCGGCCAGGATCTGGTGGCGGTCGCTGCCCTTCACGGCCATCACGAAGGGGAAGCCGAAGCGCGCCTGGTAGGCGTCGTTGTAGCGGTGAAAACGCTGGTATTCGGCCTCGCTGCACTGATCAAGCCCGGCGCCGGCCTGCTCGCGGGTCGAGTCGGCGGTCAGCGTGCCGCTCTTGGCGGCCTTCCCGGCCAGGTCGGGGTGGGCGCGAATCACCGCCAGCTGCTGTTCGGCCCCGGCGGCGTCGAGCACCGCGGCCAGCGCGGCGGCGAGACCCTCCGGAGTATCGTGGCGCGAGTCCAGGCCGGCGTCCCAGGCCTGCTCGGCGATCCACGGCGAATGCTCGTAGACGTCGCCGAACTGGCGGACGAAGGCGGCGCGATCCAGCGTACTGGGGCGAGGGTCGAGAAGCGCGTCGGTCATGAAGAAAGCTCCTGGTGACGGTGACGAACGGGTGAGCGAATACGAGGCACCCAGTGTAGAACAGGTTGCCCGATAAACTGTATACAAAAAAATTTTGAAATGTACCCTTTGGCGCGCTAAAACTGTCTGCATGCCTGGCGGGCGCGTATCGTGTTCCCGCCCGCCGACCTGCCGACTTTCAGGAGAGCTGACCGATGGGACGTCTGACCACCCATGTGCTGGACACCGCCCGGGGCACCCCGGGCAGCCACCTGCGTATCGAGATCTTCCGCCTGGAGGGCGACACGCGCACCCGCCTGGGGGAAGTGCTCACCAACGACGACGGCCGCTGCGATGCCCCGCTGCTCGAGGGCGAGGCCTTCACGACCGGCGAATACGAGCTGCTGTTCCATGCCGGCGAGTACCTGGAGGCCCACCAGGCGCCGGGGGCGTCGCCGCGTTTCCTGGATCGCATCCCGCTGCGCTTCGGCGTGGCCGACGCCGAGGCGCACTATCATGTGCCGCTGCTGCTGTCGCCGTATGGCTATTCCACCTACCGCGGCAGCTAGGGGAGCGATGATTTATTGTTGCGCTCGATATCCTGGACGCCGGCGGTGCTGGTGCGCCAGCCCGGTCAAAGCCCTCGTTTACTGCCAGTAAACGCCGGTTTTTCCGCTCCGGCGGCGGCCAGCCTCTCGTCGCTCACGACATAAATCAGGCGCCCCCTTTGTCGCTTGAACCAACATAACAACCACATCATTTCCACGAGGCTTGGCTGATGGAAGCGTACCTCATCGATTTCGGAAACCTGCTGCTGCGCTGGCTGCACGTCATCGCGGCGATCGCCTGGATCGGCGAATCGATCTACTTCGTCATGCTGGACAACAGCCTGCGTCCGCCCAAGGCCGCCGAGGACCAGAGCAAGGGGGTCTTCGGCGAGATGTGGGCGGTGCACGGCGGCGGTTTCTACCATAACCAGAAATACGCCAGCGCGCCGGCCAAGCTGCCCGCGGACCTGCACTGGTCATTCTGGAAGGCCTACACCACCTGGCTGTCCGGGTTCGGCCTGTTCCTGCTGCTGTATCTCGCCAAGCCGGACTTCTACCTGATCAACCACTCCAGCGACTGGGCCTGGGCGGCCAGCCTGGCCGGCTGGCAGGCCAACCTGCTGGCGCTGGCCTTCCTGTTCGGCGGCTGGCTGGTCTACAACGAGCTGTGCAAGCGCATCAGCCCCGACATGACCCGGGACGGGCTGCTGAGCATCGCCGTGGCGGTGATGATGGTGATCGTCGCCTACCTGAGCACGCAGATCTTCTCGGGGCGTGCCGCCTTCCTGCTGACCGGGGCGGTGATGGCCACCGCCATGTCGGCCAACGTGTTCTTCTGGATCATCCCCGGCCAGCGGCGCATGGTGAAGGCGATGAAGGCCGGCGAGACGCCGGATCCGCTCGACGGCAAGCGCGGCAAGCAGCGCTCGGTGCACAACACCTACTTCACGCTGCCGGTCGTGTTCCTGATGCTCAGCAACCACTACTCCTTCACCTACTCGCACCCTCATGCCTGGGTGATCATGGTGCTGTTCATCTTCGCCGGGGCGCTGATCCGCCAGTTCTTCGTGCTGATGCACGCCGGCCGCATCCGTCCGGCCTATCCGGTCGCCGGCGCGGCGCTGATCCTGGTGGCCATCTGGTTCGCCGCCCCGTCATCGGCGCCGGTCGCCGAGAGTTCGGCCGATACCGGCGACGCCCGGGCCGCGAGCGAGGCACCGGCGTCAGCCGATGCCGCGGCATCCAGCGCCTCCGCCGGCTCGTCCGCCTCGGCAGAGGGGCAGGGGGCGCTGGCGCGCATCCAGCCGATCATCGAGGAGCGCTGCACGGTCTGCCACTCGAAGAACCCGTCGCACGCCGCCTTCACGGCGGCCCCGGCCGGGGTCATGTTCGATACCCGCGCCGAGATCGAGCGCCAGATGGCGCAGATCAAGCAGGTCGTCGGCAGTGGCTACATGCCGCTGGGCAACATGACCCACATGACCGACGAGGAGCGTCAGGCGATCGCCGCCTGGGGTGAGTGAGTCGATCGCGTCAGGCGGTCCGCCGGTCTGCGGCGGGCCGCCGTCGCGTGCGTGTGGCGGGTAAGTCGTCGCTCGCGGTCATATCCGTATACAATGGGCCGTATCGATGACAGCCGATACGGGGACCCGATCATGACCGAGCAGCCATCGTCGGAGGGCAGCCAGGTACCGGCTCGCGGCGAGCCGGCAAAGCGTCGCCGCGGCAAGAACGGTGACGGCGCCCAGCGCCACGATGCCATCTACCGCACCATCAGCGATGCCATCATCGAGCATCGCCTGCGTCCCGGCGCCCGGCTGCGCGAGGATGCGCTGGCCGATGTCTTCGGGATCAGCCGGACCGGCATCCGCAAGATTCTCCAGCGCCTCGCCCATGAGCACCTGGTGACCCTCACGCCCCGGCGCGGCGCCAGCGTCACCCGCCCCACCGCGGAGGAAGCCCGCGACGTCTTTGCCGCCCGGCAGATGGTCGAGTGCGGCATCATGGAGGCCGTGGCCCGGCGCATCACCCCTGCCGACGTGCGCGAGCTGCGCGAGCTGGCCGGCCGCGAGCGTCAGGCGCTCCGCGAGGGCGAGCAGAGCAGCGCCATCAAGCTCTCCGCCGCCTTTCACGAGCACCTGGCCCAATTGTCCGGCAACGCCACGCTGGCCGAGTTCATCGGCCGGCTGTGCTCGCGTTCGTCGCTGATCCTGGCCGTCTACGGCAGCGCCGGCCATCTGGGCTGCGAGTCCCACGATCACGACGAGTTGATCAACCACCTCGAGGCTGGGCGCGGCGAACGGGCCACCGCCTTCATGGGCCGCCACCTCAAGGCGATCGAGGCCTCGCTGTCGATCGAGGAAGAGCAGGAGGAGACCCCGGACCTGCGCCAGATCTTCGCGCTGTGACGGGGCGGCGTCCGGCACGGCGCTGGACACCTCGCGGCGCAGCGGTTAGGATACGGCGCGTCGATACATCGAACGTGTCGGCCATCCGCCCTTAGCTCAGCTGGATAGAGCGTTGCCCTCCGGAGGCAAAGGTCATAGGTTCGAATCCTATAGGGCGGGCCAGATACAAAAGGGGCCTGCGAGCAATCGCAGGCCCCTTTTCGTGCGTGGTTGCCGCCTATGCCGCGCAGGCGGTGTCGCGCTCGTCGGTGACAGCGAGCGTGCCGGCGGAGCGGTCATCCCCCGGCACGGGCGAGGCGTCTCCCCCGTCCTCGGCGGCTTGTACCGTGGTGAACCGCGACACGTAGTCGTCGAGCCGTTCGGACTGCTGATACAGCGCGTGGGCGGCGGTGACGGCGTGCTGGGCGAGGTCGGCGTTGTTGCGCGTGGTCTCGTCGATCTCGGCGATCGCCCGGTGGATCTCGCCGATGCCGTGGCTCTGTTCCCGCGAGCCCTGGGCGATTGCCTCGAGCCGTGAGGTGATGCGCTGGCCCACGCTCTCGACCTCTTCCATGGTGCTGCCCGCTGTCTCGATGCGCCGGGTGCCGCGGTCCACGCAGGTGTGGGTGTCCTCGATCAGGCGGCGAATGTCGCCGGCCGCCGAACCGCAGCGCTGGGCCAGGTTGCGCACCTCGCCGGCCACCACCGCGAATCCGCGGCCCCGCTCGCCGGCACGCGCCGCTTCCACCGAGGCGTTGAGCGCCAGCAGGTTGGTCTGGAAGGCGATGTCGTCGATCATCGCGATGATCGTGAAGGCCTGATCCGAGCGCTGCGTGGCCTCGTGCATCGCGGTGATCGCCTCGCGGGTCTGCTGCCCGCCCTGGTCGATCACCTGCACGGCCTGCCGGGACAGCGCGAGCCCCTGCTCGGCATGCGCGGTGTTGCTGTCGACCGTGGTCGTCAGCGCCTGCATGCTCACCGTGGTCTGCTGGACGGCGCCGGCCTGGCGCTCGGCCCGGGTGGCGAGGGCGTCGCTGGTTTCCGCCAGGGCGCCGGCGTTGTCGCGGACCTCGTCACTGCTCGTCACCATCGTGGTCACCATCTGGTGCAGCGCCGCCTGCATCTGGCCCAGCGCGGCAAACAGGCCGCCGATCTCGTCGGGGCGGCCGGTCTCGACCGGGGTGGCCAGTTCGCCGTCGGCGATGCGCTCGAAGTGCTGCCGGGCCTGGGTCAGGCGACGAAACAGGGTGCGCTGCATGGCGATGAAGCTCAGCCCGACCAGCAGGATGGCCAGGCCCAGTGTGGCGGGCATGCCCAGGCGCATCCACGTCACGCTGCGGCTCATCTCCGCCACCGCCCGGGTACCGTGGCCGCCGGCGTAGTCGACGAGTTGCTGCAGGGCGTCGTCGAGCTGGCCGGTCAGCCGGTTGGCCGTCAGCTTGGCCTGGGTATAGGCCGCCATGTCCCAGGCGTCGAGGGCGGTGAAGGAAGGCTTGATGCCCTCGGCAATCAGCGCCTGGAAGGCCTGCTGCGTGGCCTCGAGCAGTGCCTGCTCGTCGCCGCTCGCCGCAGTGGCGTCGAAATGCGCCAGTGCCGCCTTCGCGCGGGCGAGTTCCGCCTCGGCCTTGTCCCAGGCCTGCTGCGACTGCTTGACCTTGAGGCGGTTGTAGAGGGTCTGGAAGGTGTCGAGCTGCAGGCGTGTGCTCATCAGGGCGCCGTAGGCGCGCTCGGCGGCGCCGATCTGGTTGACGTTCAGGCGGTCGAGGGTATCGAAGGAGGTCTTGGCGTGGCTCAGTGCGACATAGCCGGCACCGCCGACCAGCACCAGCAGCAGCGTGAATATCATCAGCATGCCGATCATGCCGGTGCGCAACGTCATCGTTTTCATCGTCATCTTGCCCTGCGTCGGTGCGGCTCTGGTGGCCGTTTCAAGGAAGCCGGCCTCGAGCCGGCGCCGGACGGTGCTGATGAGTATGTGAGAAATACTTAACAGAACGATGACAGATGACAGGCCGGGCCGGACGGTTCGTCCGGCCCGGTGCGGCGGTTCAGGGGGTGATTGCGGGCAGCCAGAACGCCAGGGCGAGCAGCGCGGCCAGCAGCACCGGCGGGGTGATGATCAGCCCCACCTTCATGTACTGCCCCCAGCCGATACGATAGCCCTTGCCGGCCAGCACGTGCAGCCACAGCAGGGTGGCCAGGCTGCCGATGGGCGTGAACTTGGGCCCCAGGTCGTTGCCGATGACGTTGGCGTAGACCATCAGCTCCCGGGTGGTGTCCGATACCGCCGCCTGGTCGATGGCCAACGCGCCCACCAGGGTCGAGGGCATGTTGTTCATCAGCGAGGCGAGCAGTGCCGAGAGAAAGCCGGTGCCCACGGTCGCCACCAGTTCGCCCTGGCCGCCGAGCCAGCTGAGTACCCGCGATGCGCCGGCGGTGAGCCAGGCGTTGCCCAGCCCGTAGACCACCAGGTACATCCCCAGCGAGAACAGCACGATCTGCCAGGGCGCGTTGCGCAGTACCCGGCCGAGGGGGATGACGTGGGCATGGCCCGGCGTGAACCAGCGCCCGGCGATGGCGATCAGCACCAGGGCCGCCGTGCCCATGATCACCGAAAACGGGATTTCCCAGCGGGTGGTCAGGAACAGGGCGACCAGCAGCACGGCCAGCAGCGGAAAGGCCGCGCGGAAGACCTGCCGGTCGCGGATCGCCTGCGCCGGGGCCTCGAGCCGTTCGACGTCGTAGGTCCGGGGGATCTCGCGGCGAAAGTACCCGCCCAGCACCAGCAGGGTGGCGGCCAGCGAGACCAGGTCGACCGGTACCATCACCTGGGCGTAGCGCGTGAAGCCGACCGCGAAGAAGTTGGCGCTGACGATGTTGACCAGGTTCGAGATGACCAGCGGCAGGCTGGTCGAGTCGGCGACGAAGCCGGTGGCGATGATGAAGGCCAGCGCGGCGCCGGTGCTGAACTCGAGCCGTGCCAGGATGGCGACGACGATCGGCGTCAGCAGCAGCGCTGTGCCGTCGTTGGCGAACACCGCCGAGATCAGCGCCCCGAGCACCACGATCAGCGGGAACAGCCGGCGCCCCCGGCCGTTGCCCCAGCGGGCGATATGTAGCGCCGCCCAGGCGAAGAATCCGGCCTCGTCGAGGATCAGCGAGATGATGATCAGCGCCACGAAGGTGAAGGTGGCATCCCAGACGATGTGCCAGACGATGCCCACATCGGCCCAGTCGACGACCCCGGTGGCCAGGGCTACCGCGGCGCCGCCCAGTGCACTCCAGCCGATGCCCAGCCCCCGGGGCTGCCAGATGACCAGCACCAGCGTGATCAGAAAGATGGCGAAAGCCAGCATGCGTGTCTCCGGGGAATCAGGGGGCGGGAGAATGGCGGACGACCTCGCCATCCTCCTTGGTGAACGCGGCCACGGGGTGGGGCAGCAGGTCGAGTACCGTCTCCGAGGGGCGGCACAGGCGGGTACCCTTTTCCGTCACCACGATGGGGCGGTTGATCAGGATGGGGTGCGCCAGCATGGCGTCGATCAGCTGCTCGTCGGTCAGCGCGGGGTCATCCAGGCCCAGTTCGTCGTAGGGCGTGCCCTTGCGGCGCAGCAGCGCCCGTGGCGGCATGCCCATGGCCGCGAGCAGCTCGCGCAGTTTCGCGTGCGTGGGCGGCGTCTTCAGGTACTCGATGACGTGGGGCTCCTCGCCCGACTGGTGCATCATCGCCAGGGTATTGCGGGAGGTGCCGCATTCCGGATTGTGGTAGATCACGCTAATCATGACGGAGTCTCCGTGTCGGGTGGGCATGCCGGTGGCAGCATCTCGCACAGCTCGGGCCGGCCGGCGCAGCAGTCATGGACCAGAAAGTCGAGCGTGTCGCGCATCGCGGCCAGGTCGGCGCGATAGACGATCGACCGGCTGTGACGCTGCGCGATCACCAGGCCGGCGCGCGACAGCACGCCCAGGTGGGTGGACAGGGTGTTGTGGGGCACGTCCAGGCGCCGGGCGATCTCGCCGGCGGGCAGGCCGTCCGGTTCGTGGCGGACCAGCAGTCGGAAGGCCGCCAGCCGGGTGGGCTGGGAGAGCGCCGTGAAGGTCTCGATGAGGTTTGTATCGTCCATATGTCGAGAATTACAGACATATTGTGTGAGCGCAATACACTGAATCGACAAACCCTCTACAGGGCGAGCGGCCGCCATATCGACGGCGGCCGCGTGCGGAGCTGGGAGGCTAGCGCGTCACGCCGCCGAGTAGGGCACGACCTTCTGGTCGATGGCGCCGAAGAGGCTGTTGCCCTCGCGGTCGAACATCTCGATGCGTACCCGGTCGCCGAAGCGCAGGAAAGGGGTCTTCATCTCGCCGTGGAGGATTTTCTCGACCATGCGCACCTCGGCCAGGCAGCTGTAGCCGACGCCGCCCTCGGCGATCGGCTTGCCCGGACCGCCGTCGGTGCCGGGGTTGGAGACGGTGCCCGAGCCGATGATCGCGCCGGCCTCGAGACGGCGGGTCCGCGCGGCGTGGGCGACGAGCTGGGGAAAGTTGAAGATCATGTCCGGGCCGGCCTCGGGCTCGCCGAATTTCTCGCCGTTGAGGTGCACGGTCAGCGGCCGATGGACCCGGCCGTTGCGCCAGGCGTCGCCCAGCTCGTCGGGGGTCACGGCGATCGGCGAGAAGCTCGACGCCGGCTTGGCCTGGAAGAAGCCGAAGCCCTTGGCCAGCTCGCCGGGGATCAGTCCGCGCAGGCTGACATCGTTGACCAGCATGATCAGCTTGATGTGACCGGCGGCCTGCTCCGGGGTGACCGCCATGGGCACGTCGTCGGTAATCACCGCGATCTCGCCTTCCAGGTCGATGCCGTGCTCCTCGCTGACCGCCTCGATGTCCTCGGTCGGTGCCAGGAAGCTGTCGCCGCCGCCCTGGTACATCAGCGGGTCGGTCCAGAAGGTCTCGGGCATCTCGGCGCCACGCGCCTGGCGCACCAGCTGGACGTGATTGAGGTATGCCGAGCCGTCGGCCCAGTGGTAGCTGCGCGGCAGCGGCGAGTGCAGCGCGCTCATGTCCAGGTCGAAGGCCTCCGCGGCCCGGCCGGCGTTGAGCTCGGCGTAGACGGCCTCGAGGCGCGGGGCGAGGGTGTCCCAGTCCTCGATGGCCTGCTGCAGGGTGGCGGCGATCTGCGGTACGCGCACGGCGCGCGTCAGATCGCGGGAGACCACCACCAGTTGGCCGTCACGGCCGTGCTTGAGAGAAGCGAGTTTCATGGGTCGGTCCTTGGTTGTCGTCGGGAATCACAATCAGCGTTGTTCCGGGGTGAAGTGCGACGCCAGCCCCGCCCAGACATTGACGTAGTCGGTCTGGCGGAACGGGGCCTGCCGCGCCGCGGACGTGGTCTGGAAGACGTAGCGGCTTTCGAACATGAACGCCAGGGTGTCGCCCTGGTACTGCGGCGCGAGTTCGGCGTGGCTGGCCTTCTCGAAGGTCTCGGCGTCGGGCCCGTGGGGCGACATGGCGTTGTGCAGGCTGGCGCCGCCGGGCAGGAAGCCGTCCGCCTTGGCGTCGTACTCGCCGTGGATGAGCCCCATGAACTCGCTCATCAGGTTGCGGTGGAAGTAGGGCGGGCGGAAGGTGTTCTCGGCGACCATCCAGCGCGGCGGGAAGATCACGAAGTCGATATTGGCCGTCCCCGGGGTGTCCGAGGGCGAGGTCAGCACGGTGAAGATCGACGGGTCCGGGTGATCGAAGCTGACCGTGTTGATGGTGTTGAAGCGCGCGAGGTCATACTTGAAGGGCGCGACGTTGCCGTGCCAGGCCACCACGTCGAGCGGCGAGTGCGCAAGCCGGCTTGCCCACAGCCGGCCCGCGAACCGCGCGACGAGCTCGAAGTCGCCGTCGATGTCCTCGTAGGCCGCCACCGGGGTCAGGAAGTCGCGCGGATTGGCCAGGCCGTTGGCACCGATCGGCCCCAGGCCGGGCAGCTCGAAGGGCGCGCCGTAGTTCTCGCAGACATAGCCGCGCGCCGCGGCATCGTCCTCGAGGCGGACCTGGAACTTGACGCCGCGCGGGATCAGGCCGATCTCGCCGGGAGCGACGCGCAGCTCGCCCAGTTCGGTGCGCAGCCGCAGGGCGCCCTGCTGGGGCACGATCAGCAGCTCGCCGTCGGCATCGTACAGGAAGCGCTGCTCCATGCTGCGGTTGATGGCGTAGACATGCACGCCGCAGCCCTGCTGGGCGCTCGCGTCGCCGTTGACGGCCAGGGTCAGCAGGCCGTCGATGAAGTCGACGCCGCCCTCGGGCAGCGGCCGCGGGTCCCAGCGCATCTGATTGGGGTCGGCGGCGGCGTCGGCCGAGGGCGCCGTGACCCAGTCGCTGTCGGCCAGCGGGTGGTAGGCGCTCTGCACCACCGACGGGCGGATGCGATACAGCCAGCTGCGCAGGTTGCGCTGGCGCGGCGCGGTGAAGGCCGAGCCGGAGAGCTGCTCGGCATACAGGCCATAGGGGCAGCGCTGCGGCGAATTCTGGCCCTCGGGGAGGGCGCCCGGCAGGGCCTCGCTGGCATGGTGATTGGCGAAACCGCTCTGATAGGAAGGCTGGGCAGGACGCATCGTGGACCTCTCTCGACCGGTCGCGGGCGTGACCGTGGGTGTTGTTAGTTTCATTTGAAACTAAATCGTAGAGAGAAGCGGCGGTCGCGGTCAAGGGCTTCGTGTGCAAGGCGCGCAACCGAAAATTTCAGGCGGTGAGGTGTCATCAAACGAACATCTAATGGTCAGGATTCTGAAACGCGGCCACCTTTAAGATCGCTGTCGTCTTTCGAACGACGGACCCGATAACAATACCTGATCGTTCGATCAGCGAGTCGCGGTACGGGTAGTTCCGTGTCCGACGACCCCAATCTTGTACAGGAGCCTTGCATGTCTCGTTCACCGTTGACTCCCTCCCTCGCGTGGCGCCGCCCCGCCCTGGGGCTGGCCGGTACCCTGGCCGCGACACTCTTGAGCCTGGGCTCGGCTCAGGCCGAAACACAGATCGAATGGTGGCACGCCATGGGCGGCGGGCTCGGCGAGAAGGTCAACGAGATCGCCGACGACTTCAACGCCAGCCAGGACGAGTACGTGGTCAAGCCGGTGTTCAAGGGCAACTACACCGAGACCATGACCTCGGCGATCGCCGCCTTCCGTGCCGGCAAGGCACCGCAGATCGTGCAGATCTACGAGGTCGGCACCGCGACCATGATGCACGCCAAGGGCGCCATCGTGCCGGTCTACCAGCTGATGGCGGACGCCGACGTCGACTTCGATCCGAACGCCTACCTGCCGGCGGTCGCCGGTTACTACACCACCACCGACGGCAAGATGCTCTCGCTGCCGTTCAACTCCTCCACGCCGGTGACCTACGTCAACCGCGACATCCTCGACAAGGCCGGCGTCGACGAGGTGCCGACCACCTGGCAGGGGCTCGGCAAGGCGCTCGAGAAGGTGGTCGATTCCGGCGCCGCGGAGTGCGGCCTGACCACCACCTGGCCGTCGTGGGTGATGCTCGAGAACTACTCGGCGCGCAACGACATTCCCTTCGCCAGCGAGGCCAACGGCTTCAAGGGGCTGGATGCCCGCCTGCAGTTCAACAAGACCGCGGCGGTCGATCATATCCAGCGCCTGAACCAGTGGCAGAAGGACGGGCGCTTCGTCTACGGCGGTCGCAAGGACCAGGCGGCGCCCAAGTTCTACTCCGGCGAGTGCGCGATGATGATGGGCTCCTCGGCCTCCTACGCCGGGGTGCGTGACAACGCCGACTTCAACTTCGGTGTCGCGCCGCTGCCCTACGATGCCGACGTCGTCGACACGCCCAACAACACCATCATCGGCGGTGCCTCGCTGTGGGTGCTCAACGGCGCCAGCAAGGCGCAGAAGGAAGGCGTCGCGGCGTTCTTCAAGTACCTCTCCTCGCCCGAGGTGCAGGCCGACTGGCACCAGTTCACCGGCTACCTGCCGATCACCACCGCGGCCGCCGACCTGACCCGCGAGCAGGGGTTCTATGACAAGAACCCGGGCACCGACGTGGCGATCAAGCAGATGACCGGCTCCGCGCCCACCGAGAACTCCAAGGGGCTGCGGCTGGGCAACATGGTGCAGATCCGTGACGTGATCAACGAGGCCCTGGAGAAGATCTTCTCCGGCGACGTCAGTGCCCAGGCCGGGCTCGACGAGGCCGCCGAGAAGGGCAATGCACTGCTGGCCAAGTTCCAGCGCGCCAACAGCTGATTGCCCGGCAGGTCCGGCCCGCCACCGTGAGCCGGTGGCGGGCCGGCGTGCGTTGCGGAGACCCTGAATGACCCACTTTCAACGTTATCGCTTCACCCCCTGGCTGCTGATGGCGCCGCAGCTGATCATCGTCGGGGTGTTCTTCTTCTGGCCGGCGCTGCAGGCGGTCGAGCAGGCCTTCTACGTCGAGGACGCCTTCGGCCTGTCTCGGCAGTTCGCCGGGCTGGCCAACTTCGTGGCCGTGCTGCAGGAGCCCGACTACTACCAGGCGCTGGGCACCACCGTGGTCTTCTCGCTGTCGGTGGCGCTGGGGGCCATGGCCATCGCCCTGCTGCTGGCGGTGCAGGCCGACCGCGTCCTCAAGGGCGCCAACGCCTACAAGACGCTGCTGATCTGGCCCTATGCCGTGGCGCCGGCGGTGGCCGGCGTGCTGTGGCTGTTCCTCTTCGATCCGACCCTGGGACTGGTGAGTGCCGCGCTCAAGGCGCTGGGCGTCGACTGGAACCACAACCTCGACGGCAGCCAGGCGCTGCTGCTGGTGATCCTGGCCTCGATCTGGAAGCAGATGAGCTACAACTTCGTGTTCTTCCTGGCCGGGCTGCAGGCCATTCCCAAGAGCCTGCTGGAGGCGGCCGCCATCGACGGCGCCGGCCCCTGGCGGCGTTTCTGGACGGTGACCTTTCCGCTGCTGTCGCCGACCAGCTTCTTCCTGCTGGTGATGAACAGCGTCTACGCCTTCTTCGAGACCTTCGGCACCATCGACACCGTCACCGGCGGCGGGCCGGGCGGTGCCACCACCACCCTGGTCTACAAGGTCTACCAGGATGGCTTCGTGGGGCAGGACCTCGGGGCGAGTGCCGCCCAGTCGGTGCTGCTGATGATCCTCGTGGGTCTGCTGACGCTGATCCAGTTCCGTTTCGTCGAACGTCGAGTCCAGTACTGATGCGCTACCAACGACCCGGGCTGGATCTGGCCAGCCACCTGCTGCTGGCCGTGGGTTGCGGCCTGTTCTTCCTGCCGGTGTGGCTGGCCTTCACCGCCAGCACCCACTCCATGAGCGACCTCTATGCCAACGTCGCGCCGCTGTGGGTGGGCGATGCCGGGCTGTCCAACTACGCGCGGCTGATCCACGATCCGGTGAGCGGCCTGGGCACCGACGTGCTGCGGCTGCTCGCCAACTCGATGGTGATGGCGCTGGGCATCGCCGTGGGCAAGATCGCCATCTCGCTGCTGGCCGCCTACGCCATCGTGTTCTTCCGCTTCCCGCTGCGGCGGCTGTGCTTCTGGCTGATCTTCATCACCCTGATGCTGCCGGTGGAGGTGCGCATCCTGCCCACCTACGAGGTGGTCGCCGACCTGCACCTGCTCGACAGCTACCCCGGCCTGATCCTGCCGCTGATCGCCAGCGCCACGGCGACCTTCCTGCTGCGCCAGTTCTACCTGACCATTCCGCCGGAGCTGGTCGAGGCCGCGCGCATCGACGGCGCCGGCCCCTGGCGCTTCCTGCGCGACATCCTGCTGCCGCTGTCGAAGACCAACATCGCCGCGCTGTTCGTGATCATGTTCATCTACGGCTGGAACCAGTACCTGTGGCCGCTGCTGATCACCACCAACGCCGACTACCTGACCGTGGTGGTGAGCCTCAAGCGGCTGCTGACCACCGGCGACGCCCTGGTGCCCTGGCAGGACGTCACGGCCACCGCGATGCTGGCCATGGGGCCGCCGGTGCTGGTGATCCTGCTGATGCAGCGCTACTTCGTCAAAGGCCTGGTCGAGACGGAAAAGTAAGCGCTTGCTCCGGGCGCATGAGGCGCCTTCGAAGAATGCTGACGAGACAACTGTTATGGCAACCCTGCAACTGAGCGCCCTCCAGAAACGCTACGCCAACGGCTTCGTCGCCCTGCACGGGGTCGACCTGGCCGTCGAGGACGGCGAGCTGATCGTGATCGTCGGCCCCTCGGGCTGCGGCAAGTCGACCCTGCTGCGCACCCTGGCCGGGCTGGAATCGATCACCTCGGGCGAACTGACCATCAACGAGCGGCGTGTCAACGAGCTGGAACCCGCCGAGCGCGACATCGCCATGGTCTTCCAGAACTACGCGCTCTATCCGCACATGAGCGTGTTCGACAACATGGCCTACGGGCTCAAGAACCGCGGTGTGCCCAAGGACGACATCCGCCGCCGGGTCAATGCCACCGCCGAGCTGCTCGATCTCGGCGCGCTGCTCGACCGCCGCCCGCGCCAGCTCTCGGGCGGCCAGCGTCAGCGCGTGGCCATGGGCCGGGCGATCGTCCGCGAGCCCCAGGTGTTCCTGTTCGACGAGCCGCTGTCCAACCTCGACGCCAAGTTGCGCGTGCAGATGCGTCTGGAGATCCGGCGCCTGCAGAAGCGGCTCAAGGTCACCTCGGTCTACGTGACCCACGACCAGACCGAAGCGATGACACTGGCCGACCGGCTGGTGGTGATGAACGCCGGCCGGGTCGAGCAGTGCGGCACGCCGATGGCACTTTACGAACGCCCGGCGACCCGCTTCGTCGCCGGCTTCATCGGCTCGCCGGCGATGAACTTCCTGCCGGTGACGGTCCACGGCGAGCGCCTGCGGCTGCCCGATGGCGGAGAGCTGGCGCTGGCCACCGGGCTGGAGTCCGGCAGCGAACTGACGCTGGGGGTGCGCCCCGAGCATCTCGTCGCCCTCGACGAGGGCGACGCGACGACGGACGCGGGCGCAGTCATCCGGGCCACGGTGGAAATGATCGAGCCGCTGGGCGCCGATACCCTGGCCTATGCCCGCATGGAGGGCCTCGACGAACTGCTGGTGGTGCGCCTGCACGGCGAGCACGCCGCCGGCGAGGGCAGCGTCCTGCGGCTGTGGCTGTCGCCCGAGCGCTGCCACCTGTTCGGCGACGACGACCGCCGCATCGAGGCCCACCACGCCACGCCCGTCACCGGAGCCCGAGGATGAGCATGTCACCCCATCGCCCGACGCCGGACCTGCCGGCGATCATCGCCCATCGCGGCTATGCCGCACGAGCGCCCGAAAACACCCTGTCTGCCATCGATGCCGCCCACGCCGCGGGCTGCCGCTGGGTCGAGCTCGACGTGCAGCGCCTCGGCGATGGCATGCCGGTGATCTGGCACGACGCCGACGTGAGCCGCTGCTCCGACGGCCATGCCCGGCTGCGCGAGCTGGACTGGGCCGCCGCCCAGGGGCTCGACGTGGGGCGCTGGTTCGACGCGCGCTTCGCCGGCGAGCGCATGGCCAGCCTCGACGACGCCCTGGCACGGCTCGCCGGGCACGGCATGGGCCTCAACCTCGAGCTCAAGCTCAGCCCCGGCCACGACGCTACCGCCCTGGCCGCGGTGGCGGGACGTGCCCTGGCGGCCCTGCCGCCCGAGCGGCTGCTGATCTCCTCGTTCGACGACACCCTGCTGGCCCAGGTGCGTCGCGACCACCCCGAGGCTGTGCTGGGCTGGCTCGCCGAGGCGCTGCCCGACGGCTGGCTGGCACGCTGCCGCAGCCTCGACACCTTCAGCATCAACCTCGACTGGCAGCGGCTCACCCGCGACGACGCCGCGGCGGTGAAGGCCGCGGGCCTGCATCTGGTGTGCTAC
Organism: Modicisalibacter sp. 'Wilcox'; assembly: GCF_010993675.1. Lineage (NCBI taxonomy): Bacteria > Pseudomonadati > Pseudomonadota > Gammaproteobacteria > Oceanospirillales > Halomonadaceae > Modicisalibacter > Modicisalibacter sp. 'Wilcox'. The sequence goes on from NZ_WNXF01000015.1 coordinate 70,095, forward strand.
ACCGCCAACGACCCCGCGGCCTTCGCGCCCTGCTGGGAATGGGGCGTGGACGCCGTGATCAGCGACGATCCGGCGCGCTTCGCGACGCCCATGCCCTGAGCGGGGCTCAGGTACTCTCGCCGGCCATCAGCGTGAAGCCCACGTCGAGCGGGCCGTCGACGGCGGTATTGCCGTCGAGCCGCGCCAGTACCGCCCGGGCGGCGCGCCGGCCGATGCGCTCCCGGGGCGAGGCGATGCTGGTCAGCCGCGGCGTCACGTGCTGGCCGATCGCCAGGCCGTTGAAGCCGGCGATGGCGATGCGCTGCGGTACCGCGATGCCGTGGCGATTGGCATGGAGCAGGGCGCCGGTGGCCAGGTCGTCGTTGGCGAAGTGGATGGCGTCGGCCTCGGGGTGTGTCGCGAGCACCTGATCCAGGGCCCGGGCGCCGGTCTCGAACTGGCCCAGCTGGTCCATGTCCAGCAGCGGCGTCTCGAGTCCCGCCGCGGCCAGCACCTCGCAATGCCCCTCGTAGCGCAGCCGGGCGCGATAGTCGCGCGCCATCTGCGCCCCCACGTAGACCACGCGGCGATAGCCGCGCTCGCGCAGATGTTCGGCCATGCAGCGCCCCGCTTCGAGGTGGTCGAGGCCGACGTTGAGGTCGATCGCCGTGCCGAGTTCCATGATCTCGACGATCGGCCCCTCCCACTGGCGCAGGCGACGCCCGCAGGCCTCGCTGTGGCGCAGACCGGTGATGACTAGGGCGGCGGGCGACCAGCCGAGGAAGGTGCCGACCAGCTGGTCCTCGCGCTGCAGGTCGTAGTCGGTGTTGCCCAGCAGGATCTGGTAGCCGCGTGCCTCGAAGGTGGCCTGCAGCCCCTGGATCACCTCGGTGAACACGATGTTGGACAGCGACGGCACGATCACCGCGATGAAGCGCGACTGCGCCGAGGCCAGGCTACCGGCAAGGCGGTTGGGCACGTAGCCGACCGTCTCGATGGCCGCCTCGACCCGGCGGCGGGTGGTCTCGCGCACGGACTCGGGCGTGTTGAGCACGCGCGAGACGGTGATCGCCGAGACACCGGCCTCCCGGGCCACCTCGGCGATGGTGGGCTGCTTGGCGCGCCGGCGGGGGCGGCGGGACGAGGTGTCGGCCATGACCGGAGCGATCTCCTGTGCGGCAGGGGGAGGGTAGGGCGACCGTCAATGCTTAGACATTGGTCGTGCCGGGCGCAAACACACTTGTGCCCGCGGGACGGCTCATCTAACAATGGATGTTAGCGCTAACATTGAACCGCGTCGACATCCTGAACTCGCTTCCTGATGACCGGCGCCCAGCACGAGGAGGTCGCGAGTGTCTCATCCACAACCGGTTACCGTCGGGGTCATCGGCCTGGGAGCCATGGGTCTGGGAACCGCCCTGGCCATGCGGGAAGCAGGGCTGTCGGTGATCGGCTGCGACGTGTCCGCCGCCGCCCGGGAGGCCTTCGTGACCGCCGGCGGCCGCTGCGTCGACTCCCCCCGCGAGCTGGGCGAGCACTGCGACGTGGTGGTCGTGGTGGTGGTCAACGCCGAGCAGGTCGAGTCGGTGCTGTTCGGCGAGGCGGGGCTGATGGTCGCGCCGGGCCGCACGGGCCTGGTGATCCAGTGTGCCACGGTGGCGCCGAGCTATGCCGAGTCGCTGAGCGCTCGGCTGGACGCGGCGGGCCTGCCCCTGCTGGACGCGCCGATCAGCGGCGGGGCCGCCAAGTCACGCCAGGGCCGGCTGTCGGTGATGGCCTCGGGCAGTGCCGGGGCCTTCGAGCGTGCCGCACCGGTGCTGGATGCCATGGCCGAGACGGTGCATCGCCTCGGCGACACCGCGGGCATGGGTTCGCGGGTCAAGCTGGTCAACCAGCTGCTGGCCGGCGTGCACATCGCCGCCGCCGCCGAGGCCATGGCGCTGGGTATCCGCATGGGCATCGATCCCGAGGCGCTGTACGGGGTGATCACCCGCTCGGCGGGCAACTCCTGGATGTTCGAGAACCGCGTGCCGCACATCCTCGAGGGCGACTACACGCCGCTCTCCGCCGTCGACATCTTCGTCAAGGACCTCAACCTGGTGCACCAGACCGGGCGCGAGCTGACCTTTCCCACGCCGCTGGCCGCCAGCGCCCTGCAGCAGTTCACCGCCGCCAGCGGCGCCGGCTACGGTCGCGAGGACGACGCGGCGGTGATCAAGGTCTACCAGCGTCTCGCCGGGCTCGCGCTGCCGACCGCCGCCAACGACGCGGAGGCGCCGTCATGAGCGTGGTGCTGGGCGCGATCGCCGACGACTTCACCGGCGCCAGCGATCTGGCCAACAACCTGGTGCGCGCCGGCATGCGCTGCGTGCAGACCATCGGCGTGCCGCGCGAACCGCTGGATGTCGGCGATGTCGATGCCGTGGTGGTGGCGCTGAAGTCGCGCTCCTGCCCGGCGGAGCAGGCCGTGGAGACCTCGCTGGCCGCACTCGACTGGCTGCGCGGGCTGGGCGCCCGGCAGATCTTCTTCAAGTACTGCTCGACCTTCGACTCCACGGATGCCGGCAACATCGGCCCGGTCGCCGATGCGCTGCTGGAGCGGTTGGATGCTGCCCAGACGGTGATGGTGCCGGCGTTTCCCGCCAACGGTCGCACGGTCTATCAGGGCCACCTGTTCGTCGGCGATCGCCTGCTCAACGAAAGCGGCATGGAACACCATCCGCTCAACCCCATGACCGATGCCGACCTGGTGCGCGTGCTGGGCCGGCAGACGCCGCATCCGGTGGGGCTGCTCGCCCATGTCACCCTGTCGCGGGGCGCGGCCGCCGCCGGTGAGCGGCTGGCGGCCCTGGCCGGCGAGGGCGTGCGTCACGTGATCTGCGATGCCCTCGACGAGCACGACCTGAACGTGCTGGCCGAGGCGGTGGCTGACCATGCCCTGGTCACCGGCGGGTCGGGGCTGGGCCAGACACTGCCCGAGGTCTACCGCCGGCGCGGCTGGCTGGCGCCGATCGACGATGCCGGCCGTCTCGCGCCCGCCGAGGGCGCGGCGCTGGTGCTGGCGGGCAGCTGCTCGCGGGCCACGCTCGCCCAGATCGCGCATTTCCGCCACGACCACGCCGTCTTCGAGCTCGATCCGCTGGCCCTGGCCGAGGGGGATACCACCCTCGAGGCGGCGCTGGACTTCGCCCGCGAGCGCCTGAGCGAGACGCGCCCGGTGCTGATCGCCGCCTCGGCGGCGCCGGAGCAGGTGCGCGCCGCCCAGCAGTGTCTCGGCGTGGTGCGGGCCGGCGAACTGGTCGAACGCGCGCTGGCCGAGCTGGCGCGCCGGCTGGTGGCCGAGGGCGTGGGGCGGCTGGTGGTCGCCGGCGGCGAGACCTCCGGCGCGGTGATCTCGGCGCTGGGCGTGGAGACGCTGCGCATCGGCGAGCAGATCGACCCCGGCGTGCCCTGGATGCAGACCGTCGTCGCCGGGCGCGAGGCACCGCTGTCCGTGGCGCTCAAGTCCGGCAACTTCGGCGGCACCGACTTCTTCACGCGAGCCTTCGAGGTGCTGTCATGAGCCGCCACGACGACAACCGCCTGCGCGAGCAGATCGCCACCCTCGGCCGCTCGCTGTTCGACCGCGGCCTGACCATGGGCTCGAGCGGCAACATCAGCGTGCGCACCGACGACGGCGGCTGGCTGATGACGCCCACCAACGCCTGCCTCGGCCGGCTCGACCCGGCGCGCATCTCGCGGCTGGACGGCGAGGGCCACTGCCTGGACGGCGACAAGCCGACCAAGGAAAGCTTCCTGCACATGGCGATGTACGCCGAGCGGCCGCAGTCCGGCGCCATCGTTCATCTGCATTCCACCCATTCGGTGGCGGTGTCCTGCCTGCCCGAGATCGACCCCCACGACTGCCTGCCGCCGCTGACCGCCTACTACGTGATGCGCGTCGGCCGGCTGCCGCTGGTGCCCTACCACATGCCCGGCGACGCCGCGCTGGGCGACGCGGTGAAGGGCCTGGCCGGTCGCCACAGCGCGGTGCTGCTGGCCAACCACGGCCCGGTGGTGGCGGGCAAGTCGCTGGAGGCGGCGGTGTACGCCACCGAGGAGCTCGAGGAGACCGCCAAGCTCTACCTGCTGCTGCGCGGGCACAACCCCCGCACGCTGACCCCGGACCAGGTCGCCGCCCTCGAGGCGCGCTTCCCCCGGGACTGACCCGGCCGGCCTTGCCACCTGAGGAGACACGATGCTTCGTTTCGCCGCCAATCTCAGCATGCTGTTCACCGAGCGGGACTTCCTCGCGCGCTTCGCGGCCGCCGCCGAGGCCGGCTTCCGCGGGGTCGAATACCTCTTTCCCTATGCGTTCGAGCCGCGCGAGCTGCGCCGGGTGCTCGACGACAATGGCCTGACGCAGGTGCTGTTCAACCTGCCGCCGGGCGACTGGGACGCCGGCGAACGCGGCCTGGCCAGCCTGCCCGGGCGCGAGGCGGAGTTCCGCGACAGCGTCCACGAGGCGCTGCGCTACGCCGAGGCGCTGGACTGCCCGCGCCTGCACGCCATGGCCGGGGTGCTGCCGGCGGATGCCGACGCGGCGACCCGCGAGGCGCACCGGGCGACCTACCTCGCCAACCTGCGCTACGCCGCCGACGAGCTGGCCAGGGCGGGGCGCACCCTGCTCATCGAGCCGATCAACGAGCACGACATGCCGGGCTACTTCCTGAACCGCCAGGCCCAGGCCCGCGAGATTCTCGACCAGGTCGGCGCCGACAACCTGCGCATCCAGTTCGACCTCTATCACTGCCAGATGAGCGAGGGCAATCTCACCGCCGCGCTGGAGGCCCAGTACCCGCGGATCGGCCACGTGCAGATCGCCGGGGTGCCCGGGCGTCACGAGCCGGATGTCGGCGAGATCCACTATCCGGCGCTGTTCGCGCGGCTCGAGGCACTGGGCTACGACGGCTGGATCGGCTGCGAGTACCGCCCGGCGGGCGAGACCCGCGCCGGGCTGGGCTGGGGCGCGGCCTACGGGCTGACCACCGGCGCCCCGAACGTCGACTGACGCCATGACAACGACAACACGAGGAATCGAGGTACCACGATGCACGTTCTGATCACCGGCGCCGCCGGCTTCCTGGGCCAGCGCCTGAGCGCGGCCCTGCTCGAGCAGGGGAGCCTGAACGGCCGACCCCTGACGCGCCTGACCCTCGTCGACCAGGTCGAACCGGCCCCGGAAGCGCGCGATGGCGTGACCCTGGACTGCCGGGCGCTGGACATCGCCCGCCCCGGGGCGCTCGACGACGTGCTCGCCGACGCCCCCGCGGTGATCTATCACCTCGCCGCGGTGGTCAGCTCGGCCGCCGAGGCGGACCTCGACCTGGGCCTGCACGTCAACTTCGACGCCACCCGCGCCCTGCTGGAAGGCTGCCGGCATGCCGGGCTGTCGACCACCCGGCTGATCATGGCCAGCTCGGTGGCGGTCTACGGCGGCGAGCTGCCGGCGGTGCTCGACGACATGACGGCGCTGACGCCGCAGAGCTCCTACGGCGCGCAGAAGGCGATGTGCGAGCTGCTGATCAACGACTACAGCCGCCGCGGTCTGGTCGACGGCTGCGTGCTGCGCCTGCCGACCATCGTCATCCGCCCCGGCCGGCCCAACGCCGCGGCATCCAGCTTCGCCTCCAGCATCCTGCGCGAGCCGCTCAACGGCGAGGAGGCGATCTGCCCGGTGCCCACCGAGCTCGAGCTGTTCGTGATGTCGCCACGCCGGGTCATCGACGCGCTGCTGCATGGTGCGACGCTGCCCGGCGAGGCACTGGCGCCCTATCGGGCCTTCATGCTGCCGGGCATCACGGTGAGTGTCGCCGCCATGCTCGAGGTGCTGCGTGAACGCGGCGGCGAGGCGGCGCTTTCGCGCGTGCGCCACGAGCCCGACCCGCGCATCGAGGCCATCGTCGCCAGCTGGCCGGCCCGCTTCAACAATCGTCGCGCCGAGGCCCTGGGCTTTCGGGGCGACGCCGACTTCCACGAGATCGTCCAGGCCTTCCTGGACGAGCGTGGCTGACCCCGAGCTGTTCGGGGCCACTCCCAGGGTTTGTCCGAAAAGTTGGCGAGTGCAGCCAGTTTTCAGGCAAAGCCTGACCGTCAAAGCCTATCGAGGACATAACAATGAGCAAGACCCTCTCACGCCGCTCGCTGGCCGCCGCCGTGGCCGGTGTCACCGCCTCGCTGCTGTCGCTGACCGCCGTCAATGCCGAGGCCGCGCAGACCATCACCCTGGGCCACACGCTGTCCGACAGCTCCCACTACTCGGTGGGCGCCGATGCCTTCAAGGAAACCCTCGAACGCCTGAGCGACGGCGAGTTCCAGGTCGAGGAGCACCCCTCCGGCTCGCTGGGCGGCGAGCGGGCGATGATCGAAGGCCTGCAGATCGGCACCGTGGACGTGGTGATCACCTCGACCGGGCCGCTGGGCAACTTCGTGCCCCAGACCTACGTGCTCGACCTGCCGTTCCTGTTCAAGGACTACAAGCAGGCGCGCTGCGTGCTGGACGGCCCCATCGGCCAGGACCTGCTGGACAAGATGGGCGAGCACAATCTGGTGGGGCTGGCCTGGTCCGAGAACGGCTTCCGCCACCTGACCAACAGCAAGCGTGCGGTCAAGACGCCGGAAGACGTCAAGGGACTGAAGATCCGCACCATGGAGAACAAGGTCCACATGGCGGCCTTCAAGGCGATGGGCGCGCATCCCACACCGATGGCCTTCCCCGAACTGTTCACTGCGCTGCAGCAGGGCACCGTCGACGGTCAGGAAAACCCCATCACGGTGATCGTCGCCACCAAGTTCTGGGAGGTTCAGAACCACCTCTCGCTGACCGGCCACGTCTACTCGCCGGCGGTGGTGCTGGGCTCGCCGGTGCTGCTCGACGGCCTCTCCGAGGAGGAGCGCGGCTGGTTCAAGCAGGCCGCCGAGGCCTCGGCCAAGGCGACCCGCGACGAGGTCACCCGTCTCGAGAAGGAAGGCGTCAAGCTGCTGCGTGACAAGGGCATGCAGGTCGAGACCGACATCGACAAGGCACCCTTCCAGGAGGCCGTCCAGCCGGCCTACAAGATCTACACCGACGAGTATGGCAGCGAGATGCTCGATCGCATCCACGGCAGCCAGTGCTACCAGGCCAGCTGAGGTGACGGCCCGGCGCCCGCGGGCGCCGGGCCTCTCGTGTCGACAAGGTGACGATTATGCTAGAGCGATTCCTGGGCCTGGAGCGCTGGACGACCCGCGTGGCGATGATCGGGGCGGTCGCCATGCTGATCGTGTCGGTGCTGCTGGGCTTCTATCAGGTACTGACACGCTTCGTGTTCGATGCGCCCTCGACGTGGTCCGAGGTGATCTCGCGTTCGGCGATGATCTGGTGCGTGTTCCTGGGCGCGGCGGCGGGCTTTCGCGGCGGCTTCATGATGTCCGTGGAAGTCATCTACAAGCTGCTGCCGCAGCGCCGGCTGATCTGGATCGAGACGCTCATCGCGCTGTGCTGCGTGGTGGCGCTGTGGGTGCTGATCCAGTACGGCGCGGCGATGACCTGGCGCGTGCGCACCCAGATGCTCTCGGGGCTGGGCATCTCGATCGCCTGGGCCTATGCGGCCATGCCGGTGGGCTCGGCCCTGGCGCTGCTCTCGGTGCTGGCGCGCCTGGCGGCGCAGTGGAGCGGCCGCGAGGCCGTGGGCGTGACCGCCGGTGCCGAGGCGGATGATGCCACCGAGGCGACCAGTGTTCCCCCCGCTCCCACCGCCGCGGCCTCCGATGCCGCTTCCCTCCACGACAAGGAGGCGCGCTCATGAATGCGGCCATCGGTCTTTCCCTGATCCTGTTCTTCGCGCTCGGCGTGCCGATCGCCGTGTCCATCGTGCTGGCGTCGGTCATCGGCATCGAGTTCTTCTCGCGGTTGCCGCTGCTGCTGGTGCCCCAGCAGATGTTCGTGGGCATCGACAAGTTTCCGCTGATGGCGATTCCCTTCTTCATCCTGGCCGGCAACCTGATGGCCGCCGGGGGCATCTCGCGGCGCCTGGTGGACCTGGCCAAGTCGGTGGTCGGCGGGCTGCAGGGCGGCCTGGCGATGACCTGCGTGCTGACCTGCATGCTGTTCGCCGCGGTGTCGGGCTCGAGCGTGGCGACCACCTTCGCCATCGGCTCGATCCTGATTCCGGCGATGGTCAAGCACGACTACCCGCGTCCGCTGGCCGCGGCGATCCAGGCCTCCTCGGCCGAACTGGGGGTACTGATCCCGCCCTCGATCCCGCTGATCCTCTACGGTGTGAGCACCGACACCTCGATCGGCAAGCTGTTCATCGCCGGCATCGGGCCGGGGCTGCTGATCGGCGGCTCCCTGCTGCTGTTCCTGTACATCTTCTGCAAGATCCGCGGCTACGGCCTGCGCGACCGCGAGGAGCGCAGCGCCTTCCCCGTCGCCCTCAAGCGCGCCTGGGTGGCGCTGCTGATGCCGGTGGTGGTGATCGGCGGCATCTACGGCGGCGTCTTTACGCCCACCGAGGCCTCGGCGGTGGCGGTGGTCTACGCGCTGATCGTCGGCGGGCTGGTGTATCGCGAGCTGAGCCTGGCCGAGCTCTGGCCGATCCTGCGCCACAGCGTGGTCTCCACCGCGGCGGTCATGCTGATCATCGCCGCCGCCGCGCTGTTCAGCTTCCTGATCAGCCGTACCGGGCTGCCCCGCGAGGTGGCCGGCTGGGTCACCCAGGTCTTCGACAGCCCCATCGCCTTCCTGCTGGCGGTCAACGTCATGCTGCTGGTGGTGGGCATGTTCGTCGAGACCTCGGCGGCGATCCTGGTGCTGGCGCCGATCTTCACGCCGATCGCCGTGCAGTACGGCATCGACCCGGTGCACTTCGGCCTGATCATCGTCGTCAACCTGGCGCTGGGCATGTTCACGCCGCCGCTGGGGGTCAACCTGTTCGCCGCCTGCGCGGTGGCCAAGCTCTCCATCGACCAGCTGCTGCCGTGGCTGCTGCGCTTCGTGCTGGTGGTGCTGGCCTGCCTGCTGGCGATCACCTATCTGCCCTGGATTTCCATGGGGCTGGTTGAGCTGCTGTATTGAGCCCGGCGCACCCCGACGAGGAGAGACGTTCATGACACTCGATGATAGCCTGCCGCCACCCAAGGCCCTGATCGGCGGCGACTGGATCACCACGCCGCAGACCCTGAGCGTGGAGGCGCCCGCCCGGGGCGAGTCCTTCGCCGCCATCGCCCGCTGCGAGCCCGAGCACGTCGACCGCGCCGTGGCCGCCGCGAGGGAGGCCTTCGACGGCGGGCTGGGTGACTGGCAGGCCTGGACGGCACGGCGCCGCGGCGAATGGCTGGAGACCTTCGCCCGCGCCATCGAGGCCGACGCCGAGGCGCTGGCCGCGCTGGAATGCGCCGACACCGGCAAGCCGATGCGCCAGGCCCGCGGCGACATCGCCGCCTGCGCCCGCTACTTCCACTTCTATGCCGGGGCGGCCGACAAGCTGCACGGCGAGACGATTCCGTTCGCCGCCGACTACGCGGTGATGACCCTGCGCGAGCCGTTCGGCGTGTGCGCGCAGATCACGCCCTGGAACTACCCGGCGCAGATCTTCGGGCGCTGCGTGGCCGCCGCCCTGGCCGCGGGCAACACCGTGGTGCTCAAGCCCGCCGAGGACGCCTGCCTGAGCGTGCTGCGCCTGGCGCATCTCGCCGTGGACTGCGGCCTGCCGCCCGGGGTGCTCAACGTGGTGACCGGCCTGGGAAGCGAGGCGGGGGCCGCGCTGGCCGCGCACCCCGGCATCCAGCACCTGTCCTTCACCGGCTCGCCGGCCACCGGCACCCGGGTCACCCAGGCGGCGGCGGTCCATCACGTGCCGGTGACCCTGGAGCTGGGCGGCAAGTCGCCCCAGGTGGTGTTCGCCGATGCCGACCTCGACAGTGCGCTGGACGCGGTGGTGCGCGGGATCATCCAGAACGCCGGGCAGACCTGCTCGGCGGGCAGCCGCCTGCTGGTCGAGGACGCCTGTCACGATACCGTGCTGGCGCGGCTCGCCGAGCGCTTCGCCGCCCTGCGCTGCGACGCCGGGGAGCGCGACCCGGACTGCGGGCCGCTGATCAACGCCCGCCAGCGCGAGCAGCTGGAGCGCCGGCTCGATGCGGCGAGCGCCGACGGCATCCGCACCCTGGCGCAGGGGCAGCTGGCCGAGGGCGCGCCCGCCGGCGGGCACTTCGTGGTGCCGCGGGTGCTGGTCGACATTCCCGACGACCATGCGGTGCTGCACGAGGAGCTGTTCGGCCCGGTGCTGGCGGTGCAGCGCTTTTCCGGCGAGGCGGAGGCCGTGCGCCTGGCCAACGCCACCGAGTACGGCCTGTGCGCGGGCATCTGGACCCGCGACGGCGGGCGCCAGCTGCGGCTCGCCAAGCGCATCCGCAGCGGCCAGGTGTTCATCAACGACTACGGCGCGGCCGGCGGGGTGGAACTGCCCTTCGGCGGCGTCGGCCGCTCCGGCCACGGCCGCGAGAAGGGCTTCGAGGGACTCCGGAGCTTCACCCAGATCAAGACCGTGGCCCTCCGCCACGGCTGACGGACATCGAGACACGAGGACGACACCATGAGCACGCCCCGCACGATCGGCATGATCGGCATCGGCCTGATGGGCCACGGCATCGCCGCCAACCTGCTGCGCCACGGCCACACGCTGCGCTTTCTCGAGCATCCCGGCAACCAGCCGGTCGACGACCTGCTGGCCGCCGGCGCCACGCCCATGGCCACCCCGCGCGAGGTGGCCCGGGGCGCCGAGGTGGTGATCCTCTGCGTCACCGGCACCCCGCAGGTGGAAAGCGTGCTGTTCGAAGCCGCCGGCGTGCTCGAGGGGCTCGATGAAGGGACCGTGGTCATCGACTGCTCCACGGCGATCCCCAGCTCCACCGAGGCGGTCGCCGAGCGGGTGGCCGCCGCGGGCGGGCGCTTCATGGACGCGGCGATGACGCGCACCCCCAAGGAGGCCGCCGAGGGGCGGCTGAACCTGATCGTCGGCGCGCCCGAGGCGCTGTTCGACGAGGTCCGGCCGCTGCTCGAGGACTTCGCGGAGAACATCACCCACGGCGGCCCGGTCGGCTCGGGGCACACCCTCAAGCTGCTGCACAACTACGTCTCGCTGGGCTTCAGCGCGGTGCTGGCCGAGGCGGCGGCCGCGGCCCGGGCGGGGGGCATCGACGCCGCGGCGCTGCTCGAGGTGCTGGGCAACGGCGGCGGCGCGGGCGTGGTGCTCGAGCGTCTGCGGCCGTTCATCAGCGCCGAGGATGCCTCGGGCTTCCGCTTCAGCCTCGCCAACACCTTCAAGGATATCGGCTACTACAACGCCATGGCCGCCGACCTCGGTGCCGAGCGCGAGGTGGCCGGGGCCATCGAGTCGCTGTACCGGCGCATCAACGAGGCCGGCCACGGCGAGCGCCTGGTGCCCGAGCTGATCACGCTGCTTGCCCCCGGCGACTCGCCGCAATCCTGACCTCGCGCCGCTGCGGCGGCGTGCCTTTTCCGCCACGGCGCTCTATATCTGGGAAGACCGAGCCGCAAGGCCCCGCTCGGCCGTCCACTCCGGGAGAGCGCCGATGCCATCCGAACCGATCCCCGCCGCGTCCGGCCCCTGGCGGCGCCACGCGCTCATCGCCGCCCTGGTGCTGGGGGCGATCGCCGTCTCGCTGGGCCTGCGGCTGGCGGTGGGCGATCGCCCGCTCCACGGGCCGTTGACCTGGCCGGCACTGCCGCTGTGGCTGGCCCTGATCGCCGGACTGCCGCTGCTGGCGGAGCTGCTGGTGCGCCTGCGCGCGGGGCAGCTGGGCGCCGACGTGCTGGCGGGATTGTCGATCGTCGTCGCCTACGCGCTGGGCGAGCTGCTGGCCGGGGCCCTGGTGGTGCTGATGCTGGCCGGCGGCCAGGCGCTGGAGAGCTGGGCGGTGCGCCGCGCCTCCTTCGCCCTGGAGGCGCTGGCGCGGCGGCTGCCGGCGATGGCCCACCGCTGCCGCGAGACGGGGACGGAGGACGTCCCGCTGGCCGCGGTCGCCGTCGGCGACCGCCTCGAGGTGCACCCCCACGAGGCCTGCCCGGTGGATGGCACGGTGCTCGAGGGCCACAGCACCATGAACGAGGCCTATCTCACCGGCGAGCCCTTCCTGCTGCCCAAGGTACCCGGCTCGGCGGTACTCTCCGGGGCACTCAACGGCGAGGGCGTGCTGACGATCCGTGCCGACCGGCGCGCCGCGGACTCGCGCTATGCGCAGATCATGCAGGTCATGCGCGATGCCGAGCAGCACCGTCCGCGGCTGCGCCGCCTGGGCGATCGCATCGGTGCGATCTACACCCCGCTGGCGATCCTCGTCGCCGCGGCGGCCGGCCTGGCCAGCCAGGACCCGGTGCGCTTCCTGAGCGTGCTGGTGGTGGCCACCCCCTGCCCGCTGATCATCGCCATCCCGGTGGCGATCATCGGCGCGATCTCGCTGGCCGCCCGACGCGGCATCATCATCCGCGATCCGGCGGCGCTGGAGCGCATCGCCACCTGCCGCGTGGCGGTCTTCGACAAGACAGGCACCCTCACCTACGGCGAACCCCAACTGACCGAGATCGACACGGCACCCGGCCAGTCCCGCGAGGCGGTGCTCGGCGCCCTGGCGAGTCTCGAGCGCTACTCCCGCCACCCGCTGGCCGAAGCGGTGCTCGCCGCCGCCCGGGCGGGGGGCATCCCCCTGCAGGAGACCCGCGAGATCCATGAAGCCCCCGGCGAGGGGCTGGAAGGACGCGTCGACGGCCGCCGCGTCACGGTGACCGGCCGCCGGCAGTGGCTCGCGCGCGTACCCGAGGCGCCGCTGCCGCCGGAGCAGGGCGGCCTGGAGTGCGTGGTAGGCATCGACGGCGCCTATGCGGCGACCTGCCGTTTCCGCGATGAGCCACGCCGCGAGGGGCCGGCGTTCATCGCCCACCTGGGGCCGCGCCACGGCTTCCGGCGGGTGCTGCTGGTGTCGGGGGATCGCGAGAGCGAGGTGCGCTACCTGGCCGAGCAGGTGGGGATCGACGAGGTGCGTGCGGGGCAGAGCCCGGAAACCAAGCTGGCGCTGGTCCGCGAGCTCGCCGCGCACGACGGCGTGCTGTTCATGGGCGACGGCATCAACGACGCCCCGGCGTTGGCGGCGGCCACCGTGGGGGTGGCGTTCGGCCAGGGCAGCGCCGTGACCTCCGAGGCGGCGAGCGTGGTGATCCTCGACAGCGCCCTGCAGCGCGCCGACGAGGTGCTGCACATCGGCGACCGGTTGCGGCGCATCGCGCTGCAGAGTGCGGTCGGCGGCATGGCGCTGAGCCTGGTCGCCGTCGGTGTGGCCGCGCTGGGCTACCTGCCGCCGGTGGCCGGGGCGCTGGTCCAGGAGCTGATCGACGTCGCGGCGGTGGCCAACGCGCTGCGCGTGGCCTGGGTCTCCCGCGACCTGGCGGACGAGGTGGCGCCGAAACCTGCGTTCGATCAAGGCTGAGGCAGGTTGTCTCGCCGGTCACCGGCGTCCGGCCTATCTTCGCAGGGGAGGGCGAACGGGCCGGGGAGAGGAATCATGAAGGACGAAGCCATCCTGGCGGGCGACGAGAGCGTCGAGCAGGCCCTGCCCGACGACGTGCTGCTCATCGTGCCGATGCGTGGCGTGGTGCTGTTTCCGCAGCTGGTGCTGCCGGTATCGGTGGGGCGGCCGCGCTCGGTTGCCGCCGTGCAGGAGGCCATGAAGAGCGGGCGCTCGCTGGGGTTGCTATTGCAGCGCGACCCGAGTGTCGAGGAACCCGGTCCGCCGGATCTCTACCGTGTGGGCACCATGGCCACGGTGTTGCGCTACGCTGCCGACGAGGGTGCGCACCGGCTGATCTGTCAGGGGCAGTCGCGCTTTCGCGTGCTCGACTTCATCGGCGGCTATCCCTTCCTGCTGGCGCGAATCGAGCACCTTGCCGTGCGCGAGGTCCACGGCCCCGAGATCGAGGCCCGGATGTTGACCCTGCGCGACCGGGCCCTGGAAGCCCTGGACCTGCTGCCCCAGTTGCCCGAGGAACTCACCCGGGCGGTGCGCGCCATCGACGAGCCGGGACTGCTGGCGGACACCATCGCCGGCTACCTGGACCTGACCCCCGCGGAAAAGCAGGAAGTGCTCGAGCTGACCGACCTGCGCGCCCGACTGGAGCGCGTGCAGCGCCTGCTCGACTACCGCATCGAGGTGCTCAAGCTGTCGCAGACGCTCCACCAGCGCACCCAGGCGACCATGGACGAGCGCCAGCGCGAGGCGCTGCTGCGCGAGCAGCTGCGGACCATCCAGCGCGAACTCGGCGAGGGCAGCGAGCGGGATGCCGAGATTCGCGAGCTCGAGTCGCGTCTGGCGGCCTGCCCGATGCCCGAGGAGGCCGGGACCCAGGCCAGAAGGGAGCTGGCGCACCTGGCGCGAATGCCCGAGGGGGCGGCGGAATATACCATGGCGCGCACCTATCTCGACTGGCTGCTGGAGCTGCCCTGGACGCGCACCAGCGAGACGCCGATCGATCTGGCTCGGGCCCGCGAAATTCTGGACGCCGACCACTACGGGCTCGAGCGCATCAAGACGCGCATCCTCGAACACCTGGCCGTGCACCGCCTCAATCCCGAGGGCAAGAGCCCCATCCTGTGCTTCGTCGGCCCGCCCGGGGTGGGCAAGACCTCGCTGGGCCAGAGCATCGCCCGGGCGATGGATCGTGCCTTCGTGCGCGTCAGCCTCGGTGGGGTGCACGACGAGGCGGAGATCCGCGGTCATCGGCGGACCTATATCGGCGCCATGCCCGGCAACATCATCCAGGCCCTGCGCAAGGCCGGCACCCGCGACCCGGTGTTCATGCTCGACGAGATGGACAAGCTCGATGCCGGCTTTCAGGGCGACCCTGCCAGCGCCCTGCTCGAGGTACTCGACCCCGAGCAGAACGCCACCTTCCGTGACAACTACCTGGGCGTGCCCTTCGACCTCGCCCGGGTGATGTTCATCGCCACCGCCAACGTGCTCGACGCGATCCCCGGGCCGCTGCGTGACCGCATGGAGGTGATCGAGCTGCCCGGCTACACCGAGACCGAGAAGGTCGAGATCGCCCGGCGCTATCTGGTGGCGCGGCAGCGTCGGGCGACGGGGCTCGGCGAGGCACAGCTGACCCTGACCGATGCCGCGCTGCACCGGCTGGTCGGCGACTACACCCGCGAGGCCGGGGTACGCAACCTGGAGCGGTTGATCGGCGCGGTGGCCCGCCACGTGGCGGTGCATGTCGCCGAGGGTGACGACACGCCGGCGACGGTGGACGCCGACGACCTGCCGGGGATTCTCGGCGCGCCGCGCTTCGAGAACGAGGTGGCGATGCGAACCAGCGTGCCCGGCGTGGCCACCGGACTGGCCTGGACCCCGGTGGGCGGCGACATCCTGTTCATCGAGGCCAGCCGCGCCGAGGGCGGCGGGCGGCTGATCCTCACCGGCCAGCTCGGCGAGGTGATGAAGGAAAGCGCCCAGACGGCGCTGAGCCTGATCAAGGCGCAGGCCGGCGCACTGGGGCTCGACCCCGCACGACTGGCCGGTGACGACATTCACATTCACGTGCCCGCCGGGGCGATCCCCAAGGACGGGCCCAGTGCCGGGGTGGCGATCTATACCGCGCTGGTGTCGCTGCTGACCGGACGCTGCGTGGCGCCGGATCTGGCGATGACCGGCGAGATCACCCTGCGCGGGCTGGTGCTGCCGGTGGGCGGCATCAAGGAGAAGGTGCTGGCCGCCCAGCGGGCCGGCATCCATACCGTGCTGCTGCCGGCCCGCAACCGGCACGACTGGGAGGAGATTCCCGCGTCGGCCCGCGAGCGGCTGACCTTTCACTGGATCGAGCGGGTCGACGAGGCGATCGACCTGGCGCTGCAGGACGGCGTTCCGCCGCCCGCGGCGGTCGCCGGCTGAGCCGCCCGCGTCGATCCCCCTACCCAAACCGACACCCCGTTGCGAGGCCCGACCCATGACCCCTGTTTCGCGTCTGCTGTGCTGTCTGTTGCTGCTCGTTGCCCCGGCGGCGCCGGCGCTGGCCTTCCACGGTGCCCTGCCGGCCGGTTATGCGGGCCTCGACGCCCTGTTCTGGACCTACGATCCGGCGGGGGGCGACAGCGACTCCAGCCTGGGATTGCGTCTGCGCGGCGGCTGGCTGGCCAACGACTATCTGGGTGTCGAGGCCCAGCTGGGTGGCGGGGGGCGCGAGCACGACCGGCAATCGCGCAGCGAGCTGGACTGGCTGGCCGGCGCCTACGTCAAGCTGATGCTGCCGGTCAACGACGCCATCCACCTTTACGCCCTGGGCGGCGTGGCCCACGTCTCCGGCACCTTCGCCGGCGAGAACAGCGAAACCGGGCTCTCCGGTGGCCTGGGGGCGGAGATGGGCATCGTGCCCAATCTCGCCATCGGCGCCGACTACATGCGCTACGCCGATGACAACGACACCACCTTCGATGCCGTCAGCTTCGGCCTGACCTACCACTTCTAGGGCGGAGCCGAACGCGTGACGCACCCCGAAACCGTGTCACCCCCCGCGCCGCACTCGGCCGAACCCGATGCCGTGGCGCGGCGGGCGCATGTCGAGAGTGCCGAGAGCGTGCTGCAGCGGCTCGACAGTCACCCGGCCGGGCTGAGCCCTGAAGAGGCGGCACACCGGCTGGCGACCCACGGCGCCAATGTGCTGCCGGAGGCCGCGCGCACGCCGACCTGGCGGCGCCTGCTCGCCCAGTTCAACAATGCGCTGATCTACCTGCTGCTGGCCGCGGCCGTGGCGGCCGGCGGGCTCGGTTACGTCATCGATGCCACCGTCATCCTGGCCGTGGTGGTGATCAACGCGCTGGTCGGCTTCATCCAGGAAGGGCGGGCGGAGACGGCGCTGCGTGCCATCCGCGACCTGGCCCCGCCGCAGGCCCGGGTGGTGCGTCAGGGGCAGCGCGGCACGGTGCCGGTGGCCGAGCTGGTGCCCGGCGATGTGGTGCTGCTTGAGCCGGGCGACCGGGTGCCCGCGGACCTGCGGCTGGTCGCCGCCCAGGGGCTGCTGGTCGACGAAGCGATTCTCACCGGCGAGTCGGCCGTCGCCGAGAAGCAGACGGGGGCGGTGATGGCGGACGCGGCGCTGGGCGATCGTCACTGCATGGCCTACGCCGCGACCTGGGTGGTGGCGGGGCACGGCAGCGGCGTGGTCGTGGCCACCGGCATGGACTCCGAGGTGGGGCGCATCAGCGCCCTGCTGCGCGATGTCCGAGTCGCCACCACGCCGCTGCTCGACCAGCTCAACCGCTTCGCCCGGCGCTTTTTGTGGGTGGCGCTGCCCAGTGCGGCACTGGTGTTCCTGTTCGCCGTGTTCTGGCGCGGCTACGCCTGGCCGCAGGCGCTGATCGCGGTGGTCGCCATCCTGGTGGGCGCGGTGCCCGAAGGGCTGCCAGCGGTGATCTCGATCACCCTGGCCATCGGCGTGCGGCGCATGGCGCGGCGTCACGCGGCGATTCGCCGCCTCCCGGCGGTGGAGACGCTCGGCGCGGTATCGGTGATCGCCTCCGACAAGACCGGTACCCTGACGCGCAACGAGATGACGGTGTGCCGGCTGGAGAGCGCCGTGGCCTGGGCCAGGGTGACGGGGCGCGGCTACCGTCCCGAGGGCGCGCTGCAACCGGCCCGGGACGCTGATGCCGAGGCGGATTGGTCGGCGCTGATCCGCGCCGGGGTGCTGTGCAACGATGCCGATCTGGTGGCCCGGGACGGCGACTGGCAGGTGGTCGGCGATCCCATGGAAGGTGCGCTGCTGATTCTCGCCCACAAGGCCGGGCAGGACCCCGAGACCCTGCGCGCCGCCTGGTCGCGGCTCGACGAGATCCCCTTCGGGGCCGAACATCGCTTCATGGCGACCGTCAACCAGGCGCCCGACGGCCGACACTGGCTGTTCATCAAGGGCGCGCCGGATGCCCTGCTGACACTCTGCCGGCGAGAGGCCCGCGCGGATGGCGCTGCTGCGCTCGATCAGGACGCCTGGACGGCCCGGATCGAGGCGATCGCCGGGGCGGGTGAGCGGGTGCTGGGCTTCGCCGCCAAGCCGCTGGAGCGGCGGAGTTCGCCATTCCGTGATCTGGGTGACGGGCTAGTCTTCCTCGGCGTGGCCGGTTTCATCGACCCGCCCCGCGACGAGGCGGTGGCGGCGGTGGCCGAGTGTCGCCGGGCCGGCATCGACGTCAAGATGATCACCGGCGATCACGTGGCCACCGCCCTGGCCATCGCCCGGGATCTGGGGCTGGCCGAGCAGCCCCGGGCGCTGACCGGCCAGGAGATCGAGTCGCTCTCGGCGGAGGCGCTCGCCGAGCAAGTGGGGGCGGTCCAGGTCTTCGCCCGCACCACGCCGGCCCACAAGCTGCGCATCGTCCAGGCGCTGCAGGCCGGCGACGCCGTGGTGGCGATGACCGGTGACGGGGTCAACGACGCCCCGGCGCTGAAGCAGGCCGACATCGGCATTGGCATGGGCCACAAGGGCACCGACGCCGCCAAGGAAGCCGCCCAGATGGTGCTGCTCGATGACAACTTCGCTTCGATCGTCGCCGCGGTGCGCGAGGGGCGCGTGGTGCACGACAACATCCGCAAGGTGGTGGCCTGGACGCTGCCCACCAACGGCGGCGAGGTGATGACCGTGATCGCCGCGCTGCTGTTCGGCCTCACCCTGCCGATGTCGGCGGTGCAGATCCTCTGGATCAACCTGGTCACGGCGGTGACGCTGGCCTTCGAGCCGGCCGAGCCCGGCGTCATGGCGCGCCCCCCGCGCCCCCGGGGACAGGGGTTGCTGACCCGGCTGCTGGTGTGGCGGGTGGTGTTCGTGTCACTGCTGTTCATGGGCGTGGCGCTGGGCATGTTCTTCTTCGCCCTGGCGCGTCATGCCGACCTGGCGCTGGCGCGTACGCTGGTGGTCAACACCCTGATCGCCCTGGAGGTGGTCTATCTCTTCTCGGTGCGCATCAGCCATACCACCGCCCTGACCTGGCACGGCGTGATGGGCACCCGGGCGGTGCTGGTGGGGCTGACGGTGGTCACCCTGGCCCAGCTGGCCTTCACCTACCTGCCGGTCATGCAGCGGCTGTTCGAGACCCGGCCGCTGGGCACGCATGACCTGGCTTGGCTGGCGGGTGTCGCGGTGGCGGCGCTGGGGGTGCTGGAACTGGAGAAGTGGCTGGTACGGCGCGGCACCGCCCGCAATGACGGCTGACCCCGCCACCGGGCCGCCGCTTTCGGGGATGAATCCCCTCCCACAAGACTACCGGTCAGGCTGACCGGCATGGCCACGGTGGTGGTGGGCGGATTGTGGTGGGAGCGACTTCAGTCGCGATGAAGGCGCCACCGGGCCGCCGCGTTACAAGCTAGACTTCGTGAGTGGCGATGCTATTCGGGAGGGTCCGATCATGACGACGCCGCTTTCCTGTGTCCGCCGGCTGGCGCGCCGGCTCGACGACCGCGACAGCGACTACGATGCCCTGCTGGAGGCGGTGGGCGACCGACCGTTCGTGCTGCTCGGCGAGGCCTCCCACGGCACGGCCGAGTTCTACGCCCTGCGTGATGCCATTACCCGCCGCCTGATCGAGGAGTGCGGGTTCGAGGCGGTACTGGTCGAGGCCGACTGGCCCGATGCGTGGCGTCTCGACCGCTTCGTCCGCGGCGCGAGCGACGACACCCTGGCCAGCGCCTTCGATGATTTCCAGCGCTTTCCCCAGTGGATGTGGCGCAACGACGTCATGCTCGAGTTCATCGCCTGGCTGCGCAGCCGCAACGCCGCCCGGCCCGAGACCGAGCGGGTCGGCTTCCACGGGCTGGACCTGTACAGCCTGCATCGCTCGGCGGAAGCGGTGATCGCCTACCTTAACCGGGTCGACCCCGAGCAGGCCGAGCTCGCCCGTCGCGGCTACGCCTGTCTCGACCATCATGGCGACCCCTTCCATTACGGGCGCCAGGCGGCCTTCGGGCTGAGCGCCTCCTGCGAGGCCGATGCCGTGGTGCTGCTGACCGAGCTGGTGCGCCGGAGCGAGGAATACCTGCGTGCCGACGGCCGCCGGGCGGCGGACGCCCAGTTCCACGCCGAGCAGAATGCGCGGGTGGTGGTCAACGCCGAGGCCTACTACCGGGGCATGTTCGGCCGCCGGGTGGACACCTGGAACCTGCGCGACAGCCACATGGCCGAGACCCTGGCCGAGCTGCACTACCACCTGCGCCGCCAGGGCGGTCAGGGGCGAATCGTGGTCTGGGCGCACAACTCGCACGTCGGCGATGCGCGGGGCACCGAGATGGGCTGGGCGCGCTCGCAGCACAACGTGGGCCAGCTGGTGCGCCAGCGCTTCGGCGCCCGGCGCGTGCTGTCGGTGGGCTTCACCACCCACACCGGCTATGTCGCGGCGGCGCGGGACTGGGAGGCCCCCGTGGAGCATCGCTGGGTGCGGCCGTCGCGCCCGGACAGCTACGAGCGGCTGTTCCACGACAGCGGCCTGGACCGTTTCTACCTGCCGCTCACCGGCGACCGGGCCGAGCCGCTGCGCCCACGGCTGCTGGAGCGGGCGATCGGCGTCATCTACCGGCCCGAGACGGAACGCGGCAGCCACTATTTCCGGGCCTCGCTGCCGGCCCAGTTCGATGCGCTGTTCCACCTCGACGAGACCACCGCCGTCGACCCGCTCGACCGCAGCGGCCCCTGGCACCGGGAGGGCATGCCCGAGACCTACCCCTTCGGCGTGTGACGGTACGCCCTGTCAGGGACGCCCTGTCAGGGCGTGAGCCACCACCCGACCCCGGCCGCGACCAGGGCGCCGTAGAGCGCTATCACCAGGGCCGCGCCACGCCGACCGAGGGCCGCGGGCGGGCGTGCCGCCGCCTGCCGGCGGCAGTCCTGCATGACCGTATCGGGAATCAGTCGCAGGCACAGCCAGAGTCCCAGCGGCAGCAGCAGCAGATCGTCCAGATAGCCCAGCACCGGGATGAAATCGGGGATCAGGTCGACGGGCGACAGCGCGTAGGCGACCACCCCCAGGGCCAGCCAGCGGGCCGCCGCCGGGGTCCGCGGGTCACGCGTCGCCAGGTAGAGGGCGGCGACCTCGCGCTTGAGGGCGCCGGCCCAGCTCTTCAGCCGTTGCCACATGGCGGGGCCAGTCAGCCGTTGCCACATGGCGGGGCCAGGCTCGCGGGGGCGGCCAGCAGCAGCGGGTTGTCGGCGGGCGGGCTCAGGAAGTGCGTGGGCGCGTCCGGCGCCTGGATGGCCTGCTTGAGTTCGGCTTGCGCGTCGCTGACGCTGGCGACGTCGCGCTCCACGGCCAGCAGACCGAGCAGGTCGCGGCGCTGCTGGATCCGCAGCGAGGCGACCCACAGTGGCTGCGGCGAGGCCCGGCAGGTGCCGGCCAGGGTGAAGTCCGTGGACCACACATGCAGGACCTGGCGGCGGTTCGGTTCGCCGGCGATGGGGTGCGTGGCGCGCAGGGCGGAGGGCTGGCCGTCGTTGAGGCGCGGCAGCGTCGGCAGACCCGCGGCGGCATGGCCGGGGCTCAGCCAGTGCAGGGCGCTGGTCGGCGTCCAGGGTACATCGACCCGCCAGCCGGCCTCGCTCAGTCGGCGGCGCAGGCTCGCCAGGTTCCCCGCCCATTGCAGGACCATGGGTTCCTCGCCCTCGCCGCCCAGGTCGATGCGGTGTGTCGGCAATTGCCGATAGGCCGCCTGTGACCAGTCCTGCCAGGCCAGCTGCTGGACCGTGGGGTGAGGCACGTAACGCTCGCGATCGGCGGCCAGCTGCCCATGCAGGTGATACGGCCAGACCACGGCCAGGGTCAGCAGGACCACCAGCGACAGCCCGCGGGCCTCGCGCAGCCGTGCGTGACGGCGCTGGTGGCTGATCGCCAGCAGGATCACCCAGGCGGTGCCGATGGCGATGCCGGCGCTGACGTCGGCCAGCCAGTGGGCACCCAGATACAGGCGCGAGACGGCGATCAGGGTCACCGTCAGGGCCGCGGCGCCGACCACCCAGCCGCGCCGCCGGGCGGGCAGGGCGCGGGCGACGAGGTAGGCCAGGAAGCCGTATATCACGGTATTGATGGTGGCGTGGCCGCTGGGGAACGAGAAGGCCTCCCAGCCGCTGTAGAGTCCGGCGGTGGGGCGCGGCCAGTGGACCAGCGCCTTGATCAGCGGGGTGAACAGCGCCGCGCCGCCCACCGCGGCCAGCCAGTAGAGCGCGCTGGACCAGGCACGGCGCGCCAGCAGCCAGGCGGCGACCGTGATGGTGAGGGTGGTGGTCACGAACCCGTCGCCCAGCTCGGTGATCGCCAGCATCAGGGTGTCGCCCCAGTCGGTGCGCAGGGCCTGCAGGGCATGGAAGACCGCCTGGTTGGCCTGCACCAGCGGATCGCCGGTGAGCAGGTCCTCGAGGAGGCCCAGGAACACCCACAGGCAGCCGAGCAGCGCCGCGATGGCGAGGGTCAGCATCAGCCCCTCGCCGCGCACGGTGGCCAGCAGGCGGGCCACGCCGCGCTGCGCCGTCGTCGCCCGTGGCGTACTCCAGCGCTCCAGGCGCGCCACGCCGGCCAGCAGCGCCCGAAGCCCGTGGGTCAGCACCACGCGGCGGGTCAGCCAGACGACGAGCCAGACCAGCAGCGCCACCAGCACCAGCAGCAGCACCAGGCGCCCGGCGACCTGGGCGACCACGTGCAGTGACTCGCCGAGCAAGACCCCGGCCAGCACATGGGTGGAGGCCCAGACGATCGCCGAGGCGATGTTGACGACGTAGAAGCGCCCCGGCGGCATGCCGCTCATGCCCGCCGCCAGCGGCACGAAGGCGCGCGGCCCCTGCACGAAGCGCGCCAGGAACACGCCCTTGCCGCCGTGGCGCCGGAAGAACGCCTCGGCCCGGTCCACCCACTGCGGGTACCGGCTCAGTGGCCAGACACCGGTGATGCGTGACTCGTAGCGGTAACCGAGCCAGAAGGAGACGCCGTCGCCGGCGATCGCGCCTGCCAGCGCGGCGAGGATCAACGGCACGGTGCCCAGCGCCCCGGTGCTGACCAGGGCGCTGATGCCGACGATCAGCATCGAGCCCGGCACCAGGGTGCCGGCGACCGGCAGCGCCTCCGCCATGGCGGACAGGCCCACGATGGCATAGGCGATGGCGCTGTGCTGCGCCGACAGCTGCGTGATGTCGGTGACGAGGGATTCCAGCATCGAATGGCGGCTCCGGCCGGGGAATTTGGGGGCAGTTTACAGCAGGCGCACCAGACGACGGTTCAGCCAGCCCTCGCGAGTATAGAGACCCCTGACCACCAGTGCCGCCAGGCAGCCCGTCACCAGGCCGCCGAGGACGTCGCTGGGGTAGTGGGTGCCGACGTAGACGCGCGAGAGCATCACCAGCAGGGCGGCCAGCGCGAAGGCGCCACCCGAGCGGAAGCGACGCTGCAGGAGGAAGGTCGCGGCGATGGCGGTGACGGCGGTGGCGTGATCGGAGGGAAACGACGGGTCCGCGCTCGGCGCGATGAGCAGGTGCGACAGGCCCTCGGTGTAGGGGCGGGCGCGCTGCACGAACAGCAGGACCAGCTGGTTGAGCGCCAGCCCGCCGAGAAACGCCAGGCCCGCCGAGGCCGCCAGATGACGCGCGCGGTCACGTTGCGAGCGCGCCCACCACAGCGGCACCACGGCCAGCACCATCAGCGGCACGCCGAAGCGGGTGATGGCGATCATCAGGGTATCGAGGGCGGGAAACTGGCCGGCCAGGCCGTTGATGGCATGCAGCAGGGTGATATCGGGTGACACGGGCGACTCCGGTGACGGCGATGACTGTGCCGCTACGCTGACCGCAATGCCTTAAGGTCGGCTTAAGAACGCATTTCCAAACCCCGTTGATGATGGGCGTCGGTGGCAAGGCGAAGCGAGGGTCCTTTGCCATGGATGGCAAAGGTAGCGCCCAGGGATGGGTTTACAGCGCCCTCGCAAAGCCTTGCCACCGAGGAAGCCCATCCTGTCCACCGGCTATGAAAGAAACTCTAAGTGCCCCGTTCGTGAATCGTCGATACGGGGATCAGCCGAGGGCGAGCCCGGCCAGCCAGGAGTACGGATCGTGCATGACGGCCGCTCCCGCGATGTATAGGAAGACCGCCAGCGCGGCCAGCGCCGCCGCGGCGCGCCCGGCCGGCGTGCGCCCGCGCCGGATGGCCAGGCTGCCCAGCCCGATGTAGCCCGCCAGGGCGATCAGCTTGGCCGCCAGCCAGGGCGTCTCGCTCGGCCAGGCCCGCAGCGTGACCATCAGCGTGATGCCCGAGGCCAGCAGCAGCGTGTCGATGACATGCGGCACCACCCTGACCCAGCGCCGCCGGCGCGCCGGGGACTGGGTCACCGACCAGGCGGCGCGCAGCAGGAACAGCGCCACGCTGAGCATGGCCGCGGCGATGTGCAGGTGCTTGAGAAGCTGATAATCCATGCCCGGAGCTCGCTTGCCGACCCGAGCCCATGGTACGCCAACGGCGAGGGGCCGGCCTGCGACCCGAGCGCGCAGCGCCCGCATCGCATCATCTATCCGCTATACGCGCTGTCACGCCCCCGACGCTACCGGGCCGAAGGAACGGCCCGCCTGCCGTGACGGCGCGGCGGCCTCGCGTGGCGGGCGGGTAAAGGTCCCGTCCCGGGATTCCGGTACGCGCGGCGTCGTGGCGTCCAGCGTGGTCACGACCTCGGCCGGGGCGGGCGACAGCAGCACCCGGTCGGCCCGGCCGCGGGGGGCGAACTTGCGGGACATCGCGGTGTTGAGCACGGCGGTCACGGGGACGTCGAGCGCGACCGCCATGTGCATGGGGCCGGTGTCCGGGGTGATCAGGCGCGGCAGCTGCGTCAGCGTGGCGGCGAAGTCGCGCAGCCCCATGGCGGGGGCCACGCGGCCATGCCGGCCGCGGCGGGCCTCCAGGGCCGGGCGCATCGCGGCTTCCTCGGGGCCGATCAGCACGATGAAGCGCCGGCCACGCGCGTTGAGTTCGTCGCACAGTGCCAGCCAGAAGTCCAGCGGCAGGCGCTTGTTCAGGTGCCCGCCCACGAACACGCCGACGTCGAACGGCTGTTCGGCCAGCTGCCGGAGCCCGGTTCGTGCCCGGCCCCGTTCGGCCTCCGAGACCGTCATCCAGGGGCGCGCATCGCACGCCAGCCCCAGGGTGCGCGCGATGACCGCGGCCACGTCGTAGACGTGATCGTGCCCGGGCGGCATGCGGTAGACCTGATCGTAGAGCCCGGCCAGGCGCGAATCGGCGCCCAGGGTGCGCCGGGCGCCGGCCGCCTTCAGGCAGAGCCGGCCGGTCAGCGAGGTGTCCGCCACCTGGATGGCCAGGTCGTAGCGGCGCCGACGCAGCGTGCGCCACAGGGCGAGCAGTTTCCACGGGCGAGCGAGCATGTCCCGGCCGAGGGCGTGACAGTGGGTCAGCGGCATGCCCGCGAACAGGGATACGGTGGTGTCGGTGGCCAGGTAGTCGATCTCGAGGTCGGGCCGCCCCTCGGCCAGCGCGTGGATCAGCCGGGCGCTGATCAGGGCATTGCCGATGCGGAAGTTGGGGCGCACCAGCAGCACCCGACGGACGCCCTCCAGGGCCTCCGGCGTCGCGGGCGTGGCGGTGGACGAGGCGGCGAGCCGGCGGTATAGCCAGGCCTTGGCGCGCTTTTCCAGGCGCTTGCCCAGCTGGCGCATGGCGGTGTGACGGCGTAGGCGGGTCAGCAGGAACATGGTGAGCCACTCGCAAAACGGGATGTAGGCACTATCGAGAGAGTACCTTAACGGTTGCTTAATGATTTCGTTTTGCTGCACGGCGAAACGATGGCTTACAGACGCGAGGCGGCCAGGATTTCGGCGGGCAAGGGCCCGCCATGGTGACAATTCTGGTCTGGCGCGGCAAGTACGGGGCGTCACTCCTCGGGCGGGGTGAAGGCATCGCGGTGGTAGGCCGCGGCGGCGGCGACCTCGGCGATGCCGCTGATGCCCGGCACCGGCGGCTCGCCGCCGGCGAGCACCTCGAGCACGGCATGCACGCCGCGCGGCAGCGAGACCAGGTTGTAGCCGCCTTCCAGCACGAAGGCCAGGCGCCCCTCGCAGTGGCGCCGGGCCAGCGCCTGCAGCCGGGCGGTCATGGCGCCGAAGCCCTCGTAGGTGACGTTCAGGGCCAGGTCGTTCCAGTGCGGATCGAAGCCCGCCGAGACCAGGATCAGGTCGGGCCGGAACCACTCGGCGGCGGGCGCGAGGATCTCGTCGAAGGCCTTGAGGAAAGCGGCGTCCCCGGCGCCGGCGGGCAGCGGCACGTTGACCGTGGTGCCCTCGCCGCGCCCCGCGCCGACCTCCTCGACTCGGCCGGAGCCGGGGAAGTAGGGCGGGGCGCGATGAAGATCGAAGAACAGCACGCTGGGATCGGCCCAGAAGATCTCCTGGGTGCCGTTGCCGTGATGGGCGTCCCAGTCGACGATCATCACCCGTTCGCAGCCCAGTTCCGCCCGGGCGTGGGCGGCGGCCACCGCCACGTTGTTGAACAGGCAGAAGCCGCGGGCGCGCACCGGCTCGGCGTGGTGGCCGGGCGGGCGAACCAGGGCGAAGGCGCTCGACGCGCGCCCCGCGACCACGGCCTCCACCGCGGCGATGGCGGTGCCGGCGGCCACCTCGGCGGCCTCGGCGCTGCCCGGCGAGACCGCGGTGGTGTCGACATCCAGCCAGGCGCTCTTGCCGCGCAGCTCGAGGATGTTGGCGACGTAGGAGGAGGTATGCACCCGGCAGAGCTGCTCGCGGGTGGCGCTCTGCCCGGTCTCGAACACCACCCCGGCGATCGGCTCGCTGTCCAGCAGGTGCTTGATGGCGGTCAGCCGCCCCGGGTGCTCCGGGTACTGCCAGGTGACGGCGAGGCCCGAGAGGATCTGGCGCAGGTGGCGATCTAAGCGCGAGGAGAGCAGCGGCACGTTGCCGTCGGGCTGGTGGGCGAGAACCCGCTCATCGTAGAACACGATGACGGGCGTGTCTGGCGCGGTCACGATGTCCTCCCGGGTCGCCGAACGAGGGGCTTTCAAGGGCCGTCACTGACAACCATAGCCCACCTCGGGGCGCCCGGGAGGACGGGGCTCACGACAGGGCCGCTTCCTCGTAGTCGAGCTCGCGGATCAGCGTCTGCAGCATCGGCTCGTCGATGTGGCGGCGCTTGCGCAGCCGGTAGAGCTCCTGGCGCTGCACGGCGATCGCCTGGCGGCGCAGCTCGGTCTCCAGGGCATGGCGCTGGCGCGCCTGGTCGGCGCGCTCGTCGCGCTCGAGGGCCATCGCCTGAAGCTCCTGACGGTAGGACTCGATGAGGTGCGCGGCGATCGAGTGATGCAGCTCGGCCTCATCGCCGATGGGGGGCGCTGCGCGGTTTTCCAGCCACTCGAGGGCGGAGCGGGTGGCCGCCTGGCGGGCACGGATCAGCTCGCGCTCGTGCTGGGCCAGGTCGTCGAGCGACAGGAAGCGCATGAAGTAGGGCACGCCCAGGGCGCCGATCAGCAGCGAGAGGATGATCACTGCCGCAGCGAGGAAGATCATCAGGTCGCGGCCGGGGAAGGGGGCGCCATCGATCAGCAGCGGTACCGAGAGCACGCCGGCCAGGGTAATGGCGCCGCGCACGCCGGCCACCGAGCTGAGCGCCGTGACCAGCAGACGCGGCGGGTTCTCGGCGGCCTTGCCGCGCAGCCGGAGGATGCGCTCCTCGGCCCAGTGGTAGGCGTAGACGAAGGCGAAGCGGATCACCAGCAGCACCCCCATCAGCGCCAGGGCGTAGCCGCTCAGCGTGGCGATGCCCAGGTCATGCGGCCCGCCGGAATCCCAGACGCGCTCGACGATGCCCGGGAACTGCAGGCCCAGCAGCAGGAACACCGCGCCGTTGAAGCAGAAGTCGAGCATCTCCCAGAGGCTGCGATTGAGGATGCGGGTGCTGGTCTTGACCGGCAGCATGTCGACGCGGCTCTGCACCATGCCGGCGGCCACCGCCGAGAGGATCCCCGACATGCCGGCGTGCTCGGCGAGGAAGAAGGCCGCGAACGGCAGCAGCAGGATGGTGACCACGTAGGTCGCCGGGTCGTAGAGGTGGCGCGCGGTCATCCACTGCTTGAACTTGCCCACCAGCCAGCTGAGGCCGCCGCCGATCAGCAGCCCGCCCAGCGCCACCACCAGGAACTCCCCGGACACCGAGAGCAGCGAGAAGCTGCCGGTGAGCGCGGCGGCGATGGCGAACTTGAACGACACCAGGCCGGTGGCGTCGTTCATCATTGCCTCGCCCTCGAGCTGGTGGGCCATGTGGCGCGGCAGGCGGCCCTGGGCGATGGCGATCACCGCCAGGGCGTCGGTGGGCGAGAGGATCGCCGCCAGGGCGAAGCTGGCGGCCATGGGAATCGTCGGCAGCAGCCAGTGGATGACGTAGCCGACCACGGCCACCGTGAGCAGCACCAACAGCAACGACATGGCGGCGATCTGGCCGCCGTACTCGGTGAATTCCTTCTTGGGGATCTTCCAGCCGTCGTAGAACAGCAGCGGCGGGATGAACAGCATCATGAAGATCTCGGGGTCGAGCTCCACCGACATGCCGATCGGCGGCAGGGCCAGCACGCTGCCCATCAGGATCTGCAGGATCGGCAGCGGCAACGGCACGAGGTTGGCGAGCGGGCGGCTGGCCGCGACGGCCAGGGTGAGCAGGAAGATGAGGTTGAGAATGTCCATGGCGGGGCGGGAATCCAGGCGAGCAGAAAGCGTGTGACGCGCACTCTAGGGCAGATACGGTTGCCGGAACTTGACCCGGGCAGGGGAAAGGGCGAGCCGGGGCCACGGCGATTGGCGCTGGCTTGATCTGGGTCAAGGCGGGGCCAGGCTCGGGTGGTGGAAAGGCGGCGGCCGATGCCAGGCGACCACGCTGCTGCGCTTCGTGATGCCATTTCCTTGATATAAACTTTGGGGCTTCGCTCAGCAAAAAATGACGAGACCGTCACAGAAAAGGCGGCCAGGAAACGGCAGGGGGCCGCATCATGGAGATCATCGACAACGTCAGCCGGCTGCTCGGCGATGACCTGAAGGACACTCTGCGGCCCGGCGCACGGCTCAAGATTGCGGCTTCCTGCTTCTCGATTTACGCCTATGAGGCGCTCAAGGATGAGCTGGAAGCATTGGACTCGGTCGAGTTCATCTTCACCTCACCCACCTTCGTGCCTGACCAGGCCAGCGACAAGTTCCGCAAGGAACACCGCGAGTTTCACATCCCCAAGGTGGAGCGCGAGCGCAGCGTCCACGGCAGCGAGTTCGAGATCCAGCTCAAGAACCAGCTGACCCAGCGGGCCATCGCTCGCGAGTGCGCCGACTGGATGCGCCGCAAGGCCCGGTTCCGCTCCAACCGCGGCCAGGCCGCCATGCAGCCCTTTGCCGGCGTAGCGGCCACAGGCGGTGATACGGTCTATATGCCGCTGCAGGGCTTCACGGCGGTGGATCTGGGCTACCAGCAGGGCAATGCGGTCTCCAACTTCGTCACCCGCTTCAGCGAGCCGGCCCACACCTCGCAGTTCATGGCCCTCTTCGACCAGCTGTGGCAGGACGAAGAGAAGCTGGAGGATGTCACCGAACGGCTGCGCGAGCATATCGCCTCGGTCTACCGGGAGAACCCGCCGGAGCGGATCTACTTCCTGATGCTCTATCACATCTTCCACGAGTTCCTGGAAGACATCAGCGAGGATGTGCTGCCCAACGACCGCACCGGCTACCAGGACAGTGTCATCTGGCAGAAGCTGTTCAACTTCCAGCGCGATGCGGCCACCGGCGTCATCAACAAGCTGGAGACCTACAACGGCTGCATCCTGGCCGACAGCGTCGGGCTCGGGAAGACCTTCACCGCCCTGGCAGTCATCAAGTACTACGAGCTGCGCAACCGCTCCGTGCTGGTGCTGTGCCCGAAGAAGCTCGCCGATAACTGGCTGACCTACAACCGCAACCTGACCACCAATGTGCTGGCCCAGGACCGCCTGAACTACGACGTGCTCTGCCATACCGACCTGCAGCGCACCCGTGGGGAATCCTTCGGCATGCCGCTGGATCGCGTCAACTGGGGCAACTACGACCTGGTGGTGATCGACGAGTCGCACAATTTCCGCAACAACGACGTCTACAAGGACCGCGAGACGCGCTACCAGAAGCTGATGAACCAGGTGATCCGGGCGGGCGTGAAGACCAAGGTGCTGATGCTCTCGGCCACGCCGGTCAACAACCGCTTCACCGACCTGAAGAACCAGCTGGCGCTGGCCTACGAGGGCGAGGCCGAGAACCTGACACGCCATCTCAGCGGCGCCCAGGACATCGAGGGCATCTTCCGGCGCGCCCAGGCCACCTTCAACGAGTGGTCGGCGCTTCCGCCCGAGAAGCGCACCACGGGGGCCATCCTGCAGGCGCTGGACTTCGACTTCTTCGAGCTGCTGGACAGCGTCACCATCGCCCGTTCACGTCGGCATATCGAAACCTTCTACGATACCCGCGATATCGGCAGCTTCCCGGAGCGCCGCAAGCCGCTGTCGTTTCACTGTCCGCTCACTCACCGAACCGATGTGATCGGCTTCAACGAGATCTTCCAGCAGCTCTCCCAGCTCAAGCTCTCCGTCTACGCCCCGATCAGCTACATCCTGCCCAGTCGCCTCAAGAAGTACGAGGCGATGTACGACACCGAGGTGTACAGCGGGAGGTCCAGCTTCAAGCAGGTGGACCGGGAGAGGAGCCTGCAGGCCTTGATGACCACCAACCTGCTCAAGCGTCTGGAGAGCTCGGTGGCGGCGTTTCGCCTGACCCTGGAGGGGCTGCAGGATAGCTACCAGACCATCCTGGACAAGATCGCGGCCTTCAAGCGGACCGGGCGCGCCGAGAGCTTCGCGGACATCGCCGCGTCCTTCGAGGATTCCGGACCCGACGACGACAGCATCCCCATGCCGGGCGATGCCACGGTGGGCAAGAAGGTCCAGATCAGCCTGGCGGACATGGACCTGCCGTCCTGGGAGCATGACCTGGGCAATGACCTGGTGTGGATCGAGCTGCTGCTGGAGGAAATGGACAAGGTCACCCCGGCCGACGATGCCAAGCTGCAGCACCTGAAGA
The DNA here is from genome assembly GCF_010993675.1 of Modicisalibacter sp. 'Wilcox'. Classification (NCBI taxonomy): domain Bacteria; kingdom Pseudomonadati; phylum Pseudomonadota; class Gammaproteobacteria; order Oceanospirillales; family Halomonadaceae; genus Modicisalibacter; species Modicisalibacter sp. 'Wilcox'. The sequence continues at coordinate 101,272 of NZ_WNXF01000015.1, forward strand.
CCCAGATCGCCGGCAAGCTGGCCTCGCCGATCAACCCCGGTAACCGCAAGGTGCTGATCTTCACCGCCTTCGCGGATACCGCCAAGTACCTCTACGACAACCTGGCACCAAACCTGCTGGAGAACCAGGGCGTATACACCGGCCTGGTAACCGGCAGCGACACCCCGAAATCCACCCTCGGCGCCATGCCCAATAGTCGCCAGCACTACGACTTCCAGGGCCTGTTGACGCTGTTCGCCCCACAGGCCAAGAGCAAGGCCATGGTGTACCCCGGTGAACCCCGTGAGCTGGATATCCTGATCGGGACCGACTGCATCTCGGAAGGCCAGAACCTGCAGGACTGCGACACCCTGATCAACTACGACATCCACTGGAACCCGGTGCGCATCATCCAGCGTTTCGGGCGTATCGACCGCATCGGCTCGCCCAACGCCAGCATCCAGCTGGTCAACTACTGGCCGGACATCAGCCTGGACGAGTACATCAATCTCAAGGAGCGCGTCGAGAACCGCATGGTGATCGCCGACGTCACCGCCACCGGGGACGACAACGTGCTCAATGCCCAATCCAACGACGTCGCCTACCGTCGCGAGCAGCTGCGCCGCCTGCAGGATGAAGTGGTGGAGATGGAAGACCTCAAGTCCGGCGTGTCGATCACCGACCTGGGCCTGAATGAATTCCGCATGGACCTGCTGGGCTACCTGAAGGAGAACGGCGACCTGAGCCGTATTCCCAACGGCCTGCATACCGTGGTGCCGGCGCGTCCCGAGAAGGGTCTGCAGCCCGGGGTCATCTTCACGTTGCGCAATCTCAATCAGCAGGTCGGTCGCCAGGGTAGCGGCCTGCAGCAGCAGAACCGCCTGCACCCCTTCTACCTGGTCTACATCAGCCACACCGGCGAGGTGATCAGCGACTACACCGAGGTCAAGCGCCTGCTGGACCTGGCCCGTACCGTCTGCAAGGGGCTGAGCGATCCCGTCGAAGCCGTCTATCGTGCCTTCAACGAGGAAACCCGCGACGGCCGAGAGATGCACGCCTATTCGGCGCTACTGGATCAAGCCATCCGCTCGATGATCGAGGTGAAGGAGGACAAGGACATCGACAGCCTGTTCAGTGGCGGCGAGACCACGGCGCTGGTGGATACCATCGAGGGGCTCGACGACTTCGAGCTGATCACCTTCATCGTCATTCGTGACGCGGGCTCGAGCATAGACACAGGCTCGGGCACGGAGCGCCATACGGCCGGCAGGGAAAGCAAGAGTAAAGCACCATGACGGCACCGCTCTACCAGTACCCCGCCAAGACGCTGCTCGGCCGTGTGGTGGCCAAGCAGCGCATCCTGGCGCATGTGCGAGCCACCGCCAAGCTCAGGGAGCGCCTGCGGGACGAGGTCGCGCAGATCACCTGGCATGCCAAGCTGGCTCATAGCACGATCAACCTGCCAGGTACCCAAGAGGTGCCTGAGCTGCAGGTCTTCGTAATCACCCTCAAGGGCGAGGACCTGCACCGAGACGTGCTGCGGGCCATCGACCGCGCCATTCCCTTCCCGATCCTGTTTGAGCTACACGGCACCTACGGCATCCGTGTCACCGCCACCTACAAGCGGCCCAGCCAGGCCGACCCCGGCAAATGGGTGCTGGATGACCACTACGCCAGCAGCGACTGGCTGCCCGCCGAGACGCCCCGGCAGCCGCTGCCCACGGCCATCGACCTGAAACAGCTCTACCAGCAGCTGCTGCGCAGCCTACTTCCCGCGCCGGCCCGCCAGGGCGAAGCCCTGCCGGATCAGCTGGACCGCTTGAAGGCTGTGGAGTCCCTCAAGAAGGATGCCGACAAGCTCGAAAAGCGCCTGCGCAACACGAAACAGTTCAACCGCAAGGTCGAGATCAACGCCGAACTGCGCTCGATCCGCGAGAAACTTGCCGACTACGACACCTGAATATGACCCATGGGGCAGACCCAGGGCCCGGAGACACGCGACACCATGGACAAGCTGAAGATGCACTCCCCCAACCTGACCGAGGCCAACATCGCGAAGCTGGCCGAGCTGTTTCCCAGCTGCGTCACCGAAGCACGGGATGAGCAAGGGCGAGTGAAGCAAGCCATCGACTTTGACCAGCTTCGGCAGGAGCTCTCCGATCATATCGTCGAAGGGCCACAGGAGCGCTACCATCTCAACTGGCCCGGTAAGCGGGAAGCTTTACTGGCGGCTAATGCGCCGATTGCTAAGACACTGCGCCCGCGTCGGGAAGAGAGGGCGGTCTCAAGTTCCAAGTGCAACGCTATTGAAGGGTGCTCGGACCGGCGACGGATTTCTTGAGCACTTCGGCATAAACTTCCAGCGGCGTTCGCCAGTCCAGTGTCTTGCGCGGCCGGGTGTTCAGTGAGTCAGCGATCTCGTCGAGTTC
>NZ_WNXF01000016.1:0-95592 GCF_010993675.1 Modicisalibacter sp. 'Wilcox'
AATGGCGATATTCGCTATATTGCCATGCAGTTCAGTAGGTTAGAAGCATTCCTGGGGGCCGGTCTCACGGATTCAGGGCATTGTTACGTAGCGGGGCGGCCCTATCCCCGCCCTACCCCCGCGCCGAGGGCGTGGACATATCACTCAGCGAGTCGAGCAGCTTGCGGGTGGTGGTTTCCTCGGCGCCGCTGGGGATCGCCCGGGCGGGCAGCCAGACGTGGAAGATGGTGCCACGCCCCGGCGAGGAGGCGACGCTCAGTTCGCCGCCGCTGCGCCGGACGATGCCGCGGCTGATCGCCAGGCCCAGCCCGGAGCCGGCCTCGCGGGTGGTGAAGAAGGGGTCGAAGATGCGTTCGCGCAGCTTGAGGGGGATGCCGGGGCCGGGGTCGGCGACGCGGATGTCCACGCCCTCGACCCGGCCGTGGCCGGGCAGATCACGGTCGGCGTCGCGGGTGCGCAGGTGCAGCGTCATTGGCGCGTCGCTGGCCTGGGTGGCGTTGAGCAGCAGGTTGACCAGCACCTGCTGGAGCTGGCCGCGGTGGCATTCCACCGCCCTGGTGGCGTGCAGCGCCAGGTGCAGGCGGTGGCCGTGGCGGTCGAGCGCGTGGCGCACCAGCAGCTCGGTGTCGGCGGCGATGGCGTTGATGTCCTCGCGGTGGAAGCGGGTGTCGTGGCGGCCGGCCCGGGAGTACTGCAGCAGGTTGTCGATCAGGGCGCGGATGCGCTCGACCTGGGCGATGATGGTCTCGACCTCGTCGCGGACCGGCTCTACATCAGGCCCCAGCCGGTCGGCGAGCACCTCGATATGGCCGAGGATCACCGCGGCGGGGTTGTTGATCTCGTGGGCGATGCCGGCGGTCATCTCGCCCAGGGCGGCGAGCTTCTCCTGGGTCATCAGGCTGGCGCGGGCCTGCTTGAGCAGGGCGACGTGCTCCTCGAGGGCGCGGGTCTTCTCGCTCAGCGAGCGGGTGCGCGCCTCGACGCGCCGCTCGAGGGTCTGCGCGGCGCGCTGCAGAGCGTCCTGGTGGGCGTCCAGGCGGTCGAGCATGGCGTCGAACTCCTGGGCCAGCTCGGCCAGCTCGTCCTGGCCGTTGAGGTGGCCGATGCGCAGCCGGCGGCCCTCGCGGATGCCGTGGATGACGTGGTGCATGCGGCGCACCGGGCCGGCGAGCACGTCCACGCCACGGATCACCAGCAGCCCCGAGATCAGCACGATCACCGCCAGCACGGCGCCGATCTGCAGCAGGGTCTCGCGGTAGAGCGCCTCGTAGGGCGCCAGCGGGAAGCCGGCGTAGATCATGCCGATGCGCTCGCCGGTCAGCGACTCGAGCGGCGCGTAGGCGGCCACGTACCAGCCGCTGACCACGAAGGCGTTGTCGATGAAGCGCTTGCCGTCGCCCAGCACCCGGCGGCTGACGGGCTCGGAGACGCGGGTGCCCAGGGCGCGCTCGCCGTTGTCCAGGCGCACGTTGGTGGCGACGCGCACGTCGTCGAGAAACAGGGTGACGCTGCCGGTGGTGCCTTCGGGCAGCGTGCCGGGGCCGTAGACCAGGTCGCGGATGTCGTCGACGGGATCGGTCGCGCCGTTGAGCAGGCGCCCGCCATCCAGCAGCAGGCGGGGGTGACCGGTGGTGGCGGGCAGGGTATAGAGCGTGCGCAGCACCATGCCGCGGGTCTCGTACTGCCGGGTGCTGGGGGTCGCCCGTGGCGTCTTGCGCAGGGCGATGCGCGCCCGGCGGGCGAGCCCCGGCGCGAGGTTGTCGAGCCGCCCGGCGTCGAGCACGTCCAGCCCCGAGAGGCCGCCGTCATCGGCAGGCGACTGCAGGCGTCGTTGCAGCTCGGGGGCGTCGTCGAAGGCCGTGAGCGGGACGACACGCAGCCAGTCCAGCTGCATGGCGGCGCGGGTCTCGTCGAGCAGCGCGGCGAGCGACTGGGTGCTTTCGCCGTTCAGCGCCGAACCCAGCGCATGGCTGTGACCGAGCTCCTCGAGGCGTGCCTGCTGGCGCTGGCTGAGCCCGTCGAGCACCCGCGAGGCCACCGCCAGGTCGGCGCGCACCTTCATGTACAGCTGGCGATCGTTGTAGGTCGAGGTCCAGTAGGCGGTGAGGGCGGTCAGCGCCAGGATCAGCAGCACCAGCGGCGCGAAGGCCAGCCACAGCAGGCGGCGCCGGATCGAGGCGCGGACCCAGCGCCGCAGCCGCCTCATGTGTCGGCGCCTTGCCAGGCGGCCAGCTTGCGATCGAGGGTCTTGCGCGACACGCCCAGGGCGCGGGCGGCGCTCGACTTGGTGTGGCCGTGGGCGTCGAGCACGGCGAGGATGTGCGCGCGTTCCACGGCGTCGAGCGTCCAGTCGCTGGGGTAGCCGGCGCCGGGGGCGTCCTCGGGAGCGGGGGGGCTGTCGTCGAGCAGCTCGCCGGGCAGCTTGCCGAGCAGGATGCAGCGTTCGATGAAGTTCTTGAGCTCGCGGATGTTGCCGGGCCAGGCGTAGCGGGTCAGGCGCTCGAGGTCGGCGTGCTGCCAGGGCAGGGCGGCCAGGCCGAGATCGCGGGAGAGCTGCCGGGAGAAGTGATGCGCCAGGGCGGGAATGTCCTCGGGGCGCTCGCGCAGCGCGGGCAGCGTCAGGGTCAGCACATTGAGGCGGAAGTAGAGGTCCTCGCGGAAGCGGCCTTCGCTGACTTCCTGCTGGAGGTCGCGATGGGTGGCGGCGACGATGCGCACGTCCACCGGGCGCTCCTGCTCGCTGCCCACCGGGCGGATGCGCTTGCTCTCCAGCACGCGCAGCAGCTTGGCCTGCATCGCCAGCGGCATCTCGGCGATCTCGTCGAGGAACAGGGTGCCGCCGTCGGCGTAGGTGAACAGGCCGTCGCGGGTCTTGACCGCGCCGGTGAAGGCGCCCTTGACGTGGCCGAAGAGCTCGGATTCCAGCAGGTCGCCGGCGACGGCCCCGCAGTTGAGCGGCACGAAGGCGCCGAAGCGACCCGAGAAGCGGTGCAGGTCGCGGGCCACCAGTTCCTTGCCGGTGCCCGACTCGCCGTGGATCAGTACCGCCGAGGGGGTCGGCGCGACCCGCTCGATGAGTGCGCGCACCTGCGCCATGGCCTGGCTGTCGCCGATCATGCTCTCGTCGGCGTGACGCAGGCGCCGTGACTCGCGCTGCAGGACGAAATTTTCCCGTGCCAGGCGGCGCTGGGCGAGGCAGCGGTCGACGGCGCTCTGCAGCTGTTCGAGGCGGAAGGGCTTGATGATGAAGTCGCTGGCGCCGGCGCGCAGGGCCTTCACCGCCATGTCGAGGTCGGCATAGGCGGTCATGAAGATGACGTCGCTGCGCCGTTCGGGGCCCAGCGCCTCGTGCCAGTCGACCCCCGAGCGGTCGGGCAGGCGGATGTCGACCAGCAGCAGATCGAAGTGCAGCCGCTGGCGCAGGGCTTCCGCCGCGCTCAGCGAGTCGGCGGTCTCGATCAGCGCGAAGCGCGAGGCCAGCGCCTTGGACAGATAGCTGCGCATGCCGGGTTCGTCGTCGACGATGAGGACGGACGCGGTCGGCAGTTCGGTGGATGCGGTCATGTACGGCGTTCTCTGCGTCTCGGGACAAAGTGTCCCGATATTGGGTCAATTTGTTACATCTAGTGAGCGACCGGATTATTTTCATGGTAAAAGCCGGGATGGAATCCGGCAATTGTCCGGAAGCAGGGGCTCGCGTGATCGTTGTCGGCGGGATCGCTCGAGGCTGTCCCGGCGACAGGCCTTCGAGGGGGCGCTGTAAACCCGTCCCTGGGCGCTACCTCGGCCCTCCCTGGGCCGAGGACCCCCTCTCCGGCCTGTCCCCGGCGCCTCTCGCTGACATGATCGCGACAGCCCGGTGTCGGGGACTTGATGCCGCAGTCGGGCATAGAAATTGCTGGAGGAAGCGAGCACATCGCAATCCGACACGACACGAGGAGATCCCATGCTGAAACGTCGGCTTTCACTGCTCGCCATCGCGGCCGTCACCGCCATGCTGGCGACCGGGGCCCAGGCGGCCGAGATCATTCGCCTGGCGACCACCACCAGCACCTACAACTCCGGCCTGCTCGACTACCTGTTGCCCAAGTTCGAACAGGATCATCCCTACCAGATCCAGGTCATCCCTGTGGGCACCGGCAAGGCGCTGCGCCTGGGTCGGGACGGCGACGTCGACCTGGTGCTCACCCACGCCCCCGCGGCGGAGAAGGCCTTCGTCGATGCCGGCTACGGCGTCGAGCCCCACGGCGTGATGTACAACGACTTCGTCATCGTGGGCCCGAGCGACGACCCGGCCGGCATCAAGGGCGGCGATGATGCCGTCAAGGCGCTGGCCACGCTGGCCGACAAGAACGCGACCTTCGTGTCCCGCGGCGACGATTCCGGCACCAACAAGAAGGAAAACCACCTGTGGAAGGCGGCGGGCGTGTCTCCCGACTTCTCGAACTACAAGGCCGCCGGCCAGGGCATGGGCGCCGTGCTCAAGATGACCAGCGAGCTGCAGGGCTACACGCTCACCGACCGCGGCACCTGGCTGGCCATGAAGGATAACCTGGATCTCTCCATTCTGGTCGAGGGCGACACCAAGCTGTTCAACCCCTACCAGGTGATTCTGGTCAATCCCGAACGCTACAAGAACCTCAATACCGAGGGTGCACGGACCCTGGCGCAGTGGCTGATCTCCGACGAGGGGCAGACCCTGATCGACGCCTTCCGCCTCAAGGGCAAGGTGCTGTTCCACGCCAGCGCCGGCGAGACGGTGGACCCGTCCAAGGCGGTCGGCGCCAACTGAGATGTTTCTCCCTCCCACCCGCCTCCGCATGGGGGCGGGCCCGATTATTGAGCCCACGAGGACGCGTCGATGAATGAACTCATGGCCACGATGGGGAAGGCGCTGCACCTGCTGGTCTCCTTCGACCCGGCGCTGTGGGAGATCATCGGCGTGTCATTTCGCGTCTCGCTGACGGCGATCCTGGTGGCGCTGCCGCCGGCGTTGCTGGTCGCACTGGTGCTGGCGCGCGTCGCCTTTCCGGGGCGCTGGCTGGCGATCTCGCTGGTGAACACCTTCATGGCGGTGCCCACGGTGGTCGTGGGGCTGGTGCTTTTCATGCTGCTGTCGCGCAGCGGCCCGCTGGGCGAGTGGCAGCTGCTCTTCACCCAGCGAGCCATGGTCGTCGGCCAGATCATCCTGGCGACGCCGATCCTGATCGCCATGCTGCACAGCTCGCTGCAGAGCATCGACCAGCGCGCCTGGGAAACCGCCCGCCAGCTGGGCGCGGGACGGTTGCAGGCCTTCGCCATGCTGATCCGCGAGGCGCGCTTCGGCGTCATCGCGGCGGTGCTGGCCGCCTTCGGACGCATCATCGCCGAGGTCGGCAGCGCGGTGATGATCGGCGGCAACATCGAGCACTTCACCCGCACCATCACCACGGCGATCGCGCTGGAAACCCTCAAGGGCGAGTTCGCCCAGGGCATCGCGCTGGGCATGGTGCTGCTGCTGCTGGCACTGCTGCTCAATGTGCTGCTGGGGGTGATGCGTGGAAGGGGGCAGCAGATGGTGAGTGCCTGAGAGGGCGCTTACAAATTACTGCGCTAGGCCATACGGCGTTGAAATTAACCTTAAAATGCTCATTTATCGACTCATAAACTGCGCTGTTTCGGTTGATTTCGCCTTGTCTGGCCGTCGCTCGTGACGTTTGTAAACACCCTCTATGAATCGCCGAGGAACCGATCATGCTCGAGGTAAGCCGGCTGGCCCATGGCTTCGGTCGTCGGCCGCCCCTGTGGGAGATCCCGCACCTGCGCTGGGACGGGCGTTCGCTGGTGCATCTGCGCGGCGACAACGGCAGCGGCAAGACGACGTTGCTGCGCCTGCTGGCCGGGCTGGACACGCCGCGCCGCGGCACCATCCGCTGGGCGCTGGACGATGGCGCGCCAGCGGCGCCGCCGCGCTTCGGCGATCTGCTCTACCTGCACCAGCAACCCTACCTGTTCGATACCAGCGTGGCCGGCAATCTGCGCCATGTGGCACGCTGGCAGGGTTGGCGCGGCGACGACGCGCGCTCGCGCATCGCGGCGATGCTTTCGCGCTGCGGGCTGGCCGACCATGCTCGCCAGCACGCCCGGTCGTTGTCCGGCGGTGAGCGCATGCGTCTGGCGCTGGCGCGGGCCTGGCTGCTGTCGCCCCGCGTGCTGCTGCTCGACGAGCCCACCGCGAGCCTGGACCGCCAGGCGATCGACGACATCACGGTACTGATCCTGTCGCTGCGCGAGACGGGCTGCGCCATCGTGCTCAGCGCCCATCAGCAGAGCGTGCTGACCGAGCACTGCGACGCCGAATGGCACCTGGAGAGAGGCGGCCTGCAGGTGGGCGGGACGAGGGCCGATATTCCGGAAGCCTGGCCCCTCGGCGCGAACTCCTGAGGCGGGTATGATGCCGGGATACTGCTTCAAGGGGGAGTGAAGGTCATGCGCGAGGGTGAAGTGACCGCCGTGATACTGGCCGGCGGGGAAGGGCGCCGCATGGGCGGGCGCGACAAGGGCTGGGAGCCGCTCGCCGGCCGGCCGCTGATCGCGCATGTCCTGGACCGGCTCTCGCCCCAGGTCGATCGGGTCCTGATCAATGCCAATCGCAGCCTGGAACGCTACCGCGAACTGGGCTACCCGCTCGTCAGCGATCGCGAGGCCGGCTACCACGGCCCGCTGATGGGCATGTGGAGCGCACTGTGTGCGGTGGAGACCCCCTGGGCGCTGTTCGTGCCCTGCGACTCGCCGGCATTGCCCGAGGATCTGGTGGCCCGCCTGCGCGAGGGCATCGGCGAGTGCCGCATCGCCGTGGCCCATGACGGCGAGCGCGCCCATCCGGTGGTGGCGCTGATCGACACCGCACTGCGCGACGACCTCGGCGAGGCCCTGGCCGGCGGCGAGCGCAAGATCGACCGCTGGTACGCGCGTCACCCCTGGTGTCACGTCGACTTCGCCGATCGCCGCGAGGCCTTCGCCAACCTCAACTCGCCCGACGAGCGCGACGCCATGGAGCGGCGCCTGCGGGCGGACGGGTCGTTTTGACCCGGGCCGCCAGCACCGGGCGAAATCACGAGGAACGACGCCGACCTGTTGCCCCTGGCGGGGCCGAGCGTCGGCATGCCTGTTGCTTCCGAGACGCGATAGTTTTCCCGACGATCGAGAGAACCCGATGACCTTGTCGCTTGACACGCTGGAGACCCCGCTGCTGGGCATTGCCGCCTGGAGCGGAACCGGCAAGACCACGCTGCTCGAGGCGCTGTTGCCGCGACTGGCCGATGCGGGGCTGCAGGTGGCCATCATCAAGCACGCCCATCATGCCTTCGACGTCGACCAGCCGGGCAAGGACAGCCACCGACTGCGCCAGGCGGGGGCCACGCCGATGCTGGTGGCCTCGGGCCAGCGCTTTGCCCTGATGATGGAAACCCCGGAGCGCGAGGAGGCGGACCTGGCGGCGCTGATTCCCCATGTACTGTCCCTGGCACCGGACCTGATCCTGGTGGAGGGCTTCAAGGCCTGGCCGCTGCCCAAGCTGGAGCTGCATCGCCGGGCGCTGGACAAGCCGCTGATGGCCGATCGCGACCCCTGGGTGCGGGCGGTGGCCACGCCGGATGACATTGCCCTGCCGCCGGGGGTCGAGCGCCTGGCGATGGACGATCACGACGCGCTGGTCGCCTGGCTGCGCCAATGGCCGCAGCGCTGGCCCGAGATGCGCCGCGGCCCGAGGGAGATGACATGACACTATCCTGCTTTGAGCTGGGCCAGCGCATGCTCGGCGTCGACGAGACCCTGGACGCCCTGGCGGCGATGACCCCGCCGCCGGTCGCCGCCCGGCGCGTGCCCCTGAGCGAGGCCGTCGACGGCATCCTGGCGGCGGACGTGATCTCGCCGGTCGATGTGCCGCAGAACACCAACGCCGCCATGGACGGCATCGCCCTGGCCTGGGACGAGCGGCACCCGGCGAGCGAGGTGGCGATCGTCGGCGAGGTGCTGGCCGGCTCGCGGCCGGCGATGACGCTCTCGTCCGGGCAGGCGGTGCGCATCACCACCGGCGCGCCGCTGCCGCCGGGGGCGGACACCGTGATCATGAGCGAGCAGCTCGCCGCGGCCGATTCCGCCGCGCGGGTGGTGATCGAGCGGCCCGAGCGCGTGCGTCACGGTCAGAACGTGCGCCAGGCCGGCGAGGATCTCGCCCGGGGCGCGACGGCGCTCACTGCGGGCACCCGGCTGCGCCCGCAGCATCTGGGCCTGCTGGCCTCGCTGGGGCTGGCCGAGGTCGAGCTGTTCCGGCCGCTGCGCGTGGCGGTGTTCTCCACCGGCGACGAGGTGACCGCCCAGGGCGAGCCGTTGCCCGCCGCGGGCATCTACGACACCAACCGCTTCTCGCTGCGCGGGCTGCTGACGCGCCTGGGCTGCGAGGTGATCGACCTGGGCATCCTGCGCGACGAGCTCGACGGCATGCGCGAGGCGCTCGCGGCGGCGGCTCGCGATGCGGATATGGTACTGACCAGCGGCGGTGTCTCGGTGGGGCAGGCCGACTGGGTCAAGCCGGCGCTGGAGGCCATCGGCGAGCTGGGGCTGTGGCGGATCGCCATGCGTCCGGGGCGGCCGATGGCGTTCGGGCGCATCCGCCGGGACGGCGAGCGCGAGGTGCCGTTCTTCGGGCTGCCCGGCAATCCCGTGGCGGTGATGGTGACGTTTTTGCAGTTCGTGCAGCCGATGCTGCGTCGCATGCAGGGCGAGCGCGACTGGCAGCCGCTGCGCCTGACCGCGCTGGCCGCGGAACCCCTGAAGAGCCGTGACGGGCGCGTCGACTTCCACCGTGGCGTCTACAGCAGCGACGAGACAGGACGGCTGTGGGTGCGCACCACCGGCCGTCAGGGCTCCGGCATTCTCAGCTCGATGGTGGCGGCCAACTGCCTGATCGAGATCGGCGACGACCGCGCCACCGTCGAGGCGGGCGAGCCGGTGACCATTCAGCCGTTCGGTGATCTGACCTGACACAATGAACGGCCTCGCGATGGAGGCCGTTCACCGTTGTGGCTGGTACGCCCGGTAGTGGGTCAGTGGGTCAGCCACAGACACTCGACGGTGTCGCCTTCCTCGAGCGTGCTGTTCGCCGGAATCACCGCCAAGGCATCGGCGTCCAGGCACGATGACAGCACCGCCGAGTTCTGGTCGGCGAAGGCCCGGGCGAGCACGCCTTCCGGCGTGAAGTCGAGGGCGACGCGCATGTAGTGGCGGCGGGCCTGGGTGCGCGTGGTGAAGGCCGCGCGGGCCCACAGGCGCGGCAGCTCGGCCATGCGCGGGCTGCCCAGCAGCGCACCCATCAGCGGGCGCAGGTAGACCCAGGCGCCGACGAAGCACGATACCGGATTGCCCGGCAGGCCGACGAAGCGGGCCCGGCCGATGCGTCCCAGCGCCAGCGGCTTGCCGGGGCGCATGGCCAGTTGCCAGAGGTCGAGCCGGCCCAGCGATTCCAGGGCGTGCCGGACATGATCCTCCTCGCCGACGCTGACGCCGCCGGTGGTGATGATGACGTCGGCACGCTCGGCGGCCTCGCCGAGAATCCGTCGCGTCGTGGCGAAGTCGTCGGGCACGGTCTCGCGCATCACCAGCTCGGCGCCGAAGCGCTCCAGCAGCCGCGAGAGCATGGGCCGGTTGGAGTTGTGGATCTGCCCGGGGCCGAGCGGCTGGCCGGGGTCGACGATCTCGTCGCCGGTGGACAGCAGCGCCACGCGCGGGCGGCGGCGCACGCTCACGCGGGTGATGCCCTGGCCGGCCAGATGCCCCAGGGCGGCGGCTTCCAGCAGCGTGCCGGCCTCCAGCAGCGGCTCGCCGGTGCTGACATCGCGCCCGCACCGGCGGACGTTGTCGCCGGCCGCGATGTCGCCGGGAATGAACGCGCGGTCTTCCCGGATCTCCACGCGCTCCTGCATCACCACGGTGTCGGCGCCCGGCGGGATCTCGCCGCCGGTGAAGATGCGCGCGCAGCTGCCCGGCGCCAGCGGCGCGGGCGCATGCCCGGCCGCCACCCGCTGGCTGATCGGCAGCCAGCCGCCGGCGTCGGCGTGGCGCAGGGCGTAACCGTCCATGGCGCTGTTGTCGGCGGGCGGCACGTCGAGGCGGGCGGTGACCGTCTCGGCGAGCACGCGCCCGGCCGCCTGCTCGGCGGCGACCGGTTCGGCCTCGAGCGGCGCGACGCCGTCCAGCAGCGCCTCGAGGGCCCGTTCGACGCTCTGCAGCTCAGCCATGCTGCCCCCGCCCGGGGATCACCAGGTTGGCGAAGTTGCACGGCTTGTGGCGGCTGTCGAGCTGCTCGTGGAGGATGCCGTCCCAGGCGGTACGGCAGGCGCCGGTGGAGCCGGGCAGGCAGAACACCACGGTGCGGTTGGCCAGCCCGCCGAGGCAGCGGCTCTGCACGGTGGAGCTGCCGATCTCCTGCCACGACAGGTGGCGGAACAGCTCGCCGAACCCCTCGATGTGCTTGTCGATCAGCACCGAGACCGCCTCGGGCGTGGAATCGCGCCCGGTGAAGCCGGTGCCGCCGGTGGCGATGACTACCTGCACGGCCTCGTCGGCGATCCACTGCGCCACCACCGCGCGGATGCGGTAGACATCGTCGGGGACGATGCGCTTGACGACGAGTTCATGGCCGTCGCGCTCCAGGCGTTCCACCAGCGCCTGCCCGGAGCGGTCGGTGTCCTCCGTGCGCGTGTCGGAGACGGTCAGCACGGCGATCTTCAGCGGGACGAAGTCGGCGTCGCTCATGCCTTGGCGTCCTTCCGGGCCTGCTGGCGCGCTTCCAGCGCGGCGAGCTGCTCGGGGCTGGCCGGTGTCTGGTAGAGCGACTTCCACTCGCTGTAGGGCATGCCGTAGACATGCTCGCGGGCCGTTTCGTAGTCGAGTTCGATGCCGCGCTGCTCGGCGGCGGCCACCAGCCACTTGGACAGGCAGTTGCGGCAGAAGTCGGCAAGAATCATCAGATCGATGTTCTGCACGTCCTTGTTGGCGTCGAGGTGCTCCAGCAGCCGACGAAACGCGGCGGCTTCGAGCTCGGTACGGGTGGTGGCGTCGAGATGCTGCATGGACTCGGTCTCCTGGTTGGGAAGAATTCCAGCATATCAAAGCACGACACCGCCCGGAGGCGGTGTCGGTGCAAAAAGTGATTCAACGCTCAGTTGGGCCGATTGGCGGTCGCCGTGTCGTCGTCCACCGGCGGGTTGTCCTGCTCGGGCTGGCCGGCGCTGTCCTTGACCTCCTCGTACCACAGGTTGTGGTGCTGCTTGGCCCAGGTCTCGTCGACATAGCCGGTGGTCATGCCCTCCAGCGCGCCCTCGGTGCCCAGGGTGCCGATGTAGATGTGGCCCAGGGCCACGGCCATCAGGATCAGCGAGGTCACGGCGTGGAACATGTTCGCCCACTGCATGTTGTCGCGGGTCTGGCCGAACAGCGGGAAGTCGAGCACGAAGCCGCTGACGATCACCAGCAGCCCCACGCTGGCGAGGATCCAGTACCAGGCCTTTTCCCCGCCGTTGGCGAAGCCGGCGTCGGGGTGCTTGTTGCCGACCATGCCGCCGCCCTGCTTGAACCACTGCCAGTCGTGCTTCCTGGGCAGGTTGACCGTGAGCCACTTGGCCAGCATCAGCAGCAGCAGGATGCCGAACACCGGGCCCACGTAGTTGTGGGTCAGCTTGGTCAAGGCGATCAGGTTGGCCCAGAAGGCGTCGCCGAAGGCGTGGCGGAAGACGAACTTGCCGTACAGCAGGTTGAGCCCGGTCAGCGCCAGGACGATGAACAGCGTCGCCACGGTCCAGTGCATGGCCCGTTCCAGCGCGGTCCAGCGCAGCAGCTTGCGGCCGGTGCGCTCCTCGTCGAGGTCGTTGCGGCCGACGATCAGGTAGAAGATCACCAGGATCGCCAGCATGCTGCCCAGGGCGATGAGACCGGCCGGCGAGATCCAGTCGTTGCGGATCTGGCGCCAGGTCTCGCCGCTGGTGTTGATCAGGCTGTAGGTGGAGTCATGGCGAGTGTCGATGAAGTTCTCGCCGTTCTTGACCTCGCGCCAGGTGTCGGCGTTGATGGTGCCGACCGCCTGGTTGAGCTCCTGGTCGGGATCGGCGGCCTGCGCGGTCGATACCAGGCCGGCGGTGAGCACCGCCAGCATCAGTATCACACCGAGCACGTGCAGCCGTTGCAGGCATTGCATGAGTGTGTGCATGGGAACGCTCCTCACTTTTCAGCGCGGGTGGCGTCGTAGGCCATGTTGTCGAGATTGGCCGAGACATCCGGGGCCGACGCTTGTGCCTTGTCGACGGAGGACCAGCCGCCGTCCTTGTGACCGCGATAGACCACGCGCTGACGGAAGATGTCGGAGATGGTCTGGGCATCCCCGGCGAGCAGCGCCTTGGTGGAGCACATCTCGGCGCACAGCGGCAGCTTGCCCTCGGCGATGCGGTTGGCGCCGTACTTCTCGTACTCCTCTTCCTTGGTCTCGGCGGGGCCGCCGGCGCAGAAGGTGCACTTGTCCATCTTGCCGCGCTCGCCGAAGGCGTTCTGCTTGGGGAACTGCGGCGCGCCGAACGGGCAGGCGTACAGGCAGTAGCCGCAGCCGATGCAGATGTCCTTGTCGTGCAGGACGATGCCGTCATCGGTCTTGTAGAAGCAGTCGGTGGGGCAGACCGCCATGCAGGGGGCGTCGTCGCAGTGCATGCAGGCCACGGAGATCGACACTTCCGAGGGCTGGCCGTCGTCGAGCGTGACCACCCGGCGGCGCTGGATGCCCCACTCGGTCTCGTTGGCGTTCTTGCAGGCGGTGACGCAGCCGTTGCATTCGATGCAGCGTTCGGCGTCGCACAGGAATTTCATTTGAGCCATGGTGTTCTCCTCTCACCGGCGAGGCGCGTGGCCTCGCCGGTCTTTCAAGCGTCGTCGGTTCAGGCGGAGGCTTTCTCGATCCGGCACAGGGTGGCCTTGGTTTCCTGCATCTGCGTCACCCGGTCATAGCCGTAGGTGGTGGCCGTGTTGGCCGCCTCGCCGAGCACGTAGGGCCGCGCGCCTTCCGGGTACTTGTCGGCCAGGCTCTCGCCCTCGAAGACGCCGCCGAAGTGGAAGGGCATGAACGCCACGTCGCGTGCCACGCGCGGCGTCACCAGGGCCTTGACCTTGACCTTGCCGCCTTCCGGCCCGTAGACCCACACCGTGTCGTCGTTCTTGATCCCGAGGTCGTTGGCCTGGGCGGGGTTGATCTCGACGAACATCTCCTGCTGCAGCTCGGCGAGCCACGACATGGAGCGCGTCTCCTCGCCGCCGCCCTCGTACTCGACCAGGCGCCCGGAGGTGAGGATGATCGGGAACTCCTGGCTGACGTCCTTCTCCTGGATCGAGCTGTAGAGCGTCGGCAGGCGATAGAACGAGGCCACGTCGTCCCAGGTCGGGTAGTCCTTCACCAGGTCGCGGCGGTTGGTGTAGAGCGGCTCGCGATGCTTGGGAATCTCGTCCGGGAAGGTCCAGACGCGGCAGCGGGCCTTGGCGTTGCCGAACGGCGCACAGCCGTGCTCGATGGCCACGCGCTGGATACCGCCGGAGAGGTCGGTCTTCCAGTTCTTGCCGTCCGCGGCGGCCTTCTCTTCCGCGGTGAGGTCGTCCCACCAGCCCAGCTGCTTGAGCATGTCGGCGGTGAACTCGGGATAGCCGTCGTTGAGCTCGGAGCCCTTGCTGGCGACGCCGTCGGCCAGCAGGTTCTGGCCGTCGTACTCGACGCCGAAGCGGGCGCGGAAGGTGAGGCCGCCTTCCTTGACGGGCTTGCTCATGTCATAGAGTAGCGGCGTGCCGGGGTGCTTGAACTCGGCGGTGCCCCAGCAGGGCCACGGCAGGCCGTAGAACTCGCCGTCGGCGGGGCCGCCCTCGCCCTTGAGGGTGTCGAAGTTGAAGGTGTGCCAGTTCTGCTGGTGCTGGCGCAGGCGCTCCGGGCTCTGGCCGGTGTAGCCCACGGTCCACATGCCGGCGTTGATCTCGCGCAGCACGTCGTCGATGGCCGGCCGGTTGTTCTCGACGGCGATGTTGCGGGTGAACTCGTCGGCGAAGCCCAGCTTCCTGGACAGCAGGTACATGATCTCGTGGTCGGGCTTGGAGTCGAACATCGGTTCGATGACCTGATCCCGCCACTGGATGGAACGGTTGGTGGCCGTCACGCTGCCGGTGTTCTCGAACTGGGTGGCCGCCGGCAGCAGGTAGACGCCGTCGGTGCGGTCGTTCATGACGGCGGCGACCGTGGGATACGGGTCGACCACCACCATCAGCTCGAGCTGGCTCATGGCCTTCTTCATTTCCGGGCCGCGGGTCTGCGAGTTGACCGCGTGGCCCCAGTAGAACATGGCCTTGAGGCTGCTGCGCTGGGCGATGTTCGCGTCGTCCTCCAGCACGCCGTCGATCCAGCGCGAGACGGTGATGCCGTTGGAATGCATCGGCAGGTCGCCGTTGTACTCGGTCTGGTCGAAGCGGTTCTTGATCCACTCGTAGTCGAGGTTCCAGACCTTGGCCCAGTGGCGCCAGGCGCCTTCGCTCAAGCCGTAGTAGCCGGGCAGCGAGTGCGACATCAGTCCCAGGTCGGTGGCACCCTGGACGTTGTCGTGACCGCGGAAGATGTTGGCACCGCCGCCGGAGACGCCGATGTTGCCCAGCGCCAGCTCGAGGATGCAGTACGCGCGGGTGTTGTTGTTGCCGGTGGTGTGCTGGGTGCCGCCCATGCACCACACCACGCAGCCGGGGCGGTTCTCGCTGATGCGCCGGGCGACGTCGCGCATGTCGGCCTCGCCCACGCCGGTGATGCGCTCGACCACGTCGGGGGTGTACTGGGCCACTTCCTGGCGCACGTCGTCCATGCCGAACACGCGCTGCTCGATGTACTGGGTGTCTTCCCAGCCGTTCTCGAAGATGTGCCAGAGCAGGCCCCAGATGTAGGCGACGTCGGAGCCCGGGCGCAGCCGCACGTACTTGTCGGCCTTGGCGGCGGTACGGGTGAAGCGCGGGTCGACGACGATGACCTGGGCCTGGTTGCGCTCCTTGGCGTGCAGGATGTGCTGCATGGCCACCGGGTGCGCTTCGCTGGGGTTGGAGCCGATGAACAGGATCGCCTTGCTGAAGTGCATGTCGTTCAGCGAGTTGGTCATGGCACCGTAGCCCCAGGTGTTGGCCACGCCCGCCACGGTGGTGGAGTGGCAGATGCGTGCCTGGTGGTCGGTGTTGTTGGTGCCCCACAGCGCGGCCAGCTTGCGCATCAGGTAGGCCTGTTCGTTGTTGAACTTGGCCGAGCCCAGCCAGTAGACGCTGTCGGGGCCGTACTGGTCGCGCAGCTCCAGCACCTTGTCGCCGATCTCGCTGATCGCCTGGTCCCACTCGAGGCGCTGCCACTTGCCGTCGACCAGCTTCATCGGGTACTTCAGGCGCCGGGTGGAGTGGCCGTGCTCGCGCAGCGAGGCGCCCTTGGCGCAGTGCGCGCCGCGGTTGATGGGGTGGTCGAAGGCGGGTTCCTGGCCGGTCCAGACGCCGTTCTGCACCTGGGCATAGACGCCGCAGCCCACCGAGCAGTGCGAGCAGATGGTGCGCTTGGTTTCGACCGGCGCATCGGAGTAGGCGGTCTTTTCCTGGGCGGAGGCGGCTTTCATCATGCCCTGGCCCATGAAGCCGGCCGCCGCGAGGCCGCCGGTAGCCACGCCGCTGCGCTGCAGGAACTGGCGGCGGCTGATGCCCAGCCCATCCTGGCCGGTGGGCTGGGAGGATTTTCGAGTCAATCGCATGGTGGGGTCCTCGATTCCGGTTCCGACGACCGTTCAGTCGCGCAGGGTGGCGTAGAACGCCTTGATGTGGTCGGTTTCACGGTATTTCGTTTCCTGGCCGTCGGGCGTGTCCGACTCGTCCGACTGGGCCTGGGCCAGGGTGACGTGACCCACGGCCACCGCCGCACCGGCGGTAGCCGTGCCAATGCCGATGTTGCGCAGGAAGCGACGCCGGGCGGGGCTGTTCGGCTCTTTCATGGGGCAACTCCTTGGTTCATTGCGTACCGGGTATCGCCGTTCGAGCGGCGGTGTACGGGGTTCATGAATCGCCGGCCTCGTCGTCGGACGAGGCGGCGGAGGGCGAAACCATCACGACCCGGGTGTCGGGGTCGAGAGGCAGCTGAGCATTCTCGCGGGCGAGGAAGGCCTCGCCCAGCGCGCCGACGCCGGCGTAGAACGGCGACTCGACGCGGGCCAGGTCCTGCATGAAGCGCAGCGCCCAGGGGCTGAGGTGACGCTGGAAGAAGCCCGCCTGGGCGGCGTCGCCGGCGTCGATGAGCATGGCCATCACCTCGCACATCGCCGAGAAGTGATCCTCGGGCTCCTTGACGTGCTCGGCGCGCTCGAAGCCCAGCCGGGCGAGGTCCTGACGCAGCGCGACCAGCGGCATCTCCATCAGCGAACCGGTCAGGTACCAGGAGGCGTAGGGCACCAGTTCGCCCTGGATGACGCCGACGAACAGGCCGAAGTGGACGTCGTGCAGGGACTCGACCCGGGCATGGCGAGCGGCCAGCGACAGCGAGGCCCAGTGGCGCTTGAGCGGCGAATTCTCGTCATCCGGCTCGAGGCCGGCGAGGAAGTCCAGCAGTTCGGCGTTGGGGGTCTCGCGGACCAGGCGTGCCAGCAGCCGGTAGATATCGGCGCGCAGGGCGTTGCGCTCCGCGGCTTCCGTGCTCGGGACGGTGGCGTCGGCCATGGCGAGGGACTCGGGCGTTGTCATGGTCACACCTTCAGCTGAGCATTGGGGTCACGCGCCAGGTCATGCCAGATGTCCTTGACGCGGCAGTCCTCGCACATCTCCAGGCGCTTGATGGCATCGCCGGCGAAGTACGGGTGCGCGGCCAGCTTCTCCTTGATCGAGGCAATGGTGCTGGCGGTGGCGAAGGCCTTGCCGCAGCTGATGCACTCGAAGGGGGCCTCTTCCTTGACCGTCTCGACACGGTGGCGCGCCTCGGGCGTGGCCAGGAACCCCGGCTCGAGCTGGATGACCTGTTCCGGACAGGCGCTCTCGCACAGGCCGCACTGCACGCAGGCGCTTTCCTGGAAGTGCAGGCTCGGCGTGTCCCCGGCGGTGGAGAGCGCCCGGGTCGGGCAGACCGCCACGCAGGCCATGCACAGCGTGCAGTGGTCGGCGTCGATGGCCAGCGTGCCGAAGGGCGCGCCCTCGGGCATCGTCACCCGCGCCTCGGCGGGCGTGGCGTGGGCGGCGAGGAAGTCGAGGACGGCGTTGAGCGCCTCGCGCTTGGCGGTGGGGCGCTCGCCCTCCAGGCGGCCGGCCAGCGGCGTCAGGATCGGCAGGGCATCGCGGGCCGCGGTGTCGCCGTCGGCGATCAGGGTCAGGCGGCGCGTGTCGTGGCCCAGTGCCTCGAGCAGGGCGCGGGCCTGGGCGTACTGGTCGCGGACCAGTCGCGCCAGCGACGGCGGCAGGTCGTCGCGCAGCACCACCCGCACCTCCCCGGCGCCGCGGGCGAGGGCACCCAGCCAGTGGTCGAGCCCGGCGGCGCCGATCTCCTCGAGGGGGATATCGAGCACATGGCCCGCGGTCGTGTCGGTCTCGGCGCCATGGGCTTCCTGGTCGAGGAAGCGCACCACCGCCGTCTCGCCGCCCTCGGCGTGATAGGTCGCCAGCAGGCGGGCGATGTAGGCGTCCAGGCTTTCCGGGGCGGGCAGGGCGTAACGGATGGCGCCGGTGGGGCACACGCTGGTGCAGCTGCCCGCGCCGTGACAGCGGAACGGGTCGATGACGATCTCCTGCTTGAGGCTCGAGATCGCATCGGCCGGGCACACCTCGAGACAGCGGGTGCAGCCGGTCTGGCCGCGGCCGGCATGGGCGCAGAGGTCGCTGTCGATCTGGAAGTAGCGCGGCTTCTCGAAGTCGCCGACGCACTCGCGCAGCGCCGCCAGGGCATCCGCCAGGGGCATGTCCGTGCCGGCGCGCGTCCCGACACGATAGTAGCCGGGTGGCGGCAGGTCGTGTCCCAGCAGCGGCGGGGTGCCCAGGTCGAGCACGGCGTCGAAATGATCGCGGCCGATGGTCGCCCGGGCCAGCGACTCCCCGCCGTCGCGGGCGGTCAGGTGAAAGGCGCCCAGGTGGCCCGCAAGCTGCGGTGCGGCGCAGGCGACGGCATGGGCGCCGGGAATGTCGGCGACCGTGTTCCGTGCCGCGTGGCGGGTCGCGACCAGGGTGAGGCTGGCGAGTTCGCTGTCGGCGAGCGCCCGGGCGGCCGGGCCGATCGCCTCGGCCGGGCCGACGAGGGCCACATGACCGTGGCTGGTGTAGCTCACGGTGGCGGGGGCCAGGTTGCGCGGCCAGGACACCTGTTGCAGGGCGGCCTCGCGGGCGGCGGCATTGCGGGCGTCGTCGTTCAGCGCCCGCGTATCGATGAACTGGGGCATGTCACCTCATCAGCGTGTCGGTCTTGCCACGGTCTTGTGCCTGCCACACGGGTGGCGGCGGCCCGATCTGCGTCGGGTCCGGTTATCTGGCGTTTTCCATTGCAGGCGGGGTTCCCATTCCCGCTGCAAACGAAGGGGGGACCGGGCAAGATATGGGAGTGTTTCGGGCCCGCCGGTCGTGCGTGTGGGTCAAGTTGACTCACTCGGATGCCGGACTGGGTCATTTGGTGTCGTTTCGTCACCATCGGCCGGCGCGGTGGCCTGCGTGGTCGAGGCTGTCCGCTCGGCTGCTTCATCGGCCGCCTCGTCGGCCGCCTCGTCGGTGGACTCGGCGAGAGGCTCGTCGTCGGTCGCCTCGGCCGCCGTTTCGGAGGCGGCGGGGGGCGTCTGCGGTTCGGCCTGTTCGGCATCGCGGCGCAGCCACTGGCGGATGCGTTCACCGGCTTCCGGCGCCAGGCTCTTCAGGGTCGTGTAGTCGTCGTCGTAGTCGTTGAGGCCGTCGCGCACGTTGTAGTTGCCGACCTTGAACAGGCGCCGCAGCGCGCGTCGCTTGAGCAGGTCGCCGACGCCGGGCAGCAGGAAGGCGCGGAAGTCGTCGCCGGCGCCGAGCGTGTCGGGGTCGGGTAGCTGCTCGTCCAGTGGACGCTGCGGGTCGTAGCCGGGAATCAGCGCGGCGGCACCGGTCGGGGCGGCGTCGGTTTCCTCGGTTGTCGCGTCCGGCGTTGTTTCATCGGTCGGGGCGGGGGGTTCCTCGCCCTGGCTGCGCTTGCGCTGCGACCAGCGGTTCATGAAGCTCATGGCGTCACTCCTGACGCGCGCGGCCGGCACCCGCGCGCTTCTTCTTGCGTCCGGCATCGATGCGTTCGCCGTGGCGTGCCAGGTAGGCCTCGATCCAGGCATGAATCGCCGGCGGCATGGGGGCGTCGAGGACCTGCGTCTCGCCGTCCATCCAGTTGGCGGCGACCTCCTGGCTGGCGGTGACCTCGCGCGGTGTCAGGGTGTCGTCGCCGGCCTCGCAGCGCACGAACAGCCGCGGCTGGCGGGACTCGAGGTTGAAGCGATAGGCCGTGCGCTCGGTGAGGAACAGCGTCAGCGGCAGCACATGCGGGCCGCGGTCGTGACAGCCCAGGGCGGTGATGTGCCAGGACCGGGACGTGAAGCCCTTGATCTCGCGGGTCCGGCAGGTCAGCTCGAGGCTGACGTGTCGCAGGTTGTCGTCGGTCGCCATGGGGGTGCTGGCCTCCTGGTTGCGGGGATCCTGTGCTGTCGGGGCTGGCGGGTTGCCGTGCGCCAACGTGCCGCAATTGCTTGCAAGCGCCGTGCCTGACGGTGCGGGAAACCCGTCGGAGCGGGCCTGTCCGGTCAGGGTAATCGTCGTTGTCCCCGGCAAGGGCGCCGGGGACAGGTCGAAGAGGGGGTCCTACGCCATGGCCGGAAAGTGTTCCTTTCCATTCCGGCATTTCCGCCATCCATGGCGGTCAGATGGCGTAGGTAGCGCCCATGGAGGGGTCCACAGCGCCCCCTCGTAGACCTGTCGGCGGATCAGCCCTTGGCGGCACTAACCGCGAGGGCTCTGCCTGCCCGGGGATTTTGCTTGCGCAGGTCGGTGGCGCTTTGAGTATCCTGTCGGCAAACCGAAAGGAGCAACGCATGGCCACTATCGTGTTGAGCCGGGCGCGCAGGCCGACCACGGTCGAGATCACCGTGACCGATGAGTACGGCGAGCCGCGTCGCCAGGCGATCGCCGCCGAGCGGGCGCTGACCGTGTACCTGAATCGCCGCGAGATCGTCACCCTGATGACGCTGGGGGCCGAGCCGGAAGCGCTGGTGCTGGGCTACCTGCGCAATCAGGGGCTGCTGACCCGCGCCGAGGACGTCGAGGTGCTGCAGGTGGACTGGGACGTGGAGGCCGCGGCGGTGGTCACCCGGGCGCTGCCCGAGGATCTCGATGACCGGCTGGCACAGCGCACGGTGACCACCGGCTGCGGGCAGGGCACGGTGTTCGGGCGCCTGCTGGACGCCACCGACCTGAACCCGTTGCCGCGCACGCCGCTGTCACAGTCGGTGCTGTATCGCCTGCTCGAGAACCTCAAGGCGTTCAACGAGACCTACCGCAATGCAGGGGCCGTGCACGGCTGCGCGCTGTGCCGTCAGGATCGCGTGCTGGGCTTCGTCGAGGACGTGGGGCGGCACAACGCGGTGGATACCCTCGCCGGCCGGCAGTGGCTGGCGGCGCTGGGCGAGGGCCCGGCCGAGGACGCCGAGCTGGGCGAGGCGGACATCTTCTATACCACCGGGCGGCTGACCTCCGAGATGGTGCTCAAGGTGGCGCAGATGGGCATCAGCGTGCTGGTGTCGCGCTCGGGCATGACCCAGAAGGGCGTCGAGCTGGCGCGGCGCTTCGGTGTGCTGCTGGTGGCACGGGCCAAGGGGCGCCACTTCCAGGTCGTCGACGACCAGTCGCGGCTGCGCCTCGATGCCGTGCCGGCGCCGCGGCCGGGGGATCGTTCATCACGCCGTGCAAGGGGCGCCGATGAGTGAGACCGTCGCCTCGCCGTTTCTGACCGTGCATCAGGTCGCCGAACTGCTGCACCTCAACGAGAAGAAGATCTACCAGCTGGCCAGCGAGGGCGCGATTCCCTCCACCAAGGTCACCGGCAAGTGGCTGTTCCCCCGGCGGCTGGTGGAGCAGTGGATCCTGGAGTCCTGCCACCACGGCGTGCTGGCGGATCGCCTGATGATCACCGGCAGCGATGACCCGCTGCTGGCGGCGCTGATCATGCGTCTCAACCAGCGCCAGCAGGCCCAGGCCTTCTACGGCTACAGCGTGACCGGCACCCAGCTGGGGCTGTCGCTCCTCTCCCAGGGGCGCGCCGATGCCTGCGGCATCCACTGGGGGCGCGCCGAGGAGAGCGAACTGCGTCATCCGGCGCTGGTGCGCAGCCACAGCGGCTACCGCAACTGGGTGCTGGTGCGCCTGTTCCGTCGCAGCCAGGGGCTGATCATCCGCGCCGAGGACCGTCATCAGCCGCATGACCCCTCGGGGCTGTTCGGCGCCGGCCGCCGCTGGGTGGTACGCCAGGAGGGCGCCGGCGGGCAGCGCTTCCTGAAGGAGTGGCTGGCCGGCCACCAGCTGCGTCCCGAGCAGCTCAACACCCAGGCCATCGCCTACAGCGAGCGGGAGACGGCGTCGCTGATCGCCCGCCACGAGGCCGACATCGGGCCGGGCACGCTGTCGGCGGCCAACGAGTTCGGGCTGGGGTTCATCCCCATCACCGAGGAGGCGTTCGACCTGGTGACGCCGCGCAACGTGTATTTCCGCTCCCTGCTGCAGCAGATGTTCGACTACCTGCACGACCCCGCCGGGCTGACCCTGGCCCAGTCGCTGGGCGGCTACGACCTGAGCGAGTGCGGCAAGCTGCTGTGGCGCGGCGACGACGTCCAGCACACCTGACCCGGGCCGTGGCGTGCCGGGTCAGTCCAGTGTGACCACCAGGCGGCCGCGCACGCGCCCGGCCAGCAGTTCGTCGGCCTGGGCAATGGCCTCGTCCAGGCCGATGGTGCGGGTGATGGCGTCCAGCGACTCCGCCGGCAGCAGCTCGCCCAGCCGACGCCAGGCCTCGAGACGCACCTCGCGCGGCTGCATCACGCTGTCGATGCCCGCCAGGGTGACGCCGCGCAGGATGAAGGGGGCGACCGTGGCGGGCAGGTCCATGCCCTGGGCGAGACCGCAGGCCGCTACCGCGCCGCCATAGCGGGTGGCGGCCAGCACGTTGGCCAGAGTGTAGCTGCCTACCGCGTCGACGGCGCCCGCCCAGCGCTCGCGGGCCAGCGGGCGGCCGGGGTCGGACAGCGTGCGCCGGTCGATCAGTTCCTGTGCCCCCAGCGACTTCAGGTAGTCGGCTTCCTCGGGGCGGCCGGTGGAGGCCACCACGGCATAGCCCAGCCGGTTGAGCAGCGTGATGGCGTAGCTGCCCACGCCGCCGCTGGCGCCGGTCACCAGGATCTCGCCGCTTTCCGGCGTCACGCCCTGGCGCTCGAGCGCCATGACCGAGAGCATCGCCGTGTAGCCGGCGGTGCCGATGGCCATGCACTGGCGGGCGTTGAAGGCGGCTGGGCGCGGGATCAGCCAGTCGCCGCTCAACCGGGCCTTCTCGGCCAGCCCGCCCCAGTGCTTCTCGCCGACGCCCCAGCCGTTGAGGACCACCGCGTCGCCGGGGCGGTAGTCGGGGTGGCTCGACGCCTCGACGGTGCCCGCCAGGTCGATCCCCGGCACCATGGGGAACTCGCGCACCACCGACCCCTTGCCGGTGATCGCCAGGGCGTCCTTGTAGTTGAGGGTGCTGCATTCGACCCGCACGGTCACGTCGCCGTCCGGCAGGCGGGCCTCGTCCAGCGTCTCGAGCGTGGCCTGCTGGCCGTTGTCGGTCTTGTCGATCAGGATGGCCTTGAACATGCGGTTGTCTCCTTTTGGACCGGGCGTCTAGTCGGTGGCCTGAAAAAACGCCTAGCGGGGCAGCCCCGCCAGGAAGTGAGTGACGAAGGCGTCCAGCGGCCAGGCATCGGCCTCGAGCCGGGCACGCATGACGGCGCCTTCCCAGCCGATCCAGAAGGCCTCGGCGAGTCTTTCGCAGTCGGCGCGGGGCGACAGCTCGCCGGCATCCTGGGCCTCCCGCAGGCAGCGGGCCAGGCGCTGCTGCCAGTCCGCCAGGGTGTCGCGCAGCCACTGGCGGTAGTCGTCCGACAGCCCGCCGACCTCCTGGCCGAGATTGCCCACCAGGCAGCCGCGGCGAAAGTCGTGGCGCGCCATGCCGGCCCGGGCATCGCCGACGAAGGCCTCGATGCGGCGCAGCGGCGTCAGCTCGGGATTGGTCAGGTGGCGGTCGAGCTTGCGGGCGAAGTACTGCCCGTAATGCTCCATGACCGCGCGACCGAAGGCCTCCTTGCTGGAAAAGTAGTAGTAGAAGGAGCCCTTGGGCACGCCGACGCGCTTCAAGATGCCGTCGATACCGGAGACCGCGAAGCCCTGCTCGGTGAGCACTTCGGTGCCGCTGCGGATCAGCGCGGCCCGGGTATCGGGGTCGTCGCGGGGCGTTCTGGGCGGCCGCCCGCGGCGGGGCGGGGATGCGGTTCGTGTCATGTCCGAGAATATAGACCGGTCGTCTAGTGGGGTCAACGTCATGGCCGGCTAGGCGGTCTTGAGCCGGCTCCGTGGTGGAGCCAGCCGGTTCAGTGGTCGAAGTTCAGGATCACCGTGTCGCTGACCGGGCGGCACTGGCAGCTGAGCACCAGGCCAGCCTCGATCTCGTAGTCCTCGAGGGCGTAGTTGGCGTACATCTCGACCTCGCCTTCCTCGACCTTGGCCAGGCAGGTGGAGCAGACCCCGGCCTGACACGAGAAGGGCAGCTCGGCGCCGTGCGCGTTGCCGGCCTCTAGGATGCTCTCGCCGTCGCGGGGCATCTCGAAGGCGAGGCGGCGACCATCAATCATCACCTCGACCCGGGCCTGGTCGACATCGACCTGACCGACCCCCGTGGCCTGGCGTGGTCTGCTGCCGGCGGTGGGCAGCGTCGTGCCGAACAGCTCGCGATGGATGCGCTCGCCGGCCAGGCCATGGGCCTTCAGGGCGTCGCGGGCCTGTTCGGTCATCTCCAGCGGACCGCACAGGAAGGCGGCCTCCAGTCCCTTGACGTCGACCCAGCGGTCGAACAGGGCGTGACACTTGCCGGCGTCGATCCGGCCGTTGTAGAGGTCAATCTCCTGCTCCTCGCGACTGAAGATGTAGACCAGGTTGAGGCGCTCGAGGTAGCGATCCTTGAGGCCCTGCAGGCGGTCACGGAACAGGGTGCCGGCGGTGGAGCGGTTGCCGTAGAGCAGGGTGAAGCGGCTCCGGGGCTCCACCTCCAGGGTGGTAGCGATGATCGACAGGATCGGCGTGATGCCGCTGCCTGCGGCCACGGCCAGGTAGTGGCCCTGACGCGCGGGATCCAGCGAGGTGTGGAAGCGCCCCTGGGGCGGCATCACCTCGAGGGTGTCACCCACGGCGAGGGACTGGTTGGCGAAGGTCGAGAAGCGCCCCTCCGGCACCCGCTTGACCGCCACCCGGATCTCGTTGTCCAGGGTGCCGGTACAGATCGAGTAGGAGCGACGGATCTCCTCGCCGTCGATCTCGCGGCGCAGGGTCAGATACTGGCCCTGGGTGAAGCGGAAGGTGTCCTTCAGTTCGTCGGGAATGGCGAAGGCGATGGACACGGCATCCCGGGTTTCCTGGCGAACGTCCTGCACGGTCAAGGTATGGAAGCGGCTCATAGTCATCTCTCGTTGATCAAGCGCTTTGGGAGCGCGGAAGAAATCGCCGAGCGGGATGAAGCGCCAGGCGCACGGAGCGCAGAAACCGGAGCCTATGGGGTATAGGTGAGGCTTTCGAGCACCGCGCAACGCAGCGATTCGCCCGCGCAGGCATTTCTCATAGGCACTTGAAGTAGTCGAAGGGCTCCAGACAGCTCACACAGCGATACAACGCCTTGCAGGCGGTGGAGCCGAACTCGCTGACCGGCTCGGTGTGCTCGCTGCCGCACTGCGGGCAGGCCACGACCGGGGCCTCGCCGTGCCGGCCACGCGCGCCCGACGGCGGCGCGATACCGAAGGCGCGCAGCTTCTCGCGGCCCTGGTCGGTGATCCAGTCGGTGGTCCAGGCCGGCGACAGGCGCCGCTCGATGCGCGGGTCGGGGTAGCCGGCGATCACCAGCGCCTCGTGGATCTGCGCCTCGATGGTCTCGGTGGCCGGGCAGCCGGAGTAGGTCGGGGTGACCCCGACGTGCAGCCGGCCCGCGTGCCAGGCGATCTCGCGCACGATCCCCAGTTCGACCACGCTGACCGCCGGGACCTCCGGGTCCAGCACCTCCTGCAGCACGGCGCGCACGGCATCGACATCGCCCTCGGCGCCGGCCGGGGGCAGTCCCCGGCGGTCGGTGCCGATCAGGTCGCTGGCGGGCCAGTCGAAGACCGGCGCGGGCCGTGGGTTGTCAGACACGGGGTTACCAGACATGCGCATCGGGATAGGCCCTCGGCAGGAACTGCATTTCCGCAAGCAGGTAGCCCAGATGCTCGGTGTGATGGCCCACCGTGCCGCCGGTGTACATCCAGCTGTCCTGGGGTGGCATCGTCAGCGTGGCCTGTTCGAGCACCTCGCCGACCCGGGCCTGCCAGCGACTGGCCAGGCGCTCGCTGTCGGGGGCGATATCCGCCTCGTGCAGGGCCGCGTCGCCCTCGCCGGCCTGCACCAGCTCGCCGGTGAAGCGCCACAGCCTGTCGAGGGCGCGCTGCATGCGGGCGTGACTCTCTTCGGTGCCGTCGCCCAGGCGAATCATCCACTGGGACGAGCGGCGCAGGTGGTAGGTGACCTCCTTGAGCGACTTGGCGGCGATCTCCTGGATACGCGGGTCGCGGGCTTCGGCCAGTGCCTCGAGGACCGGGTGATGCCAGGCGTCGAACAGGAACTGGCGCACCATGACCTCGGCGAAGTCGCCGTTGGGCTGTTCGGTGATCAGCAGGTTGCGGAAGTCCGGAGCGTCGCGACGGAAGGCCAGGTCGTCGGCATCGCGGCCCTGCCCCTCCAGCTCGGCGGCATAGCCGAGCCAGTGGCGGGCCTGGCCGAACAGGTCGAGCCCCACATTCATCAGCGCCAGCTCCTCTTCCAGGGCCGGCGCCTTGCCGCACAGTTCGGCATGGCGCTGGCCGAGGATCAGGGCGCTGTCACCGAGGCGCAGCAAGTAGTCGATCAGCGGTGTCTGTGTCAGTTGTGACAGGTTCTGCATGGTCTCACCCCTTACATTACATATGGCCGACTTCGCTGGGCAGCTCATAGAAGGAGGCGTGGCGGTAGACCTTGTCATTGGCCGGGTCGAACAGCGGCTCACGCTCGTCGGGGGAAGATGCGGTGATCGCGCTGGCCGGAACGACCCACAGGCTCACGCCTTCGCTGCGGCGGGTGTAGAGCTCGCGGGCGTTGTCGAGCGCCATCCGGCGGTCGGCGGCATGCACGCTGCCGACATGCTTGTGGTTCAGGCCGTGCTTGCTGCGCACGAAGACTTCGAAGAGCGGCCAGTCTGCCATGGTGAATTCCTCTTGATGGATGCAGTGAATCGGTCGTTCAGGCGGCCTGTGAAGGGGCGTGCTTGGCGGCGTGGACCCGGGCGGCCTCGCGTACCCAGGCGCCGTCGTCGATGGCGCGGCGACGCGCCTCGATGCGCTCCCGGTTGCAGGGGCCCTTGCCCTGAACCACGTCGAAGAACTCCTGCCAGTCGATCTCGCCGAAGTCGTAGTGGCCGGTGTCGGGGTTCCACTTGAGGTCCGGGTCCGGGGCGGTGCAGCCCAGTAGCTCCAGTTGCGGCACGGTCTGGTCGAGGAAGCGCTGGCGCAGCTCGTCGTTGGTGTGGCGCTTGATCTTCCAGGCCATCGATTGGGCGCTGTTGGGCGAGGCGGCGTCGGAGGGCCCGAACATCATCAGCGCCGGCCACCAGAAGCGGTTGATGGAGTCCTGCACCATCGCCTTCTGCGCGTCGGTGCCCTCGCGCATCAGGGTCAGCAGGATCTGGTAGCCCTGGCGCTGATGGAAGCTCTCTTCCTTGCAGACTCGGATCATGGCGCGTGAGTAGGGGCCATAGGAGGTGCGCTGCAGCGGCACCTGATTGACGATCGCCGCACCATCGACCAGCCAGCCGATGGTGCCCATATCCGCCCAGTTGAGGGTGGGATAGTTGAAGATGCTCGAGTACTTGGCGCGGCCGTCGTGGAGCTTGGCGATTTCTTCGTCGCGATCGGCGCCCAGGGTCTCCATGGCACTGTACAGGTAGAGCCCGTGGCCGGCCTCGTCCTGGATCTTGGCCATCAGCTGCAGCTTGCGCTTGAGGCTCGGCGCCCGGGTCAGCCAGTTGCCTTCCGGCAGCATGCCGACCACCTCGGAGTGGGCGTGCTGGGAGATCTGGCGGATCAGCGTCTTGCGATAGGCCTCCGGCATCCAGTTCTTGGCCTCGATCTTGATCTCGGCGTCGATGCGCTCCTGGAATTGGCGCTCTTCGGGACTCATCTCGTCGAGGGTCCTGAGTTGTCGGGTACCGGTCTCGACCAGTTGGGCGTACATGGTGACCTCCGCGTCGTCGGCGTTCGGGGAAATCCCGTTTCTTGGATGCTGATTCGAGTATAGTGACACAAAAATTTTTATCAATTCTGTTTTTAATGTGTCGCTTTATACCTTGGGATAAGGTTGCCGGTTTTGATGCCGATGGGTTCGGAATTTAAGGTTTAACTTATTATTTTATAAGATTTTATTGTCAGGTCTGTCGGAGGGGTATGGAGAAAGGGTGGATACTGAAGACACAAAAAAGCCCCCTTTAGGGGGCTTTAATGAGTCATTATTGTCGGCTCAGCGGAGGTCCTTGACCCGCCTGGCCTTGCCGACCGAGCGCATGACCTCCTCGACGCCGCACACCTCGACCCGGGTGCTGATGCCCACATAGGTCTTGACGGCGTGCTGCAGCTCGCCGGCGAGCTGTTCGCAGAGCACCGGGTCGCGGGCGATGTCGTTGCTGGCGGCCTCGACCCGGATCTGCACCATGTCCAGATTGCCCTGGCGGCTGACCTCGATCTCGTAGTGGGGGGTGAGGGCCTCGATCGTGAGCAGCTGCTCCTCGATCTGGGTGGGGAAGACGTTGACCCCGCGGATGATCAGCATGTCGTCGCTGCGCCCGGTGATCTTGTCGATGCGCCGCATCGGCCGTGCAGTACCCGGCAGCAGCCGGGTCAGGTCACGGGTGCGGTAGCGGATGATCGGCAGGGCCTCCTTGGTCAGTGAGGTAAATACCAGCTCGCCATACTCGCCATCAGGCAGCACCTCCCCGGTCGCCGGATCGATGATCTCGGGATAGAAATAGTCTTCCCAGAGAGTGGGGCCGTCCTTGGTCTCCAGGCATTCCATGCCCACGCCGGGGCCAATCACTTCGGAGAGGCCATAGATGTCCAGGGCGTCGATGCCCAGGCGCTGTTCCAGGGTGGCGCGCATGCTGTCGGTCCAGGGTTCGGCACCGAAGATGCCCAGGCGCAGCGGCAACTCCCTGGGATCGATGCCCTGGCGCTCGATCTCGTCGGCGATATTGAGCATGTAGGAGGGGGTGGCCATGATGATATCAGCCTGAAAGTCGCGCAGCAGCTGGACCTGTTTCTCAGTCTGGCCGCCGGACATGGGCACCACGCTGCAGCCCAGGCGTTCGGCACCATAGTGGGCGCCCAGCCCGCCGGTGAACAGGCCGTAACCGAAGGCGTTTTGGAGCGTGTCCTCGGGGCGGCCGCCGCCGGCGCGGATCGAGCGCGCCACGACGTCGGCCCAGACGTTGATGTCATTTTGGGTGTAGCCGACCACGGTGGGCTGGCCGGTGGTGCCGCTGGAGGCGTGGATTCGCACGATATCGCGCTTGGGCACGGCGAACAGGCCGAAGGGGTAGTGGTTGCGCAGGTCGGCCTTGGTGGTGAAGGGCAGCTTGGCCAGGTCCTCCAGGTGCTGGATATCCTCGGGGTGGAGACCGGCGGTATCGAAGGCCTGACGGTAGAAGGGCACGTGGTCATAGGCGTGCTTGAGCGACCACTTCAGGCGCTTGAGCTGGGTAGCGCGCAGCTCGTCGATGCTGGCGGTCTCCAGGGGATCCAGGGCGGCCAGGGGGCGGACGGCGTTGGCGTTCATCATGAGGAGCTCCTGATACTTGTAGGCTTGTTGTGACTCAGAGGCGTTCAATGATCAAGGCGATGCCCTGGCCGACGCCGATGCACATGGTGCACAGGGCATAGCGGCCCTGGCGGCGCTCCAGTTCGTGCAGGGCGGTGGTGACCAGGCGTGCGCCGCTCATGCCCAGCGGGTGGCCCAGGGCGATGGCGCCGCCGTTGGGGTTGACGTGATCGGCATCGTCGGGGAGGCCCAGGTCGCGCAGCACGGCCAGGGCCTGGGCGGCGAAGGCTTCGTTGAGCTCGATCACGTCCATCTGCTCGAGCGACAGGCCGGTCTGGGCCAGCACCTTGCGGGTGGCCGGTGCCGGGCCGAAGCCCATGATCCGCGGTTCCACCCCGGCGGTGGCCATGCCCACCACCCGGGCCCGCGGACGCAGCTGGAAGCGCTCGGCCTGGGCGGGGGCGGCCAGCAGCAGGGCGCAGGCGCCGTCGTTGACCCCGGAGGCGTTGCCGGCGGTCACACTGCCGCCCTCGCGAAACGGGGTGGGCAGGCCCGCCAGCTGCTCGAGGGTGGTAGTGGGGCGCGGGTGCTCGTCGGTGTCGACCACCAGCGGTTCCTGCCTGCGGCGCGGCACCTCCACTGGCACGATCTCTTCGGCCAGACGCCCGGCCTCCATGGCGGCGGCGGTGCGCTGCTGGCTGCGCAGGGCGAAGGCATCCTGATCCTCGCGGGAAATACCGAACTGCTCGGCGACGTTCTCGGCGGTCTCGGGCATCGAGTCGATACCATAATGCTGCTCCAGCAGCGGGTTGACGAAACGCCAGCCGATGGTGGTGTCGTGCATCGCCGCGCTGCGCGAGAAGGCCTGCTCGGCCTTGCCCAACACGAAGGGTGCCCGGGACATCGACTCCACGCCGCCGGCGAGAGTCAGGCCGGCCTCGCCGCAATGGATAGCGCGTGCCGCGCTGCCGATGGCGTCCATGCCGGAGCCGCACAGGCGATTGAGGGTGGTGCCGGGCACCGTCACCGGCAGGCCGGCCAGCAATGCCGACATGCGGGCCACGTTGCGGTTGTCCTCGCCGGCCTGGTTGGCGCAGCCGTAGAAGACGTCGTCGATCTGCGCCCAGTCCAGGCCGGAGTGACGCGCCATCAGGGTGCGCAGTGGAAGGGCGCCGAGGTCGTCGGCGCGCACGCGGGCCAGAGCGCCCCCGTAGCGGCCGACCGGGGTGCGCACGGCGTCGATGATGTAGGCGTCCTGGAGGGAGGAAACATTGCTCACGGGGCTTGCTCCGGTTGAATGACGTGGCCGCGAACCTGATACGACTTGCCGCGGAACAGGGCGATGGTCTCGCCGTGCTGGTTGGTGAGGGTGACGTCGTACACGCCGGTGCGGTTGCCTCGCGAGCGCTCCACCGCCTGGGCGGTCAGCCGGTCCCCTTCGCGGGCGCCGCGCAGGTAGTCGATGCTGCAGCCGGCCCCCACGGTGGCCAGATCATAGGTGTTGCAGGCGAAGGCGAAGGCGGAGTCGGCCAGGGTGAACAGATAGCCACCGTGGCAGGAGCCATGGCCCTGGATCATCGCGGCGGTGATCGTCATGGTCAGGGTCGCCTGCCCGGGGGTGACGGCGGTGAGCGTCATGCCGAGTTCGCGGCTGGCCGTGTCACGGGCGAACATGGCATCGGCACAGGCCTCGGCCAGCTGCTGGGGGGACATCTCAGCCATGAAAGACCTCCTTGGCCAGGGCCTTGCGGCGCAGCAGGAAGGACGGGCGGTAGCGGCTCTCGCCATAGCTCTGCTGCAGGTGGGTCAGGATGCGGTGGACGAAGGGCAGCCCCAGGTCGTCGGCCCAGGCCAGCGGCCCGCGTGGGTAATTGACCCCGGCCTGCATGGCCAGGTCGCCGTCGGCCGCGCTGCACACGCCCTGCAGCACCGCATCGGCGGCCTCGTTGGCGAGCATGGCGACACTGCGCAGCACCACCAGCCCCGGGGTGTCGGTGAGCCAGGCCACGTCGAGGTCGAGGTGCTGGAAGAGGGCGGTGGCCTGGTCGCGGCCTCGGGAGTCGACACCGGGACTGGCGGTCAGGGCGAGCGCCGTGGCGGTGGCGTAGTCGTGGGCCAGGTCGAACAGCACCAAGGCCTCGAGCCCCTCGTCGGCAGCGCGCTCGGCGGCGCAGCGGCCGTCGCTGAGCGCCAGCGTCAGCTCGCCCAGGCGCAGGCGCGGGGACGCCGCGGTCCGCTGGAGCTCGGTCGTCTGGCGAATCACCTCGAGATCCGCGCGCTCGGCCCGCGCCACCAGCGGCGCGAGCAGGCCGGGGTCACCCTCGACGATCAGCGCCGGCAGCTCGGCCGCGACGGCGTCGGCATAGGCCGGCGTCGGGCGCTCGGCGCCATCACGCGCCTGATCACGATAGTCGTAGAAGCCCCGGCCGCTCTTGCGCCCCAGCCGGCCGGCGTCCACCAGGGCCTGCTGGGCCAGCGACGGGGTGAAGCGGCGGTCGCCGTAGTAGGCGTCGAACACCGAGCGGGTCACCGCGTAGTTGACGTCATGGCCGATCAGGTCGGTCAGCTCGAAGGGGCCCATGCGAAAGCCGCCGGCGTCGCGCAGCAGCGCATCCAGGGTGGCCGGGGCGGCCACGCCTTCCTCGAGCAGCCTCAGGCCTTCGGCATAGAAGGGCCGCGCCACTCGGTTGACGATGAAGCCGGGGGTGGAGCGGGCATGGACCGGGATCTTGCCCCAGGCGGCGGCGGTGGCGTGGAGGGTGTCGGCGACCTCGGGCGCGGTGGCCAGGCCCGAGATCACCTCGACCAGCGCCATGACCGGCGCCGGGTTGAAGAAGTGCAGCCCGGCCAGGCGCTCGGGGCCCTCGAGGCCGGCGGCGATCGCGGTTATAGACAGCGACGAGGTGTTGCTGGCCAGCAGGGTGTCCGGGCGGCACAGCGTCTCGAGGCGCCGGAAGACCTCCTGCTTGACCTCGAGGTTCTCGACGATCGCCTCGATGACCAGTTGGCAGTCGGCCAGGCCCTCGAGCTCCTCGGCGGGCACCAGGTTCGCCACCATGGCATCGGCGTCCTGCCGGGTCAGCTTGCCCTTGGCGACCCGGCGCTCGAGCCGCTGGCGAATCCCCTCGATGCCGGCGGCAGCGGCCCCGTCGCGATTGTCATGCAGGCAGACGCGATGGCCGGCCTGGACGGCGACCTGGGCGATGCCGGCGCCCATGGCACCGGCGCCGATCACCCCGATGATGGCGGTAGCAGGCAAGGCGGACATCTCACTCTCCCATGAAGTGCGGGGTGCGTTTTTCCATGAAGGCGCTCACGCCCTCGCGATAGTCGATGGTACGACCGGCCAGGCGCTGCAGGTCGCGCTCCAGGTCGAGCTGCGCGTCGAAGCCGTTGTCGGTGCTGGCGTGCAGGGCACGCTTGATCAGTGCCAAGCCGCGGGTCGGCTGGGTGGCGAGGTGACGGGCCAGCATCAGCGCCTCGTCCTGCAGGGCCGCGTCATCGACACAGCGCCAGATCAGCCCCCACTGCTCGGCCTGCTCGGCGCCGAGCGGTTCGCCCAGCATCGCCAGGCCCTTGGCGCGGGCCATGCCCACCAGCTGCGGCAGGCTCCAGGTACCGCCGGAATCGGGAATCAGGCCGATCCTGCAGAAGGCCTGGATGAACTTGGCCGAGCGCGCCGCCAGCACGAAGTCGCAGACCAGCGGCAGGTTGGCGCCGGCGCCGGCGGCCACGCCGTTGACCGCGCAGACTGTGGGGATGGTGAGGTTGCGCAGGCTGCGCAGCAGCGGGTTGTAGTGCCGCTCCAGCGACTCCCCCAGGTCCGGCGCCTCGGCCCCCGGCGCGACGCTGCGATCCGACAGGTCCTGGCCGGCACAGAAGCCTCGGCCGCTGCCGGTGAGCAGCAGGGCCCGCACGCCGGGATCCTGGCGCACGGTCTTGAGGGCCTGGCGCATCTGTTCGTGCATGGCGAGGGTGAAGCTGTTGAGGCTGTCGGGACGGTTCAGGGTGATCCGGGCGACGCCGTCCTCGATGCTCAGGAGCACGGTCTGGTCAGTCATGGCGATCAGCATCCTCTGAAGTGGGCGGGGCGTTTTTCCTGGAAGGCGCTCAGGCCTTCTTCGCGGTCGGCGGTGCCGGCCAGCACCGTGAAGGCATGGCGTTCGTAGCGCAGGCCGGTGGCCAGGTCGGTGTCCTGGGCCTTGCGCAGGGTCTCGCGGGCCAGGCGCACCGCCAGCGGCGCCTTGGCGGCGATCGTCTCGGCGATGGCGGTGGCCCGCTCGAGGGTCAGTTCGGGCTGGGTGATCTCGATGACCAGGCCGGCGGCCTGGGCGCGACGGGCATCGATCGGCTCGCCGGTCAGCACCATCTGCGTGGCCAAGCTCTGACCGACGGCCCGTACCAGGCGCTGGGTGCCACCGGCGCCGGGCATGATGCCCAGGTTGATCTCCGGCTGGCCGAAGCGGGCGTCCTCGCCGGCGACGATGATGTCGGCCTGCAGGGCCAGCTCGCAGCCGCCGCCCAGCGCGAAACCGTTGACGGCGGCGATGATCGGTTTGGTGAACCGCGCGAGGGTGGCCCAGTGGCGCTGACGAGGGTCATCAAGCATGCCCACCAGATCCCGCTCGGCCATCTCCTTGATGTCGGCGCCGGCGGCGAAGGCGCGGCGGTTGCCGGTGATCACCACGGCGCGGACCTCGGCCTCGTCCTCGGCCGCCACCAGGACGCCGGCCAGTTCCTCCAGCAGCCGGGTATTGAGAGCGTTCAGCGCCTCGGGGCGATTCAGGGCAATCTGCAGCACCCCCTTGTCGGGGCCGGTGATGAGCAGGTGATCCAGCATGGTGCCTCGCGTCTGTATCGTCATGAAACGTGATACCTGGATGGCAGGAAATGGATGACAACGAGTATATGTTTTTCTTGATACGGGGCAATAATATCAAGCGTATTATATGTATCCCTTTCGGAGGTTGTTTATAAAAATCTATTTAAAATCAATCATTTGAATAACAATTCAAATGGCATTTCCGATGCCTAGACCATGGTCGTAGGTATAATGCCATTAGCAAAAAATTGGCAAATTTTATATATAAATCAATTAATTACTGCATTTCGCCAAAAAAGATACATTAACAAGCAAAAAAATGTTTTGATGTGTCGTTACCTCGTGGTTAGCCTTTGGGGAATCGATGTATCAAGAGTCGACACAGGAGCCGACCCATGCCCCAGAACGCCCAGTCATTCTTCAATCGTCATCGCGAGACTCTCGAGAAGGCGGTTGCCGCCATCGATTCCCGAGAGTACTGGACGCCCTATCCGGAGAGCCTCAAGCAGTACCCGGAAGACGCCGTGAAGGCCGCACCGCAGCGTTTCGAGGCCCTGCTGCGCCAGCCCTTCGCCCTGCGCAAGGCCACGGCAGTGGCCGGCCAGGTCGGCGCCGAGGTCTCGCCCTACGGCTTCGAGCTGGGCATCACCTATGACCAGCCGGAACCCGCGGCGCTGATCGAGACCATGCAGGCGGCGATGCCGGCCTGGCGCGATGCCGGGGCCGAAGCGCGGGTGGGGGTGTGCCTGGAGATCCTGGCGCGCCTCAACGCCATGAGCCCGGAGATCGCCCAGGCGGTGATGCACACCAGCGGCCAGGCGCCGATGATGGCCTTTCAGGCCGGCGGCCCCCATGCCCAGGATCGTGGTCTCGAGGCTGTGGCCTACGCCTGGCAGGCGATGTCCCGGGTGCCGGCCAGCGCCCAATGGGTCAAGCCTCAGGGCAAGCATGACCCGCTGGTGCTGGACAAGCGTTACCACATCGTGCCGCGGGGCCTCTCCCTGGTGGTGGCCTGTTCCACCTTCCCCACCTGGAACACCTACCCGGGTCTGTTCGCCAGCCTGGCCACCGGCAACCCGGTGATCCTCAAGCCGCACCCGGGAGCCATCCTGCCGGTGGCCATGACCGCTCGGGTGGCCCAGGAGGTGCTGGAGGAGGCCGGCTTCGATCCCTGTCTGGTGAGTCTGGTACCGGATACCCCGGAGGCGCCGGTCGCCAAGACCCTGGCCCTCGATCCGGCGGTCAGGCTGATCGATTTCACCGGCTCCAGCGCCTTCGGCGAGTGGCTGGAGTGCAACGCCACCCAGGCCCAGGTGTTCACCGAGAAGGCCGGCATCAACAGCGTGATCATCGACAGCGTCGACAGCCTCAAGCCGGTGGCCCAGAACCTGGCCTTCACCCTGAGCCTCTACGCCGGGCAGATGTGCACCACCACCCAGGCGATCTACGTGCCCAGGGGCGGGATCGAGACAGCCGACGGCCGTCTGAGCTTCGACGAGGTGGCCGGGGCCCTGGCCAGGGCGGTGGAGAAGTTCCTCGCCGACAACGACCGCGCCTGTGCGGTGCTCGGCGCCATCCAGTCGCTGGCCACAGTGGAGCGTATCGCGCAGTGCCGCGCACTCGGTGAGGTGCTGCTGGACAGCGAGGCCCGCGAGCACCCGCAGTTCCCCCGGGCCCGCGTCCACACACCGCTGCTGCTCAAAGTGGACGCCGACCAGAAGGCGGCCTACAGCGAGGAGCGCTTCGGCCCGATCAGTTTCATCGTCGCCACCGACGACACTCGGCACAGCATCGCGCTGGCCCGGGAAGTGATCGCCGAGGAGGGAGCCATCACCCTGGGGGCCTACACCACCGACGAGGTCGTGGCCGCGCAGTTCGAGGAGCTGGCCATGGACATCGCCACGCCGCTGTCGCTCAACCTGGATGGGGGCGTGTTCGTCAACCAGTCGGCGGCCTACAGCGACTTCCATGCCACCGGCGGCAACCCGGCGGCCACGGCCGCGCTGTGCGACCAGGCCTTCGTCGCCCGCCGCTTCGTGGTGGTGCAGAGCCGTCGTCATGGACAGGCGAGCTAAGGGCTTCTCTCACGACGTGGCACAGGAGATGAGCTTTCCCGGCGACAAGCTTGCGCGAGGGCGCTGTAAACCCATCCGTGGGCGCTACTTTTGCCGTCCCTGGCAAAAGACCCTCGCTTCATCTTGTCCCCGGCGCCTGTCTCGCTGGGTATCTGACAAGTTCGACATGGAGGCGCTGTATGCCCTGCTATCGACTGGAAGGGGTGATACCGGTGGTGGACCCCTCGGCCTATGTGCATCCCACCGCCGTGCTGATCGGGGATGTCATCGTCGGTCCGCGCTGCTACGTGGGGCCCAACGCGGTGATGCGCGGCGACTTCGGCCGGCTGGTGCTCGAGGAGGGTGCCAATCTGCAGGACACCTGCGTGATGCATGGCTTCCCCGGCTGCATCACCCGAGTGGAACGGGACGGCCATATCGGCCACGGCGCGGTGCTGCACGGCTGTGTGATCGGGTGCGATGCCATGGTCGGCATGAACGCGGTGGTGATGGATGGCGCGGTGATCGGCGAGCGCTCCATCGTCGCCGCCGCGGCCTTCGTCAAGGCCGGCTTCGAATGCCCGCCGCAGTCCCTGGTGCTGGGTTCGCCGGCCCAGGTCAAGCGTGAGCTGAGCGATGAGGAAGTGGCCTGGAAGCAGCAGGGCACCCGGGAGTATCAGCGCCTGGTGACACGCTGCCGCGAGCACATGGAAGAGTGTCAGCCGCTGGCCGAGCGTGAGGTCGATCGCCCGTCGCTCGCGGCTGGCCAGACCGCTCCCAAGTCGCAGTCGACCAAGGCCGCGCTGGATAGGGCAGAATGAGGAGTCGAGTCATGCAGCATGAGTTTATCGAGTTGTCCCGTGAGGACGCGGTGGGCATTATTCGCCTCCATCGTCCCGAGGCCTACAACGCTCTGTGCAATGGCCTGATCGCCGAGCTGGGCCAGGCGCTGGAGGCGCTGGAGGCCGATGACGCCATCGGTGCCATCGTGGTCACCGGAGGCGAGAAGGTGTTTGCCGCCGGGGCCGATATCGGCGAGATGCTGGAGCGCGAGCACGCCGGCCTGTTTGTCGAGGACTTTCCCTTCGCCCACGGTCAGGGCTGGGAGCGCCTGGCGCGCTGCCGCAAGCCGCTGATCGCCGCGGTATCGGGCTATGCCCTGGGCGGCGGCTGCGAGATGGCCATGGCCTGCGACATCATCCTGGCCAGCGAGACGGCGAAGTTCGGCCAACCGGAGGTGAAGATCGGCACCATGCCCGGCGCCGGCGGCACCCAGCGCCTGGTGCGGGCCATCGGCAAGGCCAAGGCCATGGAGCTGTGCCTCTCCGGGCGGACGATGGATGCCGAGGAAGCCGAGCGTGCCGGCCTGGTCTGCCGCGTGGTGCCGGTGGAAGCGCTGCTGGAGGAGGCAAGGGCGCTGGCCGCGAGCATCGCCGCCCACTCGCGTCCGGTGGTGATGCAGATCCGCGAGTCGGTCAACCAGGCCTTCGAGACCGGCCTGCAGGCCGGTCTGCTGTTCGAGCGCCGGGCCTTCCAGGGCACCTTCGACTTCGCGGACCGTCGCGAGGGCATGGCCGCCTTCGCCGAGAAGCGCAAGCCGGTGTTCCGGCACCGCTGAGGAGCACCGTGAACGGGCCTGAATCGTGCGCCTCCTGCCTTGGCAGGGGGCGCGTTCTGCATGGCGGGGCGGTGCCATGGGCGTCAGTCGAGGCCGCCGAAGCGCTGATAGAAGCTGGGGCCGGGGGCCGGCAGGGGGCCTTCCGCCGTCTCCAGGTGATGGTCGAGCCAGCGTTCTGCACGACGGTAGATCGCCCGGTAGATGTTGCGACACAGCTGGTGGGCATTATGGCCTTCCCAGGCGGTGGGCAGCAGCGCGTCGGGCAACAGGGGATCGCGCAACTGTACCTTGCGGTACTCATGGATCAGCAGGGTCCGGGCGATGAAGCACTCCTGCGCATTCAGGTGGTCGTCATCACGCAACTGGGTCCACAGGGGGCGGAACTGTTCGAGGAAACGCTGGTAGTGCGCGGCCAGCTCATCGAGCTGCCAGCTCTGACGGACCTGTAGACACAGGGGGCGCGGGGCGATGGGGGCGCTCGTCGCCTCGGAGAGAATGACGGTGTCCTCGGCGGCCCCCAGCTCCTGCAGCAGGGTCAGGGCATCGAGGCGGCCCAGGGTGGGGTGTGCCATGACCCCCGGGGTCAGGCTGCCGAAGCCCTGCCACTCCAGTTCCTCTTTGACGCGCTGGCGGGCACTGTCCTCGAGCTGGGTCAACAACACCAGCGTCCAGTTGCCGGGCCACTCGGGCGGCTGACCATGATAGACGCGCTTGAAGGCCTGCTCGAAGCGTCGACGGCCGGGGCCGCTTAGGCTGTAGTAGCTGCGGCGTCCGATCTTCTCGCCCTGCAGCCAGGACTCCTTGGTCAGTCGGAACACCGAGGTGCGCACCAGGCGTTCGTTGATGCCCATCGGCTCGAGCAGGCTGGCCAGGCTGCCGAGCCACGCCGTGCCGCCACGGGGGACGATAGCGTCGCCGTATAGCGTGATGATGAGGGAGCCAGTACGCAGGGGGCGGCGTTGTTGAAAGGTGCGAACGAGGGTGTCAATGCTATCGCTGAAAGACATAGGGGCACGGGCGTCTGCAGAAATGTCGCAACATGATACAGGATGAGCTGCGAGCGAGTCCTGGCGGTGTCCGATGGTGAGCCGCGTTGGGCGTCAACTCATTGGCTTCCCCCGGGGAGGGACAAGAACCCCGCCGAGTCGGCTGCCTTGTCAATGCCATCGTTGCGCGGCTGAGCGCGATGAGCGTGGCTGGCGAGTGTGCTTGCCGAGCTTCCTGGTTCCCGCGCCTCTTGCCTAGTGATCCTGTAGTGACGGGCCATCACATCGTCTCTTCCACCAGCGCGACCAGGTTGGCCAGCGCCGGCGAGTCGTTGCCGGTCCGCCAGGCGAACCACAGCGGCATGTCGCAGGCGTCGAGCTCGGGCAGGCGCAGGAAGCGGATGCCGGGCATCGGGTGGGCACTGCTGGCCGCGGGCACCACGGCGATGCCCAGCCCCGCGGCGACCAGGCTGAGGATGGCGATGTTGTCGGCGCCGTACTGCACCACCCGGGGATGGAAGTCGAGCCGCCGGAAGTGGTCGAGCATGCGGTCGTAGTAGACCGGCGATACCCGGCGGAAGCCCCAGACGAAGTCGGCGTCGTGGAGCTCGGCGAGTGTCGCCGGCGGTGAGCCCGCCCAGCAGGAGTTTTCGGGCACCGCGAGGATCAGGTGGTCGCGGTGCAGCAGGCGCGTTTCCAGGCCCGGCTGCTCGGCGCCGTCGAGGTAGAGGATGCCGGCGTCGAGCTGGTCCTCGCGCAGCCGGTCGAGCTGGGGGCCGGAGAGCAGCGGGAAGACCTCGAAGGCGACGCTCGGATAGCGCTGGCGATAGCCGGCGAGCAGCCTCGCCACCTGCGGCACCCACAGGTGGGTCACCGTCACCCCCAGGCTGACCTTGCCGATCACCCCCTGGCCCAGCGCCGCGAGCCGGGAGCGGATGCGGTCGTGGTGATCGAGCAGTGCCCGGGCTTCCTCGACCAGCGTGCGGCCGGCCACGGTCAGCTGCATGCCGCGGGCGTGACGGTCGAACAGCCGGGTTTCCAGGTCCTCCTCGAGCAGCCGGATCTGGCGGGTCAGCGCCGGCTGGGCGATGTGGACCCGGCGGCTGGCCGCCGACACCGAGCCTTCCTCGACCACGGCCAGGAAGTAGTGGAGTTGCCGGAATTCCATGGAGGGCTCCCTGTCGATTCCCATGCCGAAGTGGTATGGATGAGATCGATTATAAATATTTTTTCTATGCTGAAGGGAGGCCCATAGTGGAGTGACAATCCACAACAACCTCGCCGCGAGCGAGGGGGACATCAACCATGACCAAGACCTACCAGTGTCTGGTCGGGCTGCACTTCGCCATCTGTACCCTGGCGATGATCTGGCCCGGCGCTCTGATCGCCAATCGCATCGAGCCCACCGTGCTCGGCCTTCCCTTCCTGTTCTTCTGGTACATCCTGTGGATGCTGGTGCTGTTCGCCGGCATGTGGGTGGCCTTCATCGTCCGTCATGGAGGTGACCGCCATGAGTGATTCCATGATCGTGGTCGGCATCACGCTCGCCTACCTGGCGATGGTGCTGGTGGTCGGCCTGCGCGCCCGCGGCCAGTCGAACTCCAGCCTGGAGGGCTATGTCGCCGGCGGCCGCCATGTCGGGGTGATGATCCTGTTCTTCATCCTCGGCGCGGAGATTTTCTCCGCCTTCGCCTTCCTGGGGACGCCCGGCTGGGCCTACCAGCGCGGGGCGCCGGCCTTCTATATCCTCGCCTATCTGTCGCTGGTGCCGATCACCATCTGGGTGCTGGGCCCGCGGGTGGCCAGGCTGGGGCGCGAGCGGGGCTACCTGACCCAGGGCGACATGATCGCCGATCACTACCGGAGCAAGCCGCTGGGCATGCTGGCCGGGGTCATCGGCGTGGTGGCGCTGGTGCCCTACCTGACCATCCAGATCGCCGGGGCCGGCCTGTTGTTCCAGGCGGCCACCGACGGCCTGGTGCCGTTCTGGCTGGGCGGCCTGCTGGCCTTCGTGGTGGTGGCGGCCTACGTGTTCTGCAGCGGCCTGAGCGGCATCGGCTGGACCAACCTGGTGCAGGGCATCATGATGATCTTCATC
Organism: Modicisalibacter sp. 'Wilcox'; assembly: GCF_010993675.1. Classification (NCBI taxonomy): domain Bacteria; kingdom Pseudomonadati; phylum Pseudomonadota; class Gammaproteobacteria; order Oceanospirillales; family Halomonadaceae; genus Modicisalibacter; species Modicisalibacter sp. 'Wilcox'. The sequence continues at coordinate 40,772 of NZ_WNXF01000016.1, forward strand.
GCCTGGTTCCTGGGGCTGGCGGTCTCGGATCGTCTCTACGGCGGGGTCGGCGAGATGTTCGCGCAGATCCAGCAGACCGCGCCCGAATACCTGACCATGCCGGGCGCCACCGACATGAGCTGGGGCTACTTCAGTACCGCGGTGCTGGTCAGCGCCTTCGGCGGGGCCATGTGGCCGCACCTGTTCATGAAGTTCTACTCGGCGGACAGCGGCCGCACCCTGCGCAAGGTGAGCGTCTTCTACCCGCTCTATGCCTACCTGCTGGTGCCGCTGCTGCTGATCGGTTTCGCCGGCATCCTGACCTTCGCCGACGCGCCGCTGGCGCGCCCCGACACCGTGCTGCTGAAGATGGTGCTGGACGTGGCCAACTTCTCGCCCTGGGTGATCGGGCTGATGCTCTCCGGCGCCCTGGCGGCGGCGATGTCCACCGGCGCCAACCTGGCCCACACCGCGGCCATCGTGCTGGTGCGCGATGTCCTCACGCCCACCGTGATGAAGGGCGCCAGCGAGAAGGCCACGGTCGGTGCGACGCGCTGGAGCGTGCTGGGCCTGTCGCTGGCCGCCTATGGGCTGGCGCTGCTCAACCCCGGCTCGCTGGTGATGATCCTGCTCACCGCCTACGGCCTGATCGTGCAGCTGTTCCCCATGGTGCTCGGGGCGCTGTTCCTGCCGCGCCTGCGTCGCGCCAGCGTGATGCTGGGTGCCCTGGTCGGCAGCGTGGCCTACCTGCTGATGGACTTCGTCTGGTCCTCGCCGCTGGGCTGGCACGCCGGGGTCTGGGCGATCCTGCTCAACGTCCTCGTGGTCATCGCCTGTCAGGCCTTCATGCAGCCAGCCGCCCGGGGGCCTTCCCTGGCGGGCCGGCATCACTAACCGATTCAGGAGTCTTCCGATGACGACACAAGCGCATTCTTCCGACCTGAGGGACGCGATCGGCCGCCGGACGGACGCCGCCCTCGAGACGGTCCAGGCCCTCTATCGCTGGATTCACGAGCACCCCGAGCTGCCGTTCCAGGAGCACAAAACCAGCGCCCGCCTCGCCGAGGCGCTGGAGGCCCTGGGCTATGAGGTGACCCGCGGGGTCGGGGGCACCGGTGTGGTGGCCCTGCTGCGCAACGGTGACGGCCCCACGGTGATGCTGCGCGGCGACATGGACGCCCTGCCCATCGCCGAGCAGACCGGGCTCGACTTCGCCAGCCACGAACGTGCCGAGACGCCCGAGGGCAAGCAGGTGCCGGTGATGCATGCCTGCGGCCACGACCTGCACAGCAGCTGCCTGGTGGGTGCCGCGACGGTGCTGGCGGAACTTCGCGAGCAGTGGCGGGGCACCCTGATGCTGGTCTGCCAGCCCGCCGAGGAGGTCTTCGGCGGCGCCCAGGCGATGCTCGACGACGGCCTCTACGAGCGCTTCGCGCGGCCCGACATCGTGCTCGGTCAGCACAACATGCCGGCCCTGGCCGGCACGGTGGGGCATATCGCCGACAGCGCCATGGCCGCCGCCACCACCCTGGGGGTGACCATCCACGGCGCCGGCGGCCACGGCTCGATGCCGGCGCAGACCGTCGATCCGGTGGTGATCGCCGCGCATGTGGTCACGCGGCTGCAGACCATCGTCTCCCGCGAGGTGCCGCCGGAGCAGACCGTGGTGGTGACGGTGGGCAAGCTGCAGGCCGGCACCCAGGGCAACATCATCCCGCACAGCGCCGAGCTGGAGATCAACGTCCGCGGCTTCGACGATACCCTGCACCAGCAGGTGCTGGCGTCGATCCGGCGCATCATCCACGCCGAGTGCGAGGCGGGCCGCTCGCCCAGGGAACCGGAGTTCCGGGTGATCTCGGAGACCCTCGCCCTGCACAACGATCCTGACGGCGTGGCGCGACTGCAGCGGGCCCATGCCGCGCAGTTCGGCGAGGCCCAGGTGTTCGCCATGCCGCGCCTGAACGGCAGCGAGGACTTCCCCTACTTCGGCACGGCCGCGGCGGGCGGCTTCGGCGGCGAGGACATTCCCTACGTCTACTGGTTCATCGGCGCCACCCCCGAGGAGCGCTGGCAGGCCACGCCGGGCCAGAGCGTGGCGGAGAAGATGCGCCACCTGGAGATGCCGCACTCGCCCTACTACTTCCCGGGCAACCCCGTGACCCTGCGCACCGGCATCGAAGCCCTGGCGAGCGGGGCACTGGCCTGGCTGGGGCAGGGGGCGTCCTCCTGATGGCGGAACCGGCATCGACGGGGCGGTGAGCATGGGCCACTGGATCTACTGGCTGGATCTGGCCGGGGTGGCGGTGTTCGCGCTGTCGGGGGTGATCCTCGCCAGCCGCACCCGCATGGACCCGTTCGGCATGCTGGTACTGGCGGCGGTGACCGGCATCGGCGGCGGCACGCTGCGCGACCTGCTGCTCGGCGTGCGGCCGGTGTTCTGGGTCACCGCCCCCAGCTATCTGTGGGTGATCGCCGCCACCGTGACGCTGTCGCTGATCGGCCTGCGCCACGTCCATCGGCTCTCCCAGGCCGTCCTGCCGGTGCTCGATGCCTTCGGCCTGGCGCTGTTCACGGCGATCGGCACCCACAAGGCCCTGGTGCTGGGGCATGGCGGCAGCGTGGCCGTGCTGATGGGCATGCTGACCGGGGTGGCCGGCGGCATCCTGCGCGACGTGCTGGCCCGCCGCGTGCCGCTGGTGCTGCGTCAGGAAATCTACGCCACGGCCTCGATGGCCGGGGCCACCGCCTATGTGGTGCTGTTCAGGCTGGCGCTGCCCGTCGGGGCGGCCATGCTGGCGTGCCTCGGCATCACGCTGACGCTGCGGCTGGCCGCCATCCGCTGGCATCTGGCGTTGCCGGTGCTGCCCTGAACCGGCGGCGCGGGCGGAGACGATCCCGCGGAACGCAGGAGCGAGGCCGGCGGGGCGACACGGCGCCCCGCCGGGCGTTCACTCGGGCGCTTTGGGCAGTCGGCGCTTGTGCTCGGTCCTGCGGTAGGCATCGATGATGATGCGGGCGTCCTGCGGCTCGACCGGCTCCCCCGTCAGGAAGCGATCGATGGCGGCATAGCTGACGCCCAGTGCGTCCTCGTCGCTGCGCTGGGGACGCAGCGACTCGAGATCCGCCGTGGGGACCTTGTCGACCAGCCGCTGGGGGACGCCCAGGTGGCTGGCCATCTCCCGCACCTGATGCTTGGTCAGCCCGGCCAGCGGGGTCACATCACAGGCGCCGTCGCCGAACTTGGTGAAGAAGCCCATCACCGCCTCGGCGGCCTGGTCGGTGCCGACCACCAGACCGCCGTGGGTGCCCGCCACCGCATACTGGGCGATCATCCGCTGGCGCGCCTTGATGTTGCCCATCACGAAGTCGCGGTGGGCGTCGTCGCGAAAGCGCAGCCCGCCCTGTTCGAGGGCGTCGAGCATGGCGTCGCTGGCCGGCTTGATGTCGATCGTCAGGATCTCGTCGGGAGCGATGAAATCCAGCGCCCGGGAAGCCTCGTCGTCATCCTGCTGGGTGCCGTAGGGCAGGCGCAATGCCCAGAAGCGAGCGTCGGGCAGCGTGCCGCGGACCGCTTCGACGGCGCGTTGCGACAGGCGCCCGGCCACGGTGGAGTCGATGCCGCCGCTGATCCCCAGTACCAGGGCGTGCTGGCCGCTGTCGCGCATTGCCTGCGCCAGAAAGCGCAGCCGGTGCTCGACCTGCTCCTCGGCGCCGCGGCGGGTGTCGACCCCCAGGGCGTCGGCGATCGCGCGCTGCTCGTTCGAGAGGGACTCCGTGCTCATTCTGACCTCCTTGGCGTTTGCACGGCCGTGGTGGCGAAAGCCACCCGGCGGAGTGGGCTGACTGGCGGCTTACTCAAAGCGGCGAGATAGTGCCGTCGCAGACCCGGCGATGCAGGTCCGGAATGCGCGACAGGCTCTGATGTGCCGCGGTCAGGCGGACTTCGTTGCGCTTGCCGGCGAGGCGTTGCGTCTCGCTGGTCACATAGACCCGGCCCTCGTGGCGGAACGCCCAGGCCAGACAGACGGTGCCCACCGGGGTGCCGTCATCTCCCGGTTTGGGGCCGGCGATGCCGGTATTGGCGATCGCCAGGTTGGCGGCGCTGTTGTTGAGGGCACCCAGCGCCATCGCCCGCGAGGTGGCCTCGCTGGTGAGGCCGTCCCGCGACATCGCTTCGTAGGGCACGCCGAGATAGCGGTTCTTCGCCTCGGGGGAATAGACCGCCAGGCCGCAGTCGATCGCCTGGCCGCTGCCCGGAACGCTGACCAGTTCGGAAACGACCAGCCCGGCGGTGCAGGACTCCGCAGTGGTGATCTGCAGGCCTTGAGCCGTCAGGTAGTGGATGACGTCCTCGAGCCAATCCATGGGGCATCTTCCTCCCTTGCTGTCCTTGCCTGGGAACGCGCTGGCTCCCGGGGACGGGAGCAGCGAACTCCCGCCCAGCGTAGTCACGGATTCCGGGAAGCCCCATAACCTGTGATGCGCTCCGGAACGCCGGGGACGCTCACGGGTAACGTCCGCTGCGGCGGTTTTCCACCATCACCTCGAGAATCGCGTTGGCCTCCTGCATGATCGGGCCGGGCGCCTCGTTGCGGCGCCGACTGCAGAGGATGGGGATGGTGATGTGCCTGTCTGCCAGGTCGGTATAGGTGACTCCGTCGCGCTGGAGGCGGCGCACCTGCTCGGGCACCAGGGTGATGCCGAAGCCCGAGGCGATCAGGCCCAGCGTGGTCTGCAGCTCGTTGGCCTCCTGCACGACCTCGATCTTCAGGCCGCGGCGGCGGTACATGCCCAGCACGATGTCGGCCAGGCTGGGGCGAGGGGCGGCGGGGAACAGCACGTGCGGATACTCGGCCAGTTCGGCGAGGGTCGGGCGTGTGCCCTCCAGCGGATGCCCGGTGGGCATGGCGACGATCATCGGCTCGTCGAAGAGCACCTGCTGGACCACCTCCGGGTCGTCGATGCGCAGGCGGCCGAAGCCGATGTCGATGCGGCCCGCCTTGAGCGCCTGGACCTGCTGCACGGTGGTCAGCTCGGCCAGTGTCAACTCGATGTCATCCTTTTGTCGTAATTGCCGGACCAGCAGGGGGAGCTGGCCATAGAACACCGAGGGCACGAAGCCGATGCCGAAGAGCTCGCGGTGGTGGCGGGCGAGGCGCCGGGTGCCGGTCACCGCCGTGTCGAGTTTTTCCAGTATCTGCAGGGTATGCTCAAGGAAGAACTGTCCGGCCGGGGTCAGGGCCATGCCGCGCGTGCTGCGGGAGAACAGTCTGGCCCCCACTTCCTCTTCCAACTGATTGATTTGCCTTGTTAATGGCGGCTGTGACATGTGCAGGCGGCGGGCCGCTCGGGTCAGGTTCAGCTCCTCGGCGACGACCCGGAAGTAGCGAAGGTGGCGCAGTTCCATGATACCTCCTGGGTATGGCTGGTGACCCAAACAATATTGGTCGGTGTTCGCCCCGGCAAGCAGACTTTCACACATTCCATGCATCCAGCCTTTCGGGAGCTGCCATGTCCGCCGTCGTCGAGTCCGTCGAGACCCTGCTGGTCGATCTGCCGACCATCCGCCCCCACAAGCTGTCCATGACCACCATGGCCTGCCAGACCATGGTCATCGTGCGGATGCGTCACAGCGACGGCCTCGAGGGGCTCGGCGAGGGCACCACCATCGGCGGGCTGGCCTACGGGCCGGAAAGCCCCGAGAGCATCAAGTGCAACATCGACACCTACCTGGCGCCGCTGCTGATCGGCCAGCCGTCGAACAGCGTCAATGCGCTGCGGGCGCGGATGAACCGCCATGTGCGCGGCAATGCCATCGCCAAGTCGGCGCTGGAGACCGCGCTGCTGGACGCCCAGGGCAAGCGGCTGGGCGTGCCGGTGGCCGAGCTGCTCGGCGGGGCCCGCCAGGCTCACCTGCCGGTGCTCTGGACCCTGGCCAGCGGCGATACCCGGAAGGACATCGACGAGGCCTTCCAGCGTCTCGACGAGCGTCGTCACTGCGACTTCAAACTCAAGATCGGCGCCAACCCGGTCGACCAGGACGTGCGGCATGTGGCGGCGATCAAGGCGGCGCTGGGCGATCGCGCCAGCGTGCGGGTCGACGTCAATCAGGCCTGGGACGAGGCCACCGCCGTGCGCGGCATCCAGGCGCTCCAGGATGCCGGCATAGCCCACCCCGGCCCGCGAGCATGATGCCCTGATCCGGCTCTCACGGCGTTTCACCGTGCCGATGCTGGCCGACGAGGCGGTGCAGGATGCCCGTGACGGGCTGACGCTGGCCGCCGGCGGCTTCAGCGGCGCCTTCGCGCTCAAGATCGCCAAGTCCGGCGGCGTCAGCGGGGTGCTGGAGCTGGCCCATGTGGCCCAGGCCGCCGGCATCGGCCTCTACGGCGGGACCCTGCTCGAGGGCACCATCGGCACCGCCGCCGCGCTGCATGCCTGGGCGACGCTGCCCGAGCTGGCCTGGGGGACCGAGATGTTCGGACCGCTGCTGCTCACCGACGACATCGTCGCCGAGCCGCTCCACTACCACGACTTCGGGGTCGAGCTGCCGACGGCACCGGGCCTTGGCATCACCCTGGACGAGGACAAGCTGGCCCATTACGCGCGCCGGTGACGTCGCTCACGTGATGTCCGTCATGAATCCCGGCGTCTCGCCGGCGAGACATGCTCCGGGCGTCGCCCTATCGAGAGGAGAGAACCATGCTGTTTCAGGTGGAAATGACCGTCAAGCTGCCGCCCGACATGCCGGCCGAGCAGGCCGCCGAGATCAAGGCGACCGAGAAGGCCTACTCGCAGGACCTGCAGCGCCAGGGCAAGTGGCGTCACCTGTGGCGGGTGGCGGGCAGCTACTCGAACGTCAGCATCTTCGATGTCGAGGACAACGCCGAGCTCCAGGAGCTGGTGTCCAACCTGCCGCTGTTCCCCTACATGGAGATCGCCGTCAAGCCGCTGTGCCGTCACCCGTCCTCCGTCCGCGACGGCGACGCCTGACGTCGCGCCGGCTCACTTCACGCACCGAAGACCACGATAACAAAGCGAGGGCAAGACCATGACCGTCAAGATCTTTGACACTCCCGAAGTCCAGAACTTCCTGAACACCATCGCCGGTTTCGACCAGGAAGGCGGCAACGATCGCGCCAAGCGGATCCTGCACCGGATCCTGTCGGACCTGTTCCGTACCATCGATGACTACGACATCACCCCGGAAGAGTACTGGTCCGCGGTGAGCGTGCTCAACGCCCTGGGGCAGGGCACCCAGTTCGGCCTGCTGTCGCCGGGTCTGGGCTTCGACCACTTCCTGGACATGCGCATGGACGCCGCCGATGCCGAGGCCAAGCGTACCGGCGGCACCCCGCGCACCATCGAGGGGCCGCTCTACGTGGCCGGTGCGCCCGAGGTACACGGCACCGGGCGCATGGATGACGGCAGCGACACCGACGGCGAGGTGATGTGGCTCAACGGCCAGGTGCGCGACACCCAGGGCAACCCGGTCGCCGGTGCCAAGGTCGAGGTGTGGCACGCCAACTCCAAGGGCGGCTACTCGTTCTTCGACCCGACCCAGAGCGACTACAACCTGCGTCGCACCATCATCACCGACAGCGACGGTCGCTACGCGGTGCGCAGCATCATCCCCTCCGGCTACGGCTGCCCGCCGGACAGCCCGACCCAGGAGGTGCTCAACCTGCTCGGTCGCCACGGCGAGCGCCCCGCGCATATCCACTACTTCATCTCGGCGCCGGGCTATCAGCACCTGACCACCCAGATCAACCTGGCGGGCGACCCGTACACCTTCGACGACTTCGCCTACGCCACTCGCGAGGAGCTGGTGATTCCGGCCAACCGCATCGAGGACGCCGACGAGATCGCCAGGCGCGAGCTGGACGGCCCGTTCTCCGAGGTGACCTTCGATATCGTGCTGACGGCGACCGACGACCCTGAGCTCCAGCATCGTCACGCGCGTCCGCGTGCCAAGGAAGACGAGCAGGACAAGGCCAGCCAGCTGGCCGGTACCGCCAAGGTCTGAGGCCCAGCGCCTCCGCTACTTCCCGACGACCGGGAAGGCCCTGCCGCCAGGGCCTTCCCCCGACAACCATCGAGGATCCCGATCATGACGACCAAGCTTGATCTTCTCGAGGAACGCGTCCGCGGTGCCGTGGTCGATGACGCCGACGCCGGTATCTATCGTGTTCACCGCAGCATCTTCACCGATCCCGAGTTCTTCGAACTCGAGATGAAGCACGTCTTCGAGGGCAACTGGCTGTTCCTGGGCCACGAAAGCCAGCTGCCCGAGCCGGGCGACTACCTCACCGTGACCATGGGCCGCCAGCCGGTGCTGGTGACCCGCGACAAGCAGGGCGAGCTGCACGGCCTGATCAACGCCTGTGCCCACCGCGGCGCGACCCTGTGCCGGCGCAAGCGCGGCAACAAGGGCACCTTCACCTGCCCGTTCCACGGCTGGACCTTCAAGAACGACGGCAAGCTGCTCAAGGCCAAGAACGAGAAGACCGGCGCCTACCCGGACAGCTTCAAGCAGGAAGGCTCCCACGACCTGACCCGCCTGCCGCGCTTCGAGAGCTACAAGGGCTTTCTGTTCGGCAGCCTGAGCGACGACGTGCAGCCGCTCGAGGCGTACCTGGGCGAGACCACCAAGGTCATCGACAACATCGTCGACCAGGCGCCGGAAGGCCTGGAGGTCCTGCGCGGCACCTCGTCGTACACCTACAACGGCAACTGGAAGCTGCAGGCGGAGAACGGCGCCGACGGCTACCACGTCAGCAGCGTGCACTGGAACTATGCCTCGACCATGGATCGCCGCAACTACGACGCCGGCGGCACCAAGGCGGTGGACGCCGACGGCTGGTCGAAGAGCCAGGGCGGCTTCTACTCCTACGAGAACGGCCACATGATGCTGTGGACGCGGCTGCTCAATCCCGAGGTGCGCCCGGTCTACAACGAGAAGGACCGGATCGAGAAGGAGCTGGGCGAGGCGCGGGCCGACTCGATCGTCAACCAGACCCGCAACCTCTGCCTGTACCCCAACGTCTACCTGATGGACCAGTTCTCCACGCAGATCCGCGTGCTGCGCCCGCTCGCCGTGGACAAGACCGAGGTCACCATCTACTGCTTCGCGCCCAAGGGCGAATCCGCCGAGAGCCGCCGGGTGCGCATCCGCCAGTACGAGGACTTCTTCAACGTCTCCGGCATGGGCACCCCGGACGATCTCGAGGAGTTCCGGGCCTGCCAGGAGGGCTACAACGGCGCGCTGGCCGAGTGGAACGACCTCTCCCGCGGGGCCAAGCAGTGGATCGAGGGCGCCGACGACAACGCCAGGGCGATCGGCATGAAGCCGCTGCTCAGCGGCGCGGCCCCGGAGGACGAAGGCCTCTACGTGCTGCACCACCGCCACTGGGTCGAGGAAATGCTGCGCGCCATCGACAAGGAACGCAGCCAGTACATCGCCACCGCGTGACAAGGGGAGAGAGACCATGAGCATCAGCTATCTGGATATCCAGGCCTTCCTCTACCGCGAGGCGCGCCTGCTCGACGACCGCCAGTGGGACGAGTGGCTCGAGTGCTACAGCAAGGACGCGGTGTTCTGGATGCCGGCCTGGGACGACGACGACCAGCTGACCCGGGATCCGCACAGCGAGATCTCGCTGATCTACTACCCGAATCGCGAGGGGCTCGAGGACCGGGTCTACCGGATCAAGACCGAACGCAGTGGGGCGAGCACGCCGGAGCCGCGCACCACCCACCAGGTCAGCAACCTCGAGGTGCTGTCCCAGGAGGGCGACACGGTGGAGCTGCGCTTCAACTGGCACACCCTGAGCCACCGCTACAAGCGGACCGACAGCTACTTCGGGACCTGCTTCTATACCCTGGACGTGTCCGGCGAGACCCCGCTGATCAAGAAGAAAGTCGTGCAACTCAACAACGACTACATCCACCAGGTCATCGATATCTACCATATATGACCGGTGGGGGAGGAGATTCGACCATGAGCTACACCATTGCCCTCAACTTCGAAGATGGCGTGACCCGCTTCATTGGCTGCAAGGAAGGGGAAACGGTCCTCGATGCCGCCTATCGCCAGAAGGTCAACCTGCCGATGGACTGCTCCGACGGTGTCTGCGGCACCTGCAAGGGCCACTGCGAGAAGGGCGAGTTCGACCTGGGCGACGAGTACCTGGACGAGGCGCTGTCCGACGAGGAGGCCGCCGAAGGCCAGGTGCTGACCTGCCAGATGGTGCCGTCCTCCGACTGCATCATCCAGATTCCGGTCGCCTCCACGCTGTGCAAGACCGCGGTGGGCAGGCTCGAGGGCACCGTGGCCATGGTCGAGTCGCTCTCCGAGGACAGCATCGAGCTGGCGGTGGATCTGGACGATGAGGCCGCCCTGGCCTTCCTGCCCGGCCAGTACATCCATATCGACGTGCCGGGTACCGACGAGCACCGCTCCTACTCCTTCAGCTCGAAGCCCGGTGATCGGCGGGCGACCTTCCTGATCCGCAACATCCCCGAAGGGGTGATGAGCGGCTACCTGACCGAGCGCGCCAAGGTCGGCGACCGGCTGGCCCTGACCGGGCCGATGGGCAGCTTCTACCTGCGCGACATCACCCGCCCGGTGCTGATGCTGGCCGGCGGCACCGGTCTCGCGCCCTTCCTGTCGATGCTCGAGCGGCTGGTGCAGAAGAAGGCCGAAGGGGAGGTCAACGACCAGCCGATCCATCTGATCTACGGCGTCAACAAGGATGACCATCTGGTCAAGGTCGATGCCCTGGAGCACTTCGCCAGGGAGCTGGACAACTTCACCTATGCCACCGTGGTGGTGGATGAGGCCAGCGAGCATCCGCGCAAGGGCTACGTGACCCATCACATGGACGCCGGGGTACTGCACGACGGCGACATCGACGTCTACCTGTGCGGGCCGCCGCCGATGGTCGATGCGGTGCTCAGGTACTTCGACGAGCAGGGCATCACCCCGCAGAGTTTCTACTACGAGAAGTTCACCCCCAACCAGGCACCGGGGGGCGCGGCATGAGGCGCTTTCAGGACTCGCGTTTCCAGGACCGGGTGATGGTGATCACCGGCGCGGCCCAGGGCATCGGGCGTCGCGTCGCCGAGCGGGCCGCCACCGAGGGCGCGCGCCTGGCGCTGGTCGATCGTTCCGATCTCGTCCAGGAGGTGGTGGCCGACCTGGTGGGGCAGGGGGCGGAGGCCATCGCCCTGCAGGCCGACCTGGAGACCTGGGAGGGGGCCGAGACGGTCATGGCCCGGAGTGTCGAGCATTTCGGGCGCATCGACATCCTGATCAACAACGTGGGCGGGGCGATCAACTTCAAGCCGTTCACCGAGTTTACCCCCGAGCAGATCTCGGCCGAGATCACCCGCTCGCTGATGCCCACCCTGTGGTGCTGCCGGGCGGTGCTGCCGACGATGATCGCGCAGGGCGGCGGGGTGATCGTCAACGTCTCCTCGGCGGCGACCCGCGGCATCCACCGGATTCCCTACTCCGCGGCCAAGGGTGGCGTCAACGCCATGACGGCGTCGCTGGCCTTCGAGTATGCCGAGCACGGCATCCGCGTGGTGGCCACCGCGCCGGGCGGCACCGAGGCGCCGCCACGCAAGATCTCGCGCGGCACCCCGGAGCCGCGCAATGCGACCGAGCAGGCCTGGTTCCAGGCGCATATCGACCAGACCAGGCAGAGCTGCCTGTTCGGCCGCTACGGCACCCTGGACGAGATGGCCGCACCGATCCTGTTCATGGCCTCCGACGAGGCCAGCTACATCACCGGCAGCGTGCTGCCGGTGGCCGGTGGCGACCAGGGCTGATTGCCCGCCGCGCCCCCTCGGGGCGCGGCGCCACCGTCTCCCGATTCCAACGACAACAATGTCTGGAGTACACCGTGAAACACCTCGAGAAGGGCGTCAGCCTGCGGCGCGCCCCCGCCGACTTCATTCGTGATCTCAACGTCGACAACGTCAGTGCCGGGGTCGTGGCCGGTATCTTCGGCCTCAGCGCCGGCGTGATCCACATCAGCGCCGGCACCGCCGCGGGACTCGACCCCCACTTCATCATGATCTGGGTCATCGCCTACCTGATGATCAACGGCCTGTTCGGGCTGTTCATGCCCGCCTACTACCGGCTGCCGCTGCCGATGGCCAACTCCATCCCCGGGGCGCTGCTGTTCGCGGCGATCATCCCGGTGGTCGGCGTGGAAGCCGCGCTCGGCGCCTCGCTGATCGCCGGGGCCATCTCGCTGGTGGCGGGGCTGGCCGGGGTGATGGGGATCGTCATGAAGCTGATCCCCATGCCCATCGTCATGGGCATGGTCGGCGGCATCCTGCTCAAGTTCGGCCTCAACATGGTCGCCCCGCTGGAGCATGCCCTGCTGCCGGCCTCGATCATGATCCTGGCCTTTCTGCTGTCGGCGCGCCTGCTGCGCCGGGTACCGCCGCTGATCGTGGCCATGCTGGCGGGCATCGCCTACATGCTGGTCACCGGGGTCGACTTCTCCGGCGTGACGTTCTCGGTGACCTTGCCCGAGTTCATCGTTCCCAAGTTTACCCTGGAGGCCTTCCTGGCCTACGGCCTGCCGCTGGCGCTGATCCTGGTGGGCATGGAGACGCCGGCCGGCGTCGGCCTGGTCCAGGGCATGGGCTACAAGTCGGTGCCGGCCAATGCCATCACCGCGGTGGGCGGCTTCGCGACCATGATCTCGTCCTTCTTCAACCTCCACAGCACCTGCATCGCCGCGCCGATGACCGGCATCTGCTCCTCGCCCGAGGCCGGCAAGCCGGACAAGCGCTGGGTGGCGGCGGTGATCGCCGGGGCGATCTTCGTGGTAGCGGCCCCCTTCTACGGCTACGTGGTCAGCCTGATCGAGGCGATGCCGTCCTACTTCATCGCCATCATCGCCGGCCTGGCCCTGCTGCGGGTGATCACCTCGGCGATGTACATGACTTTCGCGGGCAAGCACGAGATGGGCGGACTGTTTTCCTTCCTGATCGCCGCCTCGGGCCTGCAGATCCTGGGCATCGGTTCGTCCTTCTGGGCCCTGGTGCTGGGCGTGGGGGTCTCGCTGATCTTCGAGACCAGGGACTTCGAGTTCATCCGCCGGGTCGCCAACGAGCCCTCGGCGTCCTGAGCCGAGACGCCTCGGGCGCGGTGCCATCGCCTGAGGCCACGAGCCCCCGGGGCATGGCCGCTGCCGTGCCGCCCGATATCCTCCATTGGTCCGCAGGCTGCCCAGGCCGTGCGGGCCTTTTTTGCGACGCGAGACCGGCCCGGACTCCGCGTGCCGGTTTCCCTGACCCGCTGGAGAGACGATGATGTTCAAGGATTGGTCGATTTCCGCCGTGGCGGCCGGTTTCCTGGCCGTGCTGATTTCCTATTCGGGGCCGCTGGCGATCTTCTTCCAGGCGGCCCGCAGCGCCGATGTCGCTCCCGAGATGCTGACCTCCTGGGTGTGGGCGATCTCGATCGGCGCGGCGCTGTCCGGCATCCTGCTCAGCGCCTGGCTGAAAATACCGGTGATCACCGCCTGGTCGGCGCCGGGCACGGCACTGCTGGTGACGCTGTTCCCGGGGCTGTCGCTCAACGAGGCGGTGGGCGCCTATCTCGTTGCGGCGCTGATCATCCTGCTGGTCGGTGTCTCGGGGAGCTTCGACTGGCTGATGCGGCGCATCCCCTCGGGGATCGCCGCCGGGATGATGGCGGGCATCCTGTTCCAGTTCGGGCTCGGCGCCTTCCGCTCGGTGGAGAGCACGCCGCTGCTGGCGCTGAGCATGCTCGCCGCCTACCTGGTGTTCAAGCGTCTGGCGCCGCGCTACTGCCTGGTGCTGCTGCTGGTGACCGGCATCGCGCTGTCGGTGGGGCTCGAGGGCACCTCGCTGAGCGGCGTGCGCTGGCAGCTGGCGACGCCGCAGTTCATCGCCCCCGAGTGGAGCTGGCACGCCGTGCTGAGCCTGGCGCTGCCGCTGGTACTGGTCAGCCTCACCGGGCAGTTCCTGCCGGGCATGGCGATCCTGCGCGGGGCAGGCTACACCACCCGCGCCCGGCCGATCGTCACCGTGGCGGGCCTGGTCTCGCTGCCGACGGCGCTGTTCGGTGGGGTGACCACCGTGGTCGCGGCGATCACCGCGGCGATCTGCACCGGCGAGGACGCCCATCCCGACCCGGACCGGCGCTACGTGGCGGGTATCGCCAACGGCGTGTTCTATCTCTTCGGTGCGCTCTTCGCCGGCACCATCGTGGCGCTGTTCAGCGCCCTGCCGGCGGCCTTCGTCGCTGTGCTGGCGGGGCTGGCGCTGATCGGCGCGATCGCCGGCAACCTGGTCGCCGCGGTCGAGGATATTGAGCACCGCGAGGCCGCGGTGATCACCTTCCTGGCGACCGCTTCGGGGATGAGCCTGCTGGGGCTGGGGTCGGCGTTCTGGGGCGTGGTGTTCGGCATGCTCGCGCATGGGTTGCTGCACTGGCGCCCCGTCCGGTCGATGGGCGAGAGCCGCTCGACGCCAGCCGCGACGCCGCGGGCGGCGAAGGCACGCGACTGATGCCAAACCCGGATCCATGGCCAGTGGCGGTCGGACCCCATTGGCGCAGGAGTGAATGGTCGGTTCGTCTGCTTGACCGAGCTAAACCCCCTATGATGCATCCAAAGACCCCTTTTCGGCTGATTTCGCCATGCATGGGCTTCACTCGCTACTTTTGTAAAGGTATTTCTCTTAGCGTCCAGTCGACCAGCTCGCTGGCGAGCCGGTCGGCGGCGCGGTCGAAGGCCTCGACCACGGCATCGAGGCTGTCATCCTCGCTTGCGACTACCGCCTCGATGCGGCGGCTGGCCAGCACCTCGCGGCTGGACTCGTCGAGAAGCTGGACGTCAAGGCGCATTATTACCTCGGGCGCGCCCTCGCGGTAGCGGCTATGGAAGGCCCCCAGGTGGCTCGCCAGGGTGGCGTCGCTGCGCGCCCGGCTGGTGTCGTTCACCACGGCGGCCAGGCGACCATCGAGGCGGAAGGCCGCGATCAGGTGGTCGCGCAGCAGCCGCGGGGCATCGTCGCTCCAGCGTGCCCCGGCATAGGCCTGGAACTCCCCGGGCGAGGGCATGACCAGCAGGCGCCGGCCATCCAGCGGTGCCCCGGCGCTCGGCGTGTCGAGGCGCAGGGTGAGGTCGCGGGTGGCCTCATGATACGCCGACAGCGACGGCTCGGACAGCGTGAACAGGCGTACCGGTTCGCGCTCGGGGAGCAGGCTGCAGCCCGCGGGGAGACCGGCGATCATCAGCAAGGACAGTACCATCGCGAGCCGTGGCATCGGGGGCAGGGTCATGGGGAGAACTCCTGTATCGCGTCGCGCCCCCGCAGGGCATCGGCGGGATTTTCCTCGATGCGTCGCACCAGACGGTTCAGGGCGCGCAGTGTCGCGTGCAGTTCGCGCATGGCCGGGTCGAGCTCGCCCACGCCTTGCAGGCCCCGCGCCAGGGAGTCCTCGTGGCGTGCGGTCAGGCGATCCAGCCGGGCGGTGGTGGACTCCAGCGATTGCATCGCACGCCGGGCGCTCTGCAAGGTATCGCGCCCCTCGGCGTCCAGCAGCGCGTTGGCACTTTCGCCCAGGCGGCTGAAGCTCTGCAGGGAGGCCTCGAGCTGCTCGCCGGTCTCACCGAAGCGCGCCATGGCCTCGCCGAGGGCATGGCGCTGGTCGACCAAAGCCCGTGAGACGACCTCCAGGTTGCCCAGGGTGCGCGTCAGGCTCTCGGCGTTCTCCTCGGAGAGCAGCCGGTTGGCATTGGTCAGCAAGCGGTCCACCTGGGCGAAGAGCTCCTCGCTGTTGGCGAGCAGCGAGCTCAGCGGCGAGGGCTCGGCCTGGATCAGCGGGGGATCGTCGCGGTTGCCTTGCAGGCGTGGACTCTCGGGCGTGCCGCCGAGCAGCTGGATGTTCATGGTGCCGGTGATGTTGGCCAGCGCCAGGCTGGCGCGGGTATCCTGCTTGATCGGGACGTCGCTGTAGACGCGGATCAGCGCCCGCACCTGGCGCGGGTCCTGGGGATCGAGGCGCAGCCTGACCACATCGCCGACCTCGATGCCGGTGTACTGGACTGCGTTGCCCTCGGCGAGCCCGCTGACGGCCCGGTTGAAGCGGATCTCGTACCAGGCATAGTCGCGGTCGACGCTGGACTTGCCGAGCCAGAGGGCGAACAGCAGCGCGCTGCCCAGGGTAATCACCGTGAACAGTCCGATCAGCACATGATGGGCGCGGGGTTCCATCGTCAGGACTCCTCATCGGGGTAGGCCGCCAGGTGGGCGGCACGGCCTCGTGGGCCGTGAAAATAGTCATGGATCCAGGCATCGTCGGTGGCCGCGACGACGTCGAGGCGGTCGGCCACCAGCACTCGGCCTCGTGACAGCACGGCCACCCGGTCGCAGGCGGCATAGAGGGTGTCCAGGTCGTGGGTGACCAGGAAGACACTCAGGCCGAGTGCGTCGCGCAGGGTCAGGATCAGGCGGTCGAAGGCCGCCGCGGCGATCGGATCCAGGCCCGCCGTCGGTTCGTCCAGGAACAGCACTTCCGGGTCCAGCGCCAGGGCGCGCGCCAGGGCAGCCCGCTTGATCATGCCACCTGAGAGCTCGGCGGGATACTGGGTTGCGGATTCCCCGGGCAGTCCGGCCAGCGCCAGCTTGACCCGGGCCAGGGCCTCGGCATCGGCGCGGGTGAGCCCGATGTGCTCGATCAGCGGCAGGGCGACGTTCTCCTGCAGGGACAGCGAGGTGAACAGCGCCCCGCGCTGGAAGAGTACCCCGAAGCGGCGCTCCACCCGCGAGCGGTCCTGGGCGGAGAGGCTCAGGAGCTCCTCGCCGAACACCTCGATCTGCCCGGCGCTGGGCCGCAGCAGGCCGACGATGCTGCGCAGCAGGACCGACTTGCCGGTGCCCGAGCCGCCGACCACGCCGAGGATCTCGCCCGGGTAGAGGTCGAGATCGAGGTTCTCATGAACGCTGTGCTGGCCGAAGCGGTTGGCCAGTCCGCGAACCCGGATCAGTGGTTCCCGGGACGCGCTCACCAGCCCATCTCCATGAAGAACAGCGCCGCCACTGCATCCAGCAGAATCACCACGAAGATCGACTGCACCACGCTCGAGGTGGTGTGTTCGCCCACCGACTGGGCGCTGCCGCTGACCTTGAAGCCCTCCAGGCAACCGATTACTGCAATGAGGAAGGCAAACAGCGGTGCCTTGGCGAGTCCCACCAGGAAGTGGTTGAGCGGGATGTCACGCTGCAGGATGGCCAGAAACTGGATAAGCGAGATATCCAGGGCCTGCAGGCAGACCAGGGCACCGCCGAGGATGCCGCTCAGCATGCCCACGAAGGAGAGGATCGGCAGGGTCAGCATCATCGCCAGCACCCGCGGCAGCACCAGCAGCTCGATGGGGTCGATGCCGAGGGTGCGCACGGCGTCGAGCTCCTCGTTGGCCTTCATGGCACCGAGCTGGGCCGTGAAGGCGCTGGCGGTGCGGCCGGCGAGCAGAATCGCGGCGAGCAACACGCCGAACTCGCGCAGGAAGGCGAAGGCGACCAGGTTGACGGTGTAGATGGTGGCGCCGAAGCCGCGCAGCACCGTGGCGCCGAGGAAGGCCACCACCGCCCCCACCAGGAAGGTCAGCAGGGCGACGATGGGCAGGGCGTTGAGGCCCGTCTGGTGCAGCTGGGCCACCATCGCGGTGAGGCGCCAGCGGCCCGGTCGCCAGGCGGTGGCGGCCAGGGTGGCGAGCACCTGGCCGATGAAGCCGAGCAGCTGGCGCTGCTGTTGCCAGAGCCCCTCGACGAACTGGCCGGTCCACGCCAGGCTATCCTTCAGTGGCCGGGTGGGCTGCGCCGGGGGCGGCGGGTTGTCGGCCATGGCCTCGCCCAGGGTGCGCAGCAGGGCGCGGCGCGTCGCCGGCAGGTCGGGGGCCCAGTCGTCGATCGCGGCGAGTCGTTGGGCACCGACGAGTTCCGCCAACAAGGCGGCGCCGGCGGTGTCCAGGGCGCCGAGTTCGGTGAGATCGATTGCCGCGGCGGTTATTTCACGCCGGGGGCTGCGGTCGAGTTCAAGGCATAAGGCGGCGTAGTGCGGCAGAGTCCAGGCACCGACGATGGCCAGGCGATTGTCCCGCTGTTCGATGTGGCCGGGCTCGGTCATGGGTGAAGGCATCTCAGGAGCGTCACGACTAGAGGTATCGGTAGGCATGGCAACAGCTTGTGCTCTGTTCATCTTGTGTTCGCTCACCCCAGCGACTTGCGCAGCCGGGACAGGGCGAACAGGAAGAAAACCGCGCCAATCACCACCAGTGCCAGTAGCTGCGGCCAGACGATGGCCAGCCCTGCGCCACGAAACAGGATGCCTTGTCCCAGCATCACGAAGTGCGTGGTCGGTGCGGCGAGCATGATGTCCTGAATGAACACCGGCATGCTTTCCCGCGGCGTCGTGCCGCCGGACAGCACCTGCAGCGGGATCAGCGTGAGGATGATCAGCAGCCCGAGCTGCGGCATGGAGCGGGCCACGGTGCCGAGGAAGATGCCCATCGATGTCGTGGCGAACAGGTGCAACATGGCGCCGAACAGGAACAGGGCGAGCGAACCGGGGATGGGAACCTGCAACCAGCTTTCCACGACCACGCGCAGGGCGAAGGCGGAGGCCGTCAGGACCACCAGCCCCATCGACCACACCTTGGCCGTCATGATCTCGAAGGGGGTCACCGGCATCACCAGCAGGTGCTCGATGGTGCCGTGTTCGCGCTCGCGGATCAGCGCCGCGCCGGTGAGCACGATCGACAGCATGGTGATCTGATTGATGACCGCGTTTATCGCGCCGAACCAGGCTTGAATCAGGTTGGGGTTGTAGGCCACGCGCACCACCGCTTGCACGGGCGTGATGGCATCGGGGTCGTGTCCCGCCAGGAAGGTGGCGACTTCGTCATTGATGATCTGCTGGATGTAGCCGGCCCCGGTGAACGCCTGACTGACCTGGGTCGCATCGACGTTGAGCTGGATCGTGACCGTATCGCCGTCGAGCAGGTCGCGCTGGAAGCCGGGAGGGATGTCCAGCGTGAAGGTGTAGCGTCCCGCGTCCATGCCGGCGTCCATTTCGGCAGGGTTGGTCATCAGCACCGGTTCGAGAAAGTAGGGCTCCTGAAAGGCGTCGATGAGGCGTTGCGAGGCGGGCGAGCGATCCTCGTCGACCACCGCGATGGTGGCCCGATAGGGCGATTCCGGAACCGCGGTGGCGCTGGAATAGATGCTGATGCTGAAGGCGTAGACGATCAGCACCATCATGGCCGGATCGCGGAGCAGGGTACGCAGTTCCTTGAGCCCGAGCTGAAGAATATTGGAGAGCGTGCGCATCATGTCTCCTGTTTCCTGAGGCTGGCGAGGCTCAGCAGGTTCAACACCGGAATGGTCGCCAGCAGGGCCAGGAAATAGGGATAAAGATCAAGCAGCCCCAGCGCCTTGGAAAATACGCCACGGCTGATGAGCAGAAAGTGGCTGGTGGGATAGAGCTGGCCGATCACCGCCGAGGCCCCGTCCATGGCCGAGACGGGGTGGATCATGCCCGAAAACTGGATTGCCGGCACCAGGGTGGCGATGGCGGTGCCGAAGATCGCGGCGATCTGACTGTTGAACAGCGCCGAGATCAGAAGCCCCAGCCCCGTGGCGCACATCACGTAGAGCAGGGCCCCCAGCGTCAGGACCAGCAGGCTGCCCTTGACCGGCACAGCGAAGACGACGACCGAAAGCACGATCAGCAGGACGAAGTTGACCATCCCCATGGCCACATAGGGCAACTGCTTGCCGATCAGGAACTCCAGCCGTGTCACCGGGGTGACATAGAAGTTGGTGATAGAGCCCAGTTCCTTTTCGCGCACCACGCCCAACGCGGTGAGCATGGCGGGAATCATCATCAGCAACAGCGGAATGACCGCCGGCACCATGGCCGGCAGGCTGCGCACGTCGGGGTTGTAGCGATAGCGCAGGGCGATATCGACCTGTCCGCTGCCGGGGGCGTCATCGCGGGCCAGCTCCTGCAGATAGCGGGCATGAATGCCCTGGACATAGCCGCGTATCGTGCTGGCGCGACTGGGCATGGCGCCGTCGATCCAGTAGGCGACCTGAGGCGAGTCGCCGCGTTTGAGGTCGCGTCCGAAATGCGGCGGTATTTCCACGGCGAGGCTGATATCGCCGTTGCGCAGCCGTTCGTCGAGTTCCGTGTAGCTCTGCAGCGGCGGTTTTTCGCTGAAGTAGCGCGAGCCGGACAGGTTGAGCGTGTAATGCTGGCTGGTCGTGGTCTGGTCGCGGTCGAGCACGGCGAAGGAGAGATCCTCCACGTCCATGGTAATGCCATAGCCCATGATGAACATCAGGATCAGCGTGCCCGCCAGGGCCAGCGTGGCGCGAATCGGGTCGCGGCGCAGCTCCAGGCCCTCGCGGTGGGCATAACTGAGCAGCCGCCGCCAGCTGAAGCGTGGCGGCGGGGCGTCGGCCGTCGCCGGGGCCGCGGAGGGGGGCGCGGATGGAGCGCTGTCGCCCGGTTCCTCCGGGGCCTGGCTGGCCTCGCGCAGATAGGCGATAAAGGCCTGTTCCAGCGTGTCGGCGCCGCGCTTCTCCTGAAGCGCCTGTGGCGTATCGCTGGCCAGCACCCGACCGGCATGCATCAGCGAGATGCGATCGCAGCGCATGGCCTCGTTCATGAAGTGGGTGGAGACGAAGAGGGTGACGCCATCCTCGCGCGACATCTTGACCAGCTGGGCCCAGAAATTGTCGCGGGCGATCGGATCGACGCCGGAAGTCGGTTCGTCGAGGATCAGGATCTCGGGACGGTGGAGGACCGCGACGGCCAGCGACAGGCGCTGGCGCACGCCCAGCGGCAGCCTGCTGGGCAGGACATCGACGACGTCCTGCAGGTCGAACTGCTCCAGCAGTTCCTGGCGGCGCGCGCGATAGTCGTCGTCGGGCAGGTGAAACAGGCGGGCATGCAGGTCGAGGTTCTGGCCCACGCTGAGTTCGCTGTACAGCGAGAACGCCTGGGACATGTAACCGACCCGGCGGCGCGATTCGATGTCGCTGGGGTCGACCGGCTGGCCGAACAGCCGGGCCTCGCCCTCCTCGAAGGGCAAAAGGCCGGTGAGCATCTTCATGGTGGTCGACTTGCCGCAGCCGTTGGAGCCGAGAAAGCCGAAGATCTCGCCACGCTCGATGCGAAAGTCGACGTGATCCACGGCGGTGAAATCGCCGAAGCGCTTGGTCAGGCCGTGGGCCTCGATGGCGATCTCGTCATTGGCAGGACGTGGCGGAATGGCAAGCTGCCGATGCCCGCGGCGTCTCTCCTCGGGCAGCAGTTGGATGAACGCCTCCTCCAGCGAGCTGCAGCCAGTCTTCTCGAGCAGCGCCCGGGGCGGGCCGGTATCGAGCACCTGGCCGTCGTTCATCGCCACCAGCCAGTCGAAGCGTTGGGCCTCGTCCATGTAGGCCGTGGCCACCAGCACGCTCATGTGGGGGCGCTGCTGGCGGATGCGGGCGATCAGATCCCAGAACTGGCTGCGCGAGAGCGGATCGACCCCGGTGGTCGGCTCGTCGAGGATCAAGAGGTCGGGATCGTGGATCAGCGCACAGCACAAGCCCAGCTTCTGCTTCATGCCGCCGGAGAGCTTACCGGCGGGGCGCTCGGTGAAGTCGCCCAGGCCGGTGCTGCGGGTCAGGTCGGCAATGCGCCGCTCGCGCTCGTCGTGGTCCTGACCGAACAGGCGGGCGAAGAATTCGAGATTCTCGCGCACGGTCAGGGTCGCATAGAGGTTCTTGCCGAGTCCCTGCGGCATGTAGGCGATGCGCGGCCCGGTGAGGCGGCGATGCTCGCTGTCGGCGATGTCGCCGCCGAGCACCTCGATATGCCCCTGCTGGAGGCGTCGGGCCCCGGCGATCAGCGCCAGCAGGCTCGACTTGCCGACCCCGTCGGGGCCGATCAGCCCGACCATCCGCCGGGCCGGAACCTCGAGGCTCACGTCGGCCAGGGCCACGGTTCTGGCGTACTTGAGGCCGACGTTGCGCAGCCGCGCGACGCTATCCTCGGTCATGACGACACGTTCACCTGAAGAACGTTCTGCTTAAGAAAGTCGGGCCACTCGGCGTCGGCGTCGAGCTTGAGATAGGCCATGCCGGGCAGGCCGGTCTTGACCTGCTCGAGATGGTCGCGCAGCAGCTGCGGATCGATGCGCGCCCGGATGCGGAACATGAGTTTTTCCCGTTCGCTGGCGGTTTCCACCGTCTTGGGCGTGAACTGGGCGGTGCTGGCGACGAAGCTGACGCGGGCGGGGATCACGTACGCCGGGACGGCATCGAGAATCAGGCGCACCTCGTCGCCCAGCGCCACGCGCCCGGCCTGCGAGGTGGGCAGAAAGAACGTCATGTAGACGTCGGTCAGGTCGATCAGATTGAGTACATTGCCGCCGGCGGCCAGCACTTCGCCGGGTTCCGCCACGCGGTACTGCACCCGGGCCAGGCGGTCGGCGCGTAGCTGGCTGTCATCCAGGTCCGCCTGGATCCTCGCCACGCCGGCTTCGGCGGCGTCGATGGCGGACTGCGCCTCGATGACCTGAGAGCGGGCCGCGACGATGGCCGCCTGGGTCGCCGAGACCTGGGCTCTCGAGGCCGCCAGCGCGGCTTCGGCGCTTTGCATGGCAGCGCGGTCGTCATCCACCTGCTGACGGGAAATGACATTGCGCTGCAGCAGGGTATTGGAGCGCTCGTAGCGCTTGCGTGCCGCAGTGAGTTCCGCCTGGCGCTGCTGAACGACCGCCTCGGCGGAGGCCTCGTTGCTTTCGCTCTGGGCCACCATGGCATGGGCGGTCTGCAGGGCATTGCGGGCACGCAGCGCCTCGGCCTTGGCTTGGCTGAGCTCCGCCTGCAGGGTGCGGGTGTTCATGCGCGCCAGCACCTGGTCGGGCTCGACGAAATCGCCTTCGTCGACGAGGATCTCCTCGACCCGGCCGCTCAGTTGGGTGGCGATATCGATTTCGGTGGCCTCGATACGTCCGTTGCCGCTGGCGATGGCGTCGCCCAGGCCGTCGGGTCGCAGCGCTGTCCAGCCCAGCAGGGCGACGGCCACCACGATGGCGATGACGACCAGACCGCGCACGAGGCGCTTGCGGAGTTCCTGGGGCATGACTGGTATCCTGATGATGGCGAGAGCGATCCGGTGCAGCCATTATCCGTTGTCGGCGCATCAACGATGTGACATACATCAATGAATGTTGGATCGAGCCGTTTCCGCCAACGATTCCGCATCGGCGGTGCCTGGTGACGCCGTCGGAAAGCAGGGCTCGGTGACGACGTGGACGATGATCGAGGCGATATGAGCAACGACAACGACGGCGTGCGACGCACCGGCCTGGGCATGATGGTGCTGTTCTGGGTGATCCTGCTGGGCCTGGCCGTACTCTGGTTCCAGGATAGCCTGACGACGCGGCACAATCCTAATGCCGGACTCGTGGAGGACGAAGGTACTGGGCCGATCACTCTGACGCGCAATGCCGGCGGGCACTTTGTGGCCACCGGGCGTATCAACGGTGAGCCGGTGACCTTCCTGCTGGACACCGGCGCCAGTCTGGTCTCGATTCCCGCCGGTCTCGCCGATCGCCTGGGGCTCGAGCGCGGTATTCGGGCCACGTTCGATACCGCCAACGGGCGCGCCAGCGGGTTCATGACTACACTCGATCGGGTCTCGCTGGGCGGTCTTCAGGCCCGTGACGTACGCGGTTCGATCAATCCCGGCATCGGGGGTGACACCGCCTTGCTGGGAATGAGTTTTCTGGGCCGTTTCGATATCCGCATTCGCGGTTCACAGATGGTCCTGCGCGCCCCGGAGCAGGACGAGACGTAAGCGCCATATCGATAAATCAGGCCCGAGCGGCTTGGGCATGGAGGGGAGGCTGTGATGCGCCAATGGATGGGAGTGGTGTTGCTGGGACTGCTGCTCAGCGGCTGTCAGGGATTACAGAGCATGCTGCCGGGGGGCGGCGAGACGGGCCGCCCCCCGGCAGTCATCGAGCGCGGTGGCGAGGCGCCCGGACAGCCGGGGATGGTCGAACGCAAGGTGCCGTTTCCCGCCGAGACCTACGCCAAGCTCGACAAGCACGGCAGCGCGACGATCAAGGGGCGTCTGAGCTACACCACCTCAAAAGGACAGACGCTCGTCGGCGCCCACGAGACGGTATCGATCGCGCCGGCGACACAATACTCCGCCGAGGCTGCCGATGTGGCGCTGGCCGGCAAGCGCATCGAGCCCGCCGATCCGCGGGCACGGGAGTACACCCATTACGCCGAGACCGACGCCAACGGTTATTTTGTCGCCCACGATATCCCCGCAGGGGTGTTCTATGTCGCCGGCAGCGTGGTGCTTCCCGGCGGCCAGTCGCGCAGCCCGCTGATCCTCAAGCAGGTCGAGGTCGGCAAGGGGCAGACGATCAAGGTCGACCTGAGTCGGTGACGCACGAGGCTCAGGAGTCGTGGGTATCGCCGTCGTTGTCCGTTGACTCCTGGCCGGTCTCGGGCGTCCGGTAATGCCCGGGAATCGTCTCCCGTTCGCCGTTGGGCAGGTCACGGACATGGGTGGGAACGTAGACGCGGGTGATGACGCTCTTGCGCTGATTCATTCTCCGAGTACTCCACTCAAGTATTCCGTTGCCTCAAGCTACCGCGTCTCGGTACGCCTGGCAAATTCCCGGGGCAACGGCTCAACGTAAAGACAATACCAAGCTCATGAAGATCACGTCACCGGCCTCGTTGCGCAGCAGTTCGGTGAAGCCCAGTGAGCGATACAGGCTTAAGGCAGTATGGTTGTCAGCATAGACGTTGAGGGTCAACCGGCGGGCCTCGAACGCCTCGCTGGCGCGGGCGATCAGCGCCCGACAGAGCTCGCGCCCCAGGCCTCGGCCGCGCTGAGCCGGGGCGACGATCAGTCGTGCCAGATGCACCACTCGATAGTCCCAGCGCAGTAGTTGGCCGAAACCGAGCAGCGCGCCGTCGGCGTCGACCAGCGCAAAGCTGTTCTCCGGGGAGGCCTCGAGCGTCATCCAGGCGGTGTTGGCCGTGGTCGGGTAGGGCAGCCGCGGCCCCGCCCAGCGCCGGCTCGCCGCGGCGTCGGCGGGCCAGGCGAGCACGGTGTCGAGGTCGTCGACTCGGGCGGGGCGCAAATGTGGCGTGCTGGGAGCGTTGGCGGACATGCCTCCACCCTAACACGGTCACGAGGGACGTAATGCGCTCGAGCGAAGTGGTCGGAGTATGATGCTCTTTCGTGAAGGTCGCGACGCCGCGGCCGCAAAGATGAAGAGACCGCCTGCCGAGCCGAGTTCGTGATGAGCCCCTTCAAGACCCGCGCCCTGGAATACCTCGACGCCATTGTCCACTACGGCTCGTTGCGCCGTGCTGCCGCCCAGCTGGGCGTCAATCCGTCGGCGCTCAGTCGCCAGTTGCGCGCCCTCGAGGAGGAGCTGGATACCCTGCTGCTGGTGCGTGCCTCGCGGGTTGCGCTGACCCCGGCGGGCGAGCTGATCCTGCGCCACTATCGAGACCAGCGTGCCGCCGAGCGGGCCACACTGTCGCGCCTGCAGGCGCTGCAGAACCTCGAGCGCGGCGAGGTGCGCATCGCCGTCGGCGAGGGCTTCATCGCCGACCTGATCTCGGCGCCGCTGCAGAATTTCCTCGCCACCTACCCGGGGCTGGAGATCGAGGTGCGCATGGCCGGATTGACCGAAGCGATGCAGCTGGTCAGGGAAGATGCCGTCGACCTGGCGCTGCTCTACGCACCGCCCGACGACCCGCAACTGGTCTCGCACATCGACCGCCGCCAGCCGCTGGATCTGATCGTGCCCGCCGGGCACGCTCTGGCCCGGGTCTCGGCGCCCCTGTCGCTGGCGGCGATCGCCGATCATCCACTGGCGCTGATCGACAGCCATACCGGCATGCGGCAGCTGGTGGACATGGCGCTCTACGAGACGCATCTGTCCTATCGACCCCGCATGAAGACCAATTCGGTCTCGGTACTCAAGAACTTCGTGCGCTCGGGATTGGGCGTGACCTTCATGCCCGAGCTGAGCGTGCTCGAGGAGATCCATGAAGGCAGCATCGTCGCCCGCGAGGTGGACGCGAGCGTGCTGCGGCATGCCCGGGCGCGCATCGTCAGCCAGGCCGAGCGGCCGTTGACGGTGGCCGCCCAGGCGTTCATCCGGCATCTGCGGCGCAGCATGCGTTTCTTCAGTGCCGACGCGCCGCGCGTTCTGGATGCTCAGGTGTTGCCTTGAAAGCAACGCTCGATGACTTGAAAGGTCAACACCGCAACGGCTAGCGTCGAGATGTCGCCCTTGGCCGACGCAGCCGTCCTCGAATCGCATAACAACAAGGAGCCTTTCATGCGCATTCCCACCCTGCACAACGCCCTGCTGGCCGTCGCCGCGACGGGCATGTTCGCCACCGCGAGCCTGGCCAACGCCGCCACGACCATCAACCTGAGCTACAACGGCCCGCCCGACACCGACAAGAACGCCGTGCACCTGTTCGCCAGCAATCTCAAGCGACTGGTCGAGGAAAAGACCGACGGCGACATCCAGCTCAAGCTCTATCCCAACTCGATGCTCGGCGAGGAGCAGGAGCGCATGGAGCAGGTGATCAACTCGCCGAGCCTGAATATCGCCTCGTTCGCCGGCCTGTCGCCGATCGTGCCGGAGATCTACGTCAGCGCGATTCCCTTCCTGTTCGAGGACTATGACGCCGCCCACCGGTTCTTCGACGAGGGCGACTACTGGAGCAAGGTCGAGGATACCCTGAAGGAACGCACCGGCGCCGAACTGCTCGGGGTGATCGAGGAGGGGGGCTTTCTCGATTTCACCAACTCCAAGCGCCCCATCAGCAGCCCGGACGACTTCGAGGGCCTTCGCTTCCGCGCCATGGACCCCAGCCAGGTGGCGCTCTACGAGGCATTCGGCGCCTCCGGCACGCCGATCCCCTGGACCGATACCTACATGGCGCTCAAGACCAACGTCGCCGACGGCCAGATGAACCCGCCGATGTACATCATCATGGGCAGCCTCTACGAGGTGCAGAAGTACCTGACGCTGGCCAACGTGCAGTACTCGGACCAGTTCCTGATCGCCAACGGCAGCTGGTACGACGGCCTCTCCGAGGAGGATCGCCGGGCGATCGACGCGGCCGTGGAGGAGGCCAACGCGCTCAACCGCGAGGACGTCGAGAAGCGTGTCGACGAGCGCATCCAGTTCCTCGCCGACCACGGCATGCAGGTGATCGAGCCCAGCGAGGAGGAGCTCGCCGCCTTCCGCGAGAAGGGCCAGCCGGCCTACATCGACTGGCTCCGGCAGAAGGACATCGGCGAGGAGTGGATCAAGACGGCGCTCGAGGATGCCGGGCAGGGCGACCTGCTCGCCGACTGATCGCGCTTTCCATTCACCCGAGGAGACGCGCTCACGGCCGGCCGTGAGCGTGTGACACCGCCATGTTCCGAGATACCCTGCTGACGCTGCTGGGCCGGGTCACCACCGGCCTCGGCGGCCTGGCGCTGCTGATCACCCTGGTCGACATCCTCTACGGCGTCGTCACCCGCTACGTGGTCGGCCAGGCGCCGATCTGGAGCGACGAGCTCGCCCGTTACTGCCTGATCGCCTCGGCGCTGCTGATCGCCGGCAACGTCTGGGTGCGCGGCGAGCACATGCGTGTGGCGCTGCTCGAGCGCCGGCTGGGCGTGACCGCCCGCCGCGTGCTGCTGGGCTACCAGTGGCTGCTGACCTTGGTGCTGGCGCTGGCGATGACCTGGTGGAGCTGGCACTACGCGCTCTCGGTCGGCTACTTCACCTCCCAGGGGCTGGGCATCAGCCGCACCATCCCGATGCTGGCCATGCCGCTGGGCTTCGGCCTGCTCGCCCTGCAGGTGCTGATCCACGGCCCGAATCCGCTGCCGCAACCCGGCGCCGACGACGCCGTCGAGGGGGCCGCCTCATGATGGTCGCCACGATGTTCGCCACCCTGCTGGCCAACACCCTGCTGGGCATCCCGCTGTTCCTGACGCTGATCGTCACCGCCCTGGTGGGGTTCGTGTTCGTCGACCCGGGAATGGTCGCGCGAATGATGCCGCAGCAGTTCTTCGGCGGCTTGAACAGCTTCTCGCTGATGGCGATTCCGCTGTTCATTCTCGCCGGCAACCTGATGAACGCCTGCGGCATGACCGAGCGGCTGATGCGTGTCGCGCGGCTGCTGGTCGGCCATCTGCGCGGCGGCATCGGTCACGTCAACGTGGTGGGCAGCGTCTTCATGTCCGGCGTCAACGGTTCGGCGGCCGCCGATGCCTCGGCGCTGGGCGCGCTGCTGGTGCCGGCGATGACCCGCGAGGGCTATTCCACCGCCTTCGCCGCCGGGCTGACCGCCGGCAGCTCGCTGATCGGCCCGATCATCCCGCCGAGCATCTTCATGATCCTCTACAGCGCGCAGACCAACACCTCGGTCGGCCAGCTGTTCCTCGGCGGCGTGGTGCCGGGCCTGCTGCTGGCGCTGGCGTTCATGGCCATGAACGCCTTGCACGCCCGGCGCGCCGGCCTGGAGCGACGCACCACGCTGCCGGCGATGAGCGAGGTGTTTACAGCGGTACGTGGCGCGTTGCCGGCGCTGGTCGCGCCCTTCATCATCGTCGCCGGGATCGTTCTGGGCTTCGTCACGCCCACCGAGTCCGGGGCGCTGACCGTGCTCTACGTCGCCCTGTGCGGCCTGGCGATGGGCGAGCTGCGTCCGGGCGCCTTCTGGCGGGCGGTGGTCGAGACCACCCGGCTGGCCGCGGCGATCTTCATGATCATCGGCATCTCCTCGGTGATCAGCTGGGAGCTGGCCTATGCCCAGGCGCCGGATCGCTTCGCCGGGCTGCTCGAGCCGTTCATCGACTCGCCGGTGATCGTGCTGCTGCTGCTCAGCGCCATCACCTTCGTCACCGGCATGTTCATGGAGGAAGTCTCGGCGCTGATGCTGCTCTCGCCGGTGTTCACGCCGGTGGCGCTGGCCGCCGGCATCGACCCGGTGGCGCTGGGCATCATCATCACCCTGAACATCACCATCGCCCTGATCACCCCGCCGATGGGCGCCTGCCTGTTCATCGCCGCGGCGGTCAGCCGGCTCGACATCACCGTGCTGTTCCGCACCATCTGGCCGTTCATCCTGACCGCCGTTGCGGTGCTGCTGGTGCTGATCCTGTTCCCCGGCCTGATCACCTGGCTACCCGAAACCCTGGGCTGATTGCATCTTGGATACCAACCGCGTGAACGTGACTGACCCGACCCGACGCCCCATCGCCGACATCGCCGAGCCGCAGTGGGACATCATCGCGGCGATTCCCATCGCCGACGAGGGCGCGCCGCTGCATCCGTTGAGCCTCGCCGCGCCGGCGCTGCGCACCCTGCCCATCTACCACACCCTGGGCGTGCCCCGGGCGGTGCCCGAGTGCTGGACCCGCGAGGCACTCTACCGGCGGCTATTGACCGTGGCCCGCAACCTGCCGGAAGGGCTGGGGCTGGTGGTGCTCGACGCCTGGCGCCCCTACGTCGTGCAGCGCTACCTCTACGACACCCTGCTGGGCATGGTCGAGACGCGCTACGCCGATCTCGACGCCGCGGACCGCCGAGAGCTGACCCGTGCCTTCGTCTCGCCGCCCAGCGAGCGTCCGGAGTGCCCCAGCCCGCACCTCACCGGCGGTGCGGTGGACGTGACGCTGTGCGACGCCGATGGGCTGCTGCTCGACATGGGCTCGGCCTTCGACGAGGCGCGGGCCAGCTCGCACACTGTGCATTTCGAGCATCACGCCGACGATGCCGAGTCGCGCCTCTGGCGCGACCGGCGGCGCATCCTCTACCACGCCATGGTCGATGCTGGCTTTGCCAACCTGCCCAGCGAGTGGTGGCACTACAGCTACGGCGACCAGATGTGGGCCTGGTATCGCGGTGAGCCCCGGGCACTGTTCGGTGCCACGGCGCCGGACAGCCTGGAAGCCCGCTGGCGGCGCTCGCTGGGGCTGGTGGAGTGAGGGTTAGTGAGAGTTACGGCGCCTTCGGGTGCAGGGGCGCGTCGCGGGCCGGCGTCTCGTCTAGCCGGCCGAGCTCGTGGAGGTCGTGGAGATACTTGTCGAGTCGGGCCAGCAGGTGGGTCAGCGCGATCAGGCCGTAGATCACCACCATCAGTATCCAGGGGACGTTGGCCCAGCTCAGCCAGGCGGCCGAGAGCGGATAGGCGATAGTGTAGATGCTCAGCCCGCCCAGAAACAGCACCGTCAGGCAGCAGGCCAGGATGAGCAGCAGCAGCACGGTCCGGAAGCTGTGGCGCGGCGGGCGCGTCTGCCAGAACGGCAGGTGCCGGACCCGCAGGCCGCCGTCCAGCACGAGCCGGTGACCGCGACGCAGCAGCGGCTCGGCGCAGACCTGACGCGACTCGCTGGCCAGGACCCGGCGGATCACGCCTTCGTCGACCTGCTCGCCGAACGTCGAGCGTATCGCGCGCCGGAAGGCGTCGTCGTCGGCAGCGGACGCCAGCTGCGCCAGGGCCGCCATGTCCGGCACATCCCCCCGGGCGATCAATTCGTCATCGCCGAAGTTCTGATCGTAGTAGATGTCATAGAGCTGGTAGATCGAGAAGGCGACCCCGATGAAGATCATCAGCAGGGCGAGGGCGTCTAGCATACTGGTTCTCCGGTGCCTGAGAGGACGGCAGACCGTGTGGCGCGATGCTGCGTCATGGGGGCCTGCCATCGCTCGCGCTGTGTCCGGTCCAGCTTAAGGCAGCTCAAGGATGCGTTACAGTATCAGCTGGGCGTGAAAAAACCGGATCAGTTGGCCCCGGTCAAGGAACGTGCGGATAGTCGCGACGCGGTGGGGCGGCAGGGGGAAGGCGGGGGACCATGAAGCGCTACGAACAGTTTGCCGAGGAGATCGCCGCGCTGATTCGCAAGCGGGTGCTGGCCCCGGGCGAGCGCATTCCGTCGGTCAGGCAGGCGAGTCGGCGTTACGGCATCAGCCCCTCGACGGTCTTTCAGGCCTACTATCGGCTCGAGCGCCAGGGGTTGATCATCGCCAGGGCGCGCTCCGGCTACTTCGTGCGTGAACAGGCCCTGCGGCTGCCGGGCGAGCCGAGTGTCGCCGCACAGCGGCTGGACCCCGCCGAGGTGGCGGTCAGCGAGCTGGCGTTTTCGGTGCTGGACTCCCTGCGTGACACCGAGACGGTGCCCTTCGGATCGGCCTTCCCCGGCCCCGAGCTGTTTCCGCTGGCGCGCCTGGCCGGCAGCATGACGCGCGGCCTGCGCGAACTGCCGGCCACCGCGATCGTCGCCGACATGACCGAGGGGCATGCCGACCTGCGGCGTCAGGTCCTGCTGCGCTACGGCCTGAACGGCCTGTCGCTGGCGCCCGAGGAGCTGGTCATCACCAACGGCGCCATGGAGGCGCTGAGCCTGGGTCTGCAATGCGTCACCCGCCCGGGCGACCTGGTGGCCATCGAGGCGCCGGCGTTCTATGCCAGCCTGCAGCTGCTGGAGCGATTCGGCCTGCGGGCGATCGAGATTCCGGTGCACCCCCGCGACGGCATCGACCTCGAGGTACTGGAAGATCGTCTGGCGCGCTATCCCATCCGGGCCTGCTGGCTGATGAGCCACCTGCAGAACCCGCTGGGCGCGAGCCTCGACGACGCGGCGAAGCGCAGGCTCTACGCGCTGTTGAAGCGTCATCAGGTGCCGTTGCTCGAGGATGACGCCTATGCCGAGCTGTATTTCGGCACACGCCCGCCCCGGCCCGTGAAGTGGCTCGACGACGCGGGGCTGGTCATGCACTGCGGGTCGTTCTCGAAGTGCCTGGCGCCGGGCTACCGCGTCGGCTGGATGGCGGCGGGGCGGTTCGCCTCGGCGGTGTCGCGGCTCAGGCTGATGACGACCATCGCGCCCTCCATCCCGGCCCAGGTGGCGATTGCCGACTATCTCCGGCGAGGCAGCTACGACCGCCACCTGCGCCAGTTGCGGCATACCCTGCAGTCCCAGCAGAGTGCCATGCTGGCCGCCGCCGATCGCTACTTCCCGACGGGCACCCGCATCACGCGCCCTGGCGGCGGGTATTTCCTGTGGTGCGAGTTTCCCGAGCGGGTCGACTCACTGGAACTCTTCCGGCAGGCGCTGAAGGAGGGCGTCAGCCTGGCGCCGGGGCCGATCTTCTCCGCCACCCAGGGGTTTCGCCACTGCGCCCGCCTGAGCTACGGCCACCCCTGGACGGCCCGCAGCGAACGGGCCATGGAGACGCTGGGCCGGCTGCTCGCGAGCTTCTGAGCACAGCCGGCCGTGGCGCGGTTACTTCGGCGGCTCGACGTGGCCGCCGAAGCCGAAGCGCATCGCCGAGAGCAGGCGGTTGGCGTAGGTGTTCTCCTTGCGCGAGCTGAAGCGCGAGAACAGCGCATTGGCCAGCACCGGGGTGGCCACGCCCTGCTCGACGGCGGCGTCGATCGTCCAGCGCCCCTCGCCGCTGTCGGCGACGGCACCGGTGTAGTGGTCAAGCCGCGGGTCGCCGGCCAGCGCCTGGGCGGTCAGGTCGAGCAGCCAGGAGGAGACCACGCTGCCGCGCCGCCAGACCTCGGCGACGTCCGCGAGGTTCAGCTCGAAGCGCTCGTCCTCGGGCAGGGCCTCCGAGGACTTGCTCTGCATCAGCTCGAAGCCCTCGGCATAGGCCTGCATCAGGCCGTACTCGATGCCGTTGTGGACCATCTTCACGTAGTGTCCGGCGCCCACCGGGCCGGCGTGGATGTAACCGCGCTCGGCGCGGTCGTCCGGGGCGTTGCGGCCGCGGGTGCGCTCGAGATCGCCGTAGCCGGGCGCCAGGGTGTCGAACAGCGGGTCGAGGTAGTCGAAGACCTCGCGTTCGGCCCCCACCATCATGCAGTAGCCGCGCTCCAGCCCCCAGACGCCGCCGGAGGTGCCCACGTCCACGTAGTGGATGCCCTTCGGCTCGAGCGCCCGGGCACGGCGAATGTCGTCCTTGTAGAAGGTGTTGCCGCCGTCGATGATGATGTCGCCCGGCGCCAGCAGCTCGGCCAGGGTATTGATGGTGGCTTCGGTGGGCTCGCCGGCCGGCAGCATTACCCACACGGTGCGCGGTGCCTCGAGGCGCTCGACCATGGCCGCCAGGCTGGCGGCGTGGTCGGCGCCTTCCTCGATCAGCGCCGAGGTGACGGCGGCGTCCTGGTCATGGGCGACGACCGCGTGGCCGCCGCGCATCAGGCGGCGGGCGATGTTGCCGCCCATGCGGCCGAGGCCGATGATACCGAGTTGCATGGTGTTTCCTTTCACGATGGATCGGGGGATAGGGTAGTCGGGACGGCGGCAAGCCTACCGTCAGCGATGCCGGGACGCAAAGCGGGCCATGTCGTGTGACATGGCCCGTCGATGACACGCCGCCGGCAGGCGGAATGGGGTGGCGCTCAGTCCCAGCTCAGCGCCCCGCCGACCTGGTATTCGGTGACGCGGGTCTCGAAGAAGTTCTTCTCCTTGCGCAGGTCGATGATCTCGCTCATCCACGGGAAGGGGTTCTGCGCGCCGGGGAACTGCTCCTTCAGGCCGATCTGCGCCAGGCGGCGGTTGCAGATGAAGTGCAGGTACTCCTCCATGATCGCCGCGTTCATGCCCAGCACGCCGCGGGGCATGGTGTCGCGGGCGTAGGCGACCTCCAGCTCGGTGCCCTCGAGGATCATCTGGGTGACCTCGTCCTGGAACTCGGGCGTCCACAGGTGCGGGTTCTCGATCTTGATCTGGTTGATCATGTCGACGCCGAAGTTCAGGTGCATCGATTCGTCGCGCAGGATGTACTGGAACTGCTCGGCGACGCCGGTCATCTTGTTGCGCCGGCCCATGGAGAGGATCTGGCTGAAGCCGCAGTAGAAGAAGATGCCCTCGGTCACGCAGTAGAAGGCGATCAGGTTGCGCAGCAGCTCCTGGTCGGTCTCCGGGGTGCCGGTGTGGAAGTCCGGGCGCGCCAGCGACTGGGTGTGCTTGAGGCTCCACGCGGACTTGGCGGAGACCGAGGGCACCTCGCGGTACATGTTGAAGACCTCGCCCTCGTCCATGCCCAGCGACTCCACGCAGTACTGGTAGGCGTGGGTATGGATCGCCTCCTCGAAGGCCTGGCGCAGCAGGTACTGGCGGCACTCGGGATTGGTGATCAGCCGGTAGACGGCGAGCACCAGGTTGTTGGCGACCAGCGAGTCGGCGGTGGAGAAGTAGCCCAGGCTGCGCTCGACGATGCGCCGCTCGTCGGCGGTCAGGCCGTCGCTGCTCTTCCACAGCGCGATGTCGGCGTTCATGTTGATTTCCTGGGGCATCCAGTGGTTGGCGCTGCCATCCAGGTACTTCTGCCAGGCCCACTCGTACTTGAAGGGCACCAGCTGGTTGAGGTCGGCGCGGGCGTTGATCATGCGCTTGTCCTCGACATCGATGCGCGCGGCACCCATCTCGAGTTCCTCGAGCCCGGCGGCCACGTCGAGCTCCTCCAGCGAGGCGCGGGCACGGGCCAGCCGGTCGCCCTCGGCGGGGCGGTAGTCGCCGCCGGTCTCTCGGACGGCCGGCTCGCTGCGCGGCGCCGGCTGCGGGGCGGGGGCCGGCTCGGGCGTCTCGGCGACCGGGGCCTCGTCTTCGTGGAAATCGTCCCAGTTCAGCATGTGTCTGTCCTGTTCTCTCGCTGGCGGCGTCAGGGCATGACGCCGGTGGCTAGATTCTGTGAGCTTCGAGCTTCGAGCTTCGAGCTTCGAGCTTCGAGCTTCGAGCTTCGAGCGGCTCGCTGCCCGTGACCGGATTACTGACAGGCCTCGCAGCCCAGCTCGTCGATCTCGCCGGCGGAGGGGGCGCGCGAGCCGCTGCCGCCCTTGCCGGTCAGGAAGTCGTCGATGCCGCGCGGCTCGGCCTTGGGCGCCTCGGCGGCCGGGGCGGGGGCCGGTTCACCGCTCGGCGCGCCGGCGTTGCTCACGGCGTTGAGCTTGCCGCGGTCGACGGTCGACTTCTCCACCGAGGTGGCGCTCAGCGCCCGCAGGTAGTAGGTGGTCTTGAGCCCGCGGAACCAGGCCATGCGGTAGGTGACGTCGAGCTTCTTGCCCGAGACCCCGGCGATGTAGAGGTTCAGCGACTGCGCCTGGTCGATCCACTTCTGGCGACGCGCGGCGGCCTCGACCAGCCACTTGGGCTCGACCTCGAAGGCGCTGGCGTAGCGCGCCTTGATGTCGTCCGGCACACGATCGATCGGCTGGAGGCTGCCGTCGTAGTACTTGAGGTCGTTGATCATCACCTCGTCCCACAGGCCGCGCTCCTTGAGGTCGCGCACCATGTAGGCGTTGACCACGGTGAACTCGCCGGACAGGTTCGATTTCACGAACAGGTTCTGGTAGGTCGGCTCGATCGACTGCGAGACGCCGCAGATGTTGGAGATCGTCGCGGTCGGGGCGATCGCCATCACGTTGGAGTTGCGCATGCCCTGGCTGGCGACCTTGTCGCGGATGCGCTGCCAGTCCTGGGTGGTGGAGGTGTCGACCTCGATGTAGTCGGCGCCGCGCTCGGCCTTCAGCTTCTCGATGGAGTCGATCGGCAGGATGCCCTGGCTCCACAGCGAGCCCTCGTAGCTCTCGTAGCGGCCGCGCTCGGCGGCGAGGTCCGAAGAGGCCTCGATGGCGTGGTAGCTGACCAGCTCCATGGAGGTGTCGGCGAAGCTCACCGCGTCATTCGAGGCGTAGGCGATGCCCTGCTTGTAGAGGGCATCCTGGAAGCCCATGATGCCCAGCCCCACCGGGCGGTGCCGGAAGTTGGAGCGCTGCGCCTGGGGCACCGCGTAATAGTTGATGTCGATGACGTTGTCGAGCATGCGCACCGCGGTCTTGACGGTCTTCTTGAGCTTCTCGCCGTCGAAGGCACCGTCGAGTACGTGCTGGGCGAGGTTGATCGAGCCCAGGTTGCACACCGCGATCTCGTCGGCGCTGGTGTTGAGGGTGATCTCGGTGCACAGGTTGGAGCTGTGGACCACGCCGGCGTGCTGCTGCGGGCTGCGCAGGTTGCACGGATCCTTGAAGGTGATCCACGGATGGCCGGTCTCGAACAGCATCGACAGCATCTTGCGCCACAGGTCCTTGGCCTTGACGCGCTTGAAGAGCTTGAGCTGACCGGTGTAGGTCATCGCCTCGTACTCCTCGTAGCGCTTCTCGAAGGCGGCGCCGTAGAGGTCGTGCAGGTCCGGGCACACGGAGGGCGAGAACAGCGTCCACTCCTTGTCGTCGAACACCCGCTTCATGAACAGGTCCGGTACCCAGTTGGCGGTGTTCATGTCATGGGTACGGCGGCGGTCGTCGCCGGTGTTCTTGCGCAGCTCGAGGAACTCCTCGATGTCCAGATGCCAGGTCTCGAGGTAGGCGCAGACGGCACCCTTGCGCTTGCCGCCCTGGTTGACGGCCACCGCGGTGTCGTTGACCACCTTGAGGAACGGCACCACGCCCTGGCTCTTGCCGTTGGTGCCCTTGATGTAGGAGCCCAGCGCGCGCACCGGCGTCCAGTCGTTGCCCAGGCCGCCGGCCCACTTGGAGAGCAGGGCGTTGTCGCGGATCGCGCTGTAGATGCCGTCGAGATGGTCGGGCACGGTGGTCAGGTAGCAGCTGGAAAGCTGGCTGCGCACCGTGCCGGCGTTGAACAGGGTCGGCGTGGAGGCCATGTAGTCGAAGCTGGAGAGCAGCTCGTAGAACTCGATGGCGCGTGCCTCGCGGTCGTCCTCGTTGAGCGCCAGGCCCATGGCGACACGCATGAACATCACCTGCGGCAGCTCGTAGCGCACGTCGTCACGGTGGATGAAGTAGCGATCGTAGAGGGTCTGCAGGCCCAGGTAGGTGAACTGGTTGTCGCGGGTGTGATCGAGGGCGTCGCCCAGGCGCTCGAGATCGAACTCGGCCAGCGCCGGGTCGAGCTGCTCGAATTCGATGCCCCTGGCGATGTAGGCCTGGAAGGCCGGCTTGTAGAACTCGGCCATCTCCTGGTAGGTGGCCTCGTCGGCGATGCCCAGGAACGACAGCGCCTCGCGGCGCAGGTTGTCCTGCAGCAGCCGCGCGGTGACGTAGGTGTAGTTGGGTTCCTTCTCGACCAGGGTGCGCGCGGTCATCATCAGCGCCTGGGAGACCCCGTCGGCGCTGACGCCGTCGTAGAGGTTCTTCAGCGAGTCGTCGACGATCTTCTTGGGCTCGACGTTGTCGAGCTCGGCGCAGGCGTCGTGCACCAGCGTCTCGACCCGGCCCAGGTCGAGCGGGCGCACGGTGCCGTCGGCCAGGGTGATGTTGAGCGTGGGGTGGGGCTTGGCGATGTCGCCGCCGGCGGCCTGGCGGGCGCGGGCGTGTTCCTCGCGGTAGAGCACGTAGGCGCGGGCGACCTTCTGCTCGCCGGCGCGCATCAGGGCCAGCTCGACCTGGTCCTGGATGTCCTCGATGTGCAGGGTACCGTTGTCCGGCGTGCGCCGCTCGAAGGCCTCGACGATCTGCGCGGTGGCCTCGGCGACGAAGTCGCGGATGCGCGAGGAGGTGCCGGCGTTGTCACCCTCGACCGCGATGAAGGCCTTGGTCATGGCCACCGAGATCTTGCTGGCGTCGAAGGCGGCAACGTCGCCGTTGCGCTTGATCACCCGCAGTTGCTTGGGAGCGGTCACGTTCATGCCCGTCGGGTCGGGAGCGAGAGTGGTTTCCATGGCGCCGGTCATCCGTTGGTGATAGGTCGTGAAGTGAGTTTGCCGCCGGCAGGGCGGCATGGCAGCGCGGTCAGCGAGCCGCGGATGCGGTCATTGACAGCGCTTGCCTGGCTTGTTAGGCGGCACAGCATATAGTGCCCTTGACGTGAATGGGCACAAGATAGTGTGCTTTTCGGGGCTCGGCAAGTGGATAACTTGTGGGCAAGATGTGTCTTGTCCGGGGGCTTCCCGGCGACCCGGCTGCAGGGTGCATGGTTGCGCCTCTCGGCGTCTTCGGACGTTTTCGGCGCCGCGCGTGAGTGTTTACAATGAGATGCATTGGCACTTTATTCAGCAATTCAGCGCGAGTCGCTCCGGGGCCGTGATGCCGAAGACAGGCATCTCGCCGGTGCCGGACTGGCAGGACCCGCGAGCCGGAACGAGAACGGGTATCCTCCGCGACGATTCGCTAGGGTTGAGGAGGGCCGTCTCGTAACCCCGTGTTGCAGGGTGTAGCATCACGGAAGCGGTTGCAGGGGCCGATGGGAACCGATCGTCGGCGGCGGCAGGCCGCCCCAGTCAACAGGATGGATGACAGCTTGGACAGCAAACACAAGGATCATGTACTGATCATCGAGGACGATGAGCGCCTGGCGAACCTGACTCGGGAGTACCTCGAGGCCAATGGCTTTCGCGTGACGCTCGAGGCGGATGGCACCCATGCCGTCGAGCGCATCGTCGAGCTGGAACCGGATATCGTGATCCTCGACCTGATGCTCCCCGGCGAGGACGGCCTGTCCATCTGCCGGCGGGTGCGCCCGCAGTACGCCGGCCCGATTCTGATGCTGACCGCGCGTACCGACGACATGGATCAGGTGCTGGGTCTGGAGATGGGCGCCGACGACTATGTGCCCAAGCCGGTGCAGCCGCGCGTGCTGCTGGCCCGCATGCGGGCGCTGATGCGGCGCAGCGAGCCGATGGAGAGCGCCAGCGGCGCGGTCCGCCTGACCTTCGACAATCTGGTGATCGACAGCGCCACCCGCGAGGCCTGGCTGGAAGGCGAGCGCATCGACCTGACCAGCGCCGAGTTCGACCTGCTCTGGCTGCTGGCCGACAACGCCGGCCGGGTGCTGACCCGCGAGGAAATCTTCTCCTCGCTGCGCGGCATCAAGTACGACGGCCAGGACCGTTCGATCGACGTGCGCGTGTCGCGAATCCGGCCCAAGATCGGTGACGATCCCAACCAGCCGCATCGCATCAAGACCGTGCGCAGCAAGGGTTATCTGTTCGTCAGGGATGCCTGATCGCCATGCGCCGGATGCTGGCCGACAGCACCTTCCTGCGGGTCTACGCCGCGCTGCTGCTGGCGCTGGTGCTGACCTTCGGCCTGGCGATGCTGGGCTATCTGGTGGTCGACCAGGTGCGTCGCGAGCACTATCGCGAGCGCCTGGCCAGTGCACCCATGGTGCTGCTCTCGACCCTGGTCGGCGAGGTCGCGCCCCTTGAACGCCCCGCCTGGCTCGAGCGCCAGAGCGAGCGCCTCAACATCGCCCTGATCCTGCATGGGTCGGATACCCTCGACATCAATTACTTCCAGCGTGCCCGGCTGCAGGAGGGGCGCCCGCTGGTCGAGAGGGACGGCCACGGGACCTGGCACCTGTGGCGGCAGGTGCCCGGTGAAGCCGTGATCCTCGAGGCGATGTTCGAGCAGTTGACCGAGCAGCAGATGCGCGGGCTGGTCGACAGCCTGCGCGGCTGGCTCGAGTCGGTGCCCGACCCCGACCGGCGCCTGCAGGCGCTGGTCGACAAGCAGTCGCTGCCCATCACCCTGAGCCCCGACCCGCCCGAGGATCTCGACGAGCGCCAGGCCGAGCGGCTGCGCGGCGGCGAGGTGGTGCTGCGCCTGGAGCCCGTCGAGCGCAGCCTGTCGGCCCATGCCCGGCTTCTCTCGCTGGGCGACGAGGGCACCGGCACGCGCTGGCTGCAGGTGGGGCCGGTGCATGCCTTCGACACCATGCCGCTGACCCTGACCCTGGGACTGGTGCTGATCTCGCTGATGCTGCTGGCCGGCGCCATCTACCTGATCGTGCGTGGCGTCGAGGCGCGCATGGCGCGGCTCGAGAAGGCGGCGACGCGCATCGCCGGCGGCTACCTGGACACCCGCGTCAAGGTCGACAGCAGCGATTTCATGGGCCGGCTGGGCATGGCCTTCAACGGTATGGCGGCGCAGGTGCAGTCGCTGATCCGCGCCCAGCAGGAGATGATCCGGGCGGTTTCCCACGAGCTGCGCACGCCGGTGGCGCGGATCCGCTTCGCCGTGCAGATGGTCGACGACATGACCGAGCAGGAGGCGGTGCGCCGCCAGCTCGAGGGCATCGACAACGATATCGAGGAACTCGACCAGCTCATCGACGAGATCCTCACCTACGCCCGGCTGGGCAGCGACAACGCCAGCGGCGTGCGCCTGGAAACCGACAGCGTCGACTGCCGGGCGATGGCCGAACGGGTCGTCGAGGCCCTGGCGCCGCTGCATCCGCGGATCCGGCTGTCGGTGGCGCCGGGCGCGGAGGTCGAGGTGGTCGCCGAGCCGCGCTACCTGCAGCGGGCGCTGCAGAACCTGGTGGCCAACGCCTGTCGGCATGCCGAGGGCCGGGTGCTGATTCACCTCTCCCAGGATGCCCGGGCCGTGCGCCTGGATGTCGAGGACGACGGTCCCGGGGTGCCGGAAGGGCATCGCATGGAGGTCTTCAAGCCGTTCGCCCGGCTCGACGACAGCCGCACGCGGCGCTCCGGCGGCTACGGCCTGGGCCTGTCGATCGTCCAGAAGATCATGCTCTGGCACGGCGGCAGCGTGGTGGTCGACGACAGTCCGAGGCTGGGCGGCGCCCGCTTCAGCCTGCTGTTGCCGGTCACCACCCAGGTCGTGCGCAAGGGCCCCGTCACCTGATCCGAGGAAATCCCATGTCCCCTGAGAAGACCGTGAGTGTCGCTGAGCTGGCGGGTGCCTGGCGGCTGGCACGCTTCGTCCACCGCTGGGCCGACGGGCGCGAACTGGCCCCGCTGGGCGAGGCGCGGGGCCGGCTGCTCTATCTGGTGGATGCCGCGGGCCGCCCGGCGCGCATGGCGGTGCAGGTGGCCGCCGGCCGGCGGCCACCGCTCGATCCGACCAGCGAGGCCAGCCTGGCCGCCCACTTCCAGAGCGGCTTCGCCTATGGCGGGCACTGGGCGCTGGAGGGGGAGGCGGTGCACCATGACGTCGACATCGCCAGCCTGCCGTTCTGGGAGGGCACCCGCCTGACCCGCGACGTATCGTTCGACACCGGGCGCCTGAGGCTGACCACCGAGGAGCCCAGCCCGCAGCTGCCCGGGGGCGGCTACACGACCCTTCTCGAATGGACCCGCGACATTCCCGGGTTTTCAGGACAAGCCTAAGCCGGCTTGATCCCCGACAGCACCGCGAATGACGTCTCGCGGGCGGTGCGCAGGAAATCCTCCATCCACGGCAGCTCGCGGGTGTCCTCGCGGATTGCCGCGAACAGCGTGCTCCACACGCCGTGCTCGCCCAGCGGCAGCGCCCGCACATAGTCGCGCTCGAGATACTCGGTCAGCGCCCAGTTGGGCAGGGCGCAGACGCCGCGGCCGCTGGCCACCAGCTGCATCATCATGATCGTCAGCTCGGCGGTGCGCACCTCGCGCGGCGCCAGCCCGGCGGGGTCGAGAAACTGGGTGAAGACGTCGAGCCGGGCATGTTCCACCGGGTAGGTGATCAGCGTCTCCTCGGCCAGGTCCGCCGGCGTCACGTAGGGCCGGTCCACCAGGCGGTGCTGCTTGGCCACCGCCAGCAATCCCTCGTAGCGGAACAGCGGCTCGTAGTGCACGCCGGCCAGCGGCTGCGGGTCGGCGGTGATCACCAGGTCGAGCTGTTCCCGGGCGAGTGCCGGCAGCGGGTCGAAGTTGTGGCCGCTGGGAATGTCGACCTCGACCTCCTGCCAGTGATCGCGGAAGCGGTCGATGGTCGGCATCAGCCACTGGAAGCAGCTGTGGCACTCGATGGCCATGTGCAGCCGCCCCTGTTCGTCGCCGGCCAGGCGCGCCAGGTCGCGTTCGGCCATGCGCACCTGGGGCAGGATCTGGTCGGCCAGCGCCAGCAGGCGTTCGCCGCTGCGGGTGAAGGCCACCGGGCGTGTCTTGCGCAGGAACAAGGGATTGCCGAGGCGCTCCTCGAGGTCCTTGATCTGGTGCGACAGGGCGGACTGGGTGAGGTGGACCCGCTCGGCGGCCTCGACCAGCGAGCCGGCATCGCGCAGGGCAATCAGGGTGCGGAGATGACGAAGCTCGAGCATGACATGAAAGCCACTCACGTTGATGATTAGTTAATTTAGTTTGATTCACCTTGCGTGGCCAGTGAGACTTGCCGTCAACGCGAATGGCGAAACCTGTTCACATTTTACCGGTTCACGACGGCAAGGAATAATCATGACGCTGGCTCATACCCTGGGATATCCCCGCATCGGGGCACATCGCGAACTCAAGCGTGCCGTCGAGGCCTACTGGAAGGGCGAGATCGACGCGGCCGCACTCGAGGCCACCGGCCGCGAGCTGCGCGCGCGCCACTGGCAGGCGCAGCGCGACGCCGGGCTGGACTTCATCACCGTGGGCGACTTCGCCTTCTACGATCAGGTGCTCGACGTCTCCGTGCTGGTCGGCGCGGTGCCGCCGCGCTTCGGCGCCGAGGACGAGGTGGCACGCGGGGCGGTGTCGCTCGATACCGCCTTCCGCATGGCCCGCGGCCGGGCACCGACCGGCACGCCGGCGGCGGCCTGCGAGATGACCAAGTACTTCGACACCAACTATCACTACCTGGTCCCCGAGCTGTATCGCGATCAGTCGCTGCGTCTCGCCGGCACCCGGCTGTTCGACGAGGTGGACGAGGCGCTGGCCACCGGCCATCCGGTCAAGGTGGTGCTGACGGGGCCGCTGACCTGGCTGTGGCTGGCCAAGACCCGGGAGGCGGGCGTCGAGCGCCTCGGGCGGCTCGACGAGCTGGTCACCGTCTACGGCGAGATCCTCGCACGGCTGGCCGAGCAGGGCGTCGAATGGGTGCAGCTCGATGAGCCGGCGCTGGTCCAGGACCTGCCGCGGGACTGGCAGCAGGCGTTCGAGACGGCCTACCACAAGCTGCAGTCGGCGCCGGTCAGGCTGCTGCTGGCCACCTACTTCGATGATCTGGGCGACAACCTGGGCCTGGCCACCGGGCTGCCGGTCGATGCCCTGCACATCGACTGCGTGCGGGCGCCGGACCAGCTCGAACGGGTGCTCGACCGCCTGCCGGCCTACAAGATCCTCTCGGTGGGGGCGATCGACGGCCGCAACATCTGGCGCGCCGACCTGGCGGCGCTGCGCGAGCGCCTGGCCACCGCGCGCATGCGCCTCGGCGAGCGGCTGTGGCTGGCGCCGTCCTGCTCGCTGCTGCACGTGCCGGTGGATCTCGCCAGCGAGACGCGCCTCGACCCCGAGCTCAAGGGCTGGCTGGCCTTCGCCCGCCAGAAGCTCGACGAGGTGGCCACCCTGGCGCGGCTGGTCGACAATCGAGGCGATGACGCCGACCGGGCCGCGCTCGAGGCTGCCACCGCGGCGCTCGATGCCCGCCGCCGCTCGACGCGCATCCATCGGTCGGCCGTCGCCGAGCGCCTCGCGGCGCTGCGCCCGGAGGATGCCCGCCGCGCCAGCCCCTATCCCGAGCGGGCCCGGGCGCAGCATGCCCGGCTCAAGCTGCCGCTGTTCCCGACCACCACCATCGGTTCCTTCCCGCAGACCGCCGCGATCCGTGCCGCGCGGCGCGACGCCAGGCGCGGCGAGCTGAGTCAGGAGGCCTACGAGGCACGCATGCGCGAGGAGATCGCTCATGCCGTCCAGCGCCAGGAAGCCCTGGGTCTGGACGTGCTGGTGC
Source organism: Modicisalibacter sp. 'Wilcox' (assembly GCF_010993675.1). NCBI lineage: Bacteria > Pseudomonadati > Pseudomonadota > Gammaproteobacteria > Oceanospirillales > Halomonadaceae > Modicisalibacter > Modicisalibacter sp. 'Wilcox'. The sequence continues at coordinate 84,479 of NZ_WNXF01000016.1, forward strand.
ATGGTGAGCCGGAGCGCAACGACATGGTCGAGTACTTCGGTGAGCGGCTCGACGGCTTCGCCTTCACCGATTTCGGCTGGGTGCAGAGCTATGGCTCGCGCTGCGTCAAGCCGCCGGTGATCGTCGGCGACGTCAGCCGTCCGCGGCCGATGACCGTGGCCTGGAGCGAGTACGCCCAGTCGCTGACCGACCGGCCGATGAAGGGCATGCTCACCGGGCCGGTGACCATCCTGCAGTGGTCGTTCGTGCGTGACGACCAGCCCCGCGAGACCACCTGCCGGCAGATCGCCCTGGCGCTGCGCGACGAGGTCGCCGACCTCGAGGCCGCGGGCATCGGCGTGATCCAGATCGACGAGCCGGCGCTGCGCGAGGGGCTGCCGCTGCGCCAGAGCCGCTGGCAGGGCTATCTCGACTGGGCGGTGAACTGCTTCCAGCTGAGCGCGGCGGTGGCCCGCGACGCCACGCAGATCCACACCCACATGTGCTATTCGGAGTTCAACGACATCATCGCCGCGATCGCCGCGCTGGATGCCGACGTGATCACCATCGAGACCTCGCGGTCGGACATGGAGCTGCTCGATGCCTTCCAGGACTTCGCCTACCCCAACGAGATCGGCCCGGGTGTCTACGACATCCATTCGCCGAACATTCCCGAGGTGGACTGGATGGTGGCGCTGATGGCCAGGGCCGCCGAGAAGATCCCCGCCGAGCGGCTGTGGGTCAACCCGGACTGCGGCCTCAAGACCCGCGGCTGGGCCGAGGTCGAACCGGCGCTCGCGGCGATGGTCGAGGCCGCCGGCGAGCTGCGCCGGCGCTTCGGCTGAATCTGGCCGGCTGCACGCGCCGCCCGGTCGCCGGCGTGGGGCCGGGCGGCGCCGCCGGCACGATGACTGATATGATGGTCCCGATCGCATCGCTTTTATCCGACGGGAGTCATCATGCGCCTCATTCCTGCCTCGCTGCTTGTTCTGATGCTCGGTGGCCCGCTGGGGCTGGCCGGCTGTGCCGTCCACCAGCCCGGCTCGCCGCCGCCGGCGGTGTCCGATCTGGCCTCCGGGGAGGCATCGGCCGACCCGAGCGCCGCGCCCGCATCTCCGCTGCTGCCCTCGGCGTTCTTCGCCGACGGGGCCGATGCCTTCATCGCCTGGCGCTGCACGCCGGCCCAGGACCTGATCTCGGCGTTCCCCGAGGATCATCTGCGGCTGTGGTCGGGCCAGGGCCACTACCGGCTCGACCCGGCGGTGGTGGCCTCGGGCGCCCGCTACGTGAAGGGAGACCTGTCATTCTGGAATCAGGGCGACAAGGCGCTGGTGGAGAGCGACAACGGCCGCCTGGAGTGCCATGAGGACGTGCATCGCCGCACCCTGACCCGGGCCGATCATCCCGACTCGATCTTCCACGCCGTGGGCAACGAGCCGGGCTGGACGCTGGATCTGGACCGCCGTGCCGCCCGCCTGCATCTGGTGACCGAGTACGGCGAGCAGGCGCGCACCCTGAGCTATCAGCTGCTCGGCCTCGACAACGGCGAGCAGGCCGGCGTGACGCTGCGTGCCCACGACAACGGCGAGCCGATCACCGTGCGCCTGCGGGCGCGAGCCTGCTTCGACGCCATGAGCGGCAAGCCCTATCCGGTGCGGGTACGTATCGAGACGCCCGAGCGCGTCCTGCAGGGCTGCGGACAGGGCATCGAGCGGACACGCTGATGCGTCGATTTCATCGAATGGTCGGCGGAGTTTTTTGCGATTTTCATTGCAAAAAAGCCAAGTAACATGGGCGACGTGATCCACTCATCAGGAGGTCAGACCCATGACGACACCGACCAAGGTACTGCTGCTCAACAGTTCGATTCTCGGCGACAACGGCCAGTCACGAGGCCTGGCGGCCCACTTCAGGGCGCAGGCCGAGCGTCGCGGCGGCGTGACCATCACCGAGCGTGACCTGGTGAGCGATGCGCTGCCCCACCTGGACGGTGCCGAGCTGGGCAGCTGGATGATCGAGCCGGCCGAGCGCGATGCCACCCAGCGTGACTTGGCCGCGCGTTCCGAGACGCTGCTCGAGGAGTTCTTCGCGCATGACGTGATCGTGCTGGCGGCGCCGCTGTACAACCTGGGCATTCCCTCGCAGCTCAAGGCCTGGTTCGACCGCGTGCTGCGCGCCGGTCGCACCTTCCGCTACACCGAGAATGGCCCGCAGGGGCTGGTCGAGGGCAAGCGCGCCCTGGTGCTCGCCGCCCGCGGCGGTCAGTATGCCGGCACGCCGCTCGACTCACAGACGCCGCACCTCACCCACATGCTGGGGCTGATGGGCATCGGCGACGTCGAGTTCGTGTATGCCGAGGGGCTGGCGATGGGCGACGAGGCACGTGAGAGTGCGCTGGGCGAGGCGCACCAGGCGATCGATGCGCTGGTTGACCGCCTGTAATCAGCGCGCCGTCTATCGCCAGCGATGCCGGGCCTCAGCGCCCGGCATCGTCGTTTCCGGCGCGTGATGCGACGAAGGTGCGGTGGTCCTGGGCGACGCAGTCGGCATAGCGCATCGCCAGGGTGATGACCAGGTCGGTGAAGGCGTCCAGCCGGCCTTCCAGGTGGTGGCAGACGTGGCGGGCGAAACGGCCCGGGTCGTCGGGATTGAGCGAGCGTGAGCCGCGCAGGTGCTCGCGGGCGAGGATCCGCCCCCACTGGCGGACCAGCTTGCGGTAGGGCTTGCCGGCGTCGATCTTGTGGGTCGGGTAGTCGGCCTTGAACGGCGAGCGCTCGCGCACCGAGAACACCGTCTCGCCGAGATGCAGCCAGCCCAGGTACGGGTCGGGATGCTCGGCGATGGCATGGAAGGCGGCGGCGTGGCGAATGCCTTCGTGCGGGAAGGCGGCGCGCCAGGCGCGCTTCTCGGCGCGGTCCATCAGCCGCCAGCCCTCCGGCGGTGTCTGCTGCTTGATGTCGAGGATCACGTCGTCGTGGCCGTGGGCCTCGTCGGCCTCGATCAGCACGTAATAGCGTTCCAGCCCCAGCGAGCCGGTGCCGGCGTCGAGGCGGCGCGCCAGGTCCTTGACGCGAAAGTGCGCGGCGCCCTGGTTCGCGGCGCCGCCGGACAGGCTCTGCGGGTATTCCGTCTCCACCGCCTTGCGCAGCTGGCTGGCCTGGTCCGCCGGCAGGCCGGCCAGCTTGTTGGGGCGTTCGGCGAAGCGACGCCCCTCGCCGTCGCGCCGGGTCCACTTGCCGAGCATGCGCGCCCGGCTGTTCCTGGCGGCGACATCGCCGAGAAAGCCCTTGAGCACGCCCTTGGCGGTATCGAGGTTGACGGCCTCGGGAATCTCGCCCTCGCGGTGACGGGCCAGCTCGGCCTGATAGTGGGTGAGCAGGGTGGCGACCGCCTTGCGCGTGGCCTTGGCGGACAGCCCCACGTTCTCCCGGGCGTCGAGCACCACGCTGATCGCCAGGCGCCAGACGTCGTACTGGTAATCGCCGATCAGGGCGTCGTCGAAGTCGTCCATGCCGTAGCGCACGCGGTCGTCGTGGTGGCCGTAGGCGCCGAAGTTGTAGGCATGGGCGTCGCCCTGCAGCCAGGTCTGGGTCTCGGGCGTGCCGCCGAACAGGGCGACGCGCCAGTCATGCCACACGTCGTCCCAGTAGAGGTGGTTGGTGCCGCGGAAGAAGCGGTAGGGCGAGGCGGCCAGCTTGGCATACTTGGCCTCGCGGTCGGCGGCGTCGAGGCCCGCGTTGGCCCGGGTGATGGCGTCGATCACCTGGCGGGGCCGGTTGTGCAGGGTCAGGGGCTGTGACATGCGATCGATTCCTGAAAGGTGGCAGCCGCCCGGGGCGACGGCACGGTCGAATGAGTCTACATCGGCCGGATGACCGGCGTGTGTCGGCGTCCGTGTCAGGCCGCGGCCCAGGGCGGGCGATGGGCGAGAGCGCGAGCGTGAACCGGGCAGTCCTCGCGATGGGCGCCGGGCAGATAGCCGGTGCTCATCAGGAACTCGTTGACGATTTCCGGGCCGGTGAAGCGGAAGGTGCGCTTGAACAGCCGGGTCCACTCGGCGAGTGACCGCGGGTGATGGGCATCCAGCCAGGCCTTGAAGCTGCCGTGCTCGGCCTGCAGGGCCTGCACCACGCCGGCGTTGTGGATCGCGGCGTCGACCTTGCGGCGGTTGCGGATGATGCTCGCATCGCCGAGCAGGCGTTCGCGCTCGGCGTCGCCGTAGGCGGCGACCCGGGCGACGCGGAAGCCCTCGAAGGCGGCCTGGAAGGCCTCGCGTTTCTTGAGCACCGTCAACCACGACAGCCCCGCCTGGTTGATCTCCAGGATCAGGCGTTCGAACAGGGTGTCGTCGTCGGTGACCGGGAAGCCGTACTCCCGGTCGTGGTAGGGCCCGTGGTAGGGGTGGCCGGGGGCCAGGTCACAGTAGTCGGCCATGGCGGTTTCCGCATCGCGAATGAAGGTGCCCGGGCCGCCCGTGTGACGCGGCGGCCGTCATCGGGCATCATGCCCCAGAACGCGTCGCCGGGAAAAGCCGTTCCCGGCAGCCCACCACGGAGGAACGTGAACATGCAGTATCTGCACACCATGGTTCGGGTCAGCGACCTCGAGGCGTCGCTGCACTTCTACTGCAACCTGCTGGGACTCAAGGAGATCAGCCGCAAGGAGAGCGAGAAGGGGCGCTTCACGCTGGTCTTCCTCGCGGCACCCGAGGACGAGGCGCGGGCGCGCGAGGAAGGCACGGCAATGGTCGAGCTGACCTGGAACTGGGACCCCGAGGACTACAGCGGCGGCCGCAACTTCGGCCATCTGGCCTATCGGGTCGAGGACATCTACGCCCTGTGCGAGCATCTCCAGGCCAACGGCGTGACCATCAACCGCCCGCCGCGCGACGGCCACATGGCCTTCGTGCGCTCGCCGGACGGCATCTCCATCGAGCTGCTGCAGAAGGGCGAGGCCCTGGCGCCGCGCGAGCCGTGGGCTTCCATGGAGAATACCGGCAGCTGGTAAATAAAGAGGGTGCTTGCAAACTACTGCGCTAGGCCATGCTGCGTCGAAATCAGCCTCGCGCGCGCTCGCGCGCGAGCCCGGTCAATAGTGCTCATTTACAGGCACGTAAACTCGTGCGCGAGCCCGGTCCGCTATTTCGGCTGATTTTTCCTTGCCTGGCCGTCGCTCGTAACATTTGCAAACACCCTCTGGGTATTGGTTCAGGATCGGGGAGGAGCGCATGCAGCTGGATGACGCGTTGCACGCCGCCTTTCGCCGCGAGGCGACGGGGCTGGAGGGCATCGATGTCGCGGTCTACGAGAAGTACGACCGCGACCCGTGCGAGCCGATCATCGGCCTTGGCCCGCGCGAGGCCCCGATCGGTTTCTTCGGGCGTGACCCGGGGGAGCAGGAGGTGCGCTGGGGCGAGCCGTTCATCGGCGCCGGCGGGCAGAAGGTCCGCGAGGGATTGTACCGGGCGATCCACGGTGCGGCACTGCCGGACTTCGAGGCCTCGCGCGAGGTCGGCCGGCTGGCCTTCTGGGCCAACACCGTGCCCTACAAGCCGCTCGGCAACAAGGCCTGGCCGATGGCGGTCAAGCGCCGCTTCCAGCCGCTGATGGCCGCGGTGCTGGTGGATCACTGGCAGGGACGCGAACTGATCACCCTGGGCCGCGAGGCCTTCCTGTGGTTCGGCATCAACCAGTCCCGCGAGACGCGCCAGGCGCTCGACGCGTTCTGGAAGCGCGACGACCGCTTCGAGACCCATCACGACACTCCCCTGCAGCTGGAGAACGGCCACGCGGCGACCTTCCGGCTGTATCCGCTGCCGCATCCCTCGCCGCTCAACCAGACCTGGTACCGGCGCTTTCCGGACCTGCTGGCGGCACGCCTGGAATCACTCGATGCCGCGCGCCGGCTGGGGTGACCACAGGCGCGTCAGGGGGTGTGATCAGTCCGGGCGAATGGCCAGCCGCCCGCTGCCCAGCAGGATCAAAGCGAGAGCGCCGATCAGGTACATCCCCTGCAGTTCCAGTGCCCAGCCGCCCTGATCGCTCAGGCTCAGCAGCTGCCCGGTATGCACCAGGGCGATGGCGACGATCATGTTGCCGGCCATCAGCACACCGGCGATGCGCGTCTGCCAGCCGAGGATCGCCATCAGCGGCGCCACCACCTCGCCGACCAGCACGCCGTAGGCCAGGACGGTGGGCAGGCCGTGATCGGCGACGAGCCCGCCGATCCAGTTGAGCGTGGCGGGGTGCAGCAGCTTGGCGATTCCGTGCAGGAGAATCAGGCCGCCGAGGCCGAGCCGCAGCAGCAGCTTGCCGAGGGCGTCGTTGTGGAGGGTGTTGCGCATCGAGTTCCTCGCCGTGAGTGGTGGGCTGATGTGACGTCCTACTATTCCATGATTGGGTCACCGGGCCCAGCCACGCTTTCCACGACGAGACAACGCCGTCGGGCGGCGCGAACAAAATCCCCCGAGCCCCTACAAAAGCCGGGACCGAGCGGCTACCCTAAGGACCGTCGAGCGTGCCGTACCTCGACGGCGCGTCCTGCCGGGCGAAGTGGCAGGGCGTATCTGATCCGGACACAAGAGAACGACATCGCAACCGAAGACTCGTCGCATCGCCAGGCGTGATGCGTCGTCGCGGGCCACCGGGCAAGGACGTCCGTGACACCACGACGACATCGAGCATTCGGACCATGAGGCTCCTCGTACGGCCCGGTCGCCACGAGGAAGCAGCCGCCGGCACGAGGCCGGTGGAAGGAGAAAGGGACTTTCCATGCGAGGCATCTTCCGTCCTTTGCAGGCTCGGCTGGCGCGCATGCTGCCGGTGCGTGCCCTGCCCCCCGAACGACAGCGCTACTTCCATACGCTGTCGCGACTCTACCTGATCGCCATCATCACCTACGTCGTCGACCTGATCCCGCTGTTCTGGCTGCTGGGCAGCCGGCGGCTGCTGGCGGTGTCGCTGGTCGGCCTGGCCGTGACGCTGGTGGCCCGCGAGATCCACCGGCGCGGCTACATGAGCAGTGCCGTGCTGCTGCTGCTGGGGATGATGGCCGCCCACATGCTCTCGGCCCTGCAGGTCTACGGCAGCGGCCGGGGCTTCGAGCTGTATTTCGCCCTGACCCTGCTGATCACCTACATCAGCGCCCTCGACCAGCGCCTGAAGTGGCTGGTCAGCACCGGGGTGCTGACGCTGACCGCCTGGCAGCTGGTGCGTGACGGCGCGTCCGGGGGCATGCTGGCGCCCGGCGTGGCGAATGCCGTGCTGGTGGTGAACCTGGCCACGGTGAGCGTGCTGTTCGGCGTGATCCTGCGCCAGCTCGAGGGCGTGACCGAGCGTCTCGAGGTCAGCTACCGGCGTCAGGCCAATCACGATGCCCTGACCGGCGTCTACAACCGGCGTGCGGCCCTCAAGGCCGTCGAGCGTGCTCAGTTCGACGGTGCGCCCTTTGCCCTGCTGATGCTGGACATCGATCATTTCAAGCGCATCAACGATACCTACGGCCACAAGTGCGGCGACCGCGCGCTGTGCCATGTGGTCGAGTGCCTGCGTCTCAATCTGCGTGACGAGGACATGCTGGGCCGCTACGGCGGCGAGGAGTTCATCGCCGTGCTGCAGGGCATGGATCGCGAGGAGGCGATGGGCGTGGCCCGGCGTCTGCGGGCCTGCGTGAGCGACACGCCCTACGAGACGCAGAGCCACGGCACGCTGTCCCTGACGGTGAGCATCGGCGTGGCGGTGCCGCGGGAAGCCGCCGACCTCGATGCCCTGGTGGCGCTGGCCGACCAGCGGCTGTATGCCGCCAAGCGCAGCGGGCGCAATCGGGTCTGCGGCCACGACATCGAATCCCCCGCCCCCCGCGAGGCCATGCGGGAGATGCCGCTGGCCTTCGCACCGTCACGCTCGTGAGCGCCTCCGGCCCGGCCAGAGGCGGCCGGGCCGGCAGGGTCGGGGCTACAGGGCGGCGATCTTGTCGCGCTGCTCGGCGAGCACCTGGCGGCTGGCCTGGGCCTCGGCCAGCTTGGCGCGCTCCTTCTCGACCACCTCGGCGGGCGCCTTGGCGACGAAGCTCTCGTTGCCGAGCTTCTTCTCGAGTCCGCCGATGAACTTGTCCTGCTTGTCGAGCTCCTTGCCCAGGCGCTTGAGCTCGGCGTCCTTGTCGATCAGCCCGGCCATCGGCACCAGCACCTCCATGTCGCCGACCAGCTGGGTGGCGGCGAGCGGTGCCTGGGCCGGGTCGTCGAGCCATTCGGCGCTGTCCAGCTTGGCCAGCTTGGCGAGGAAGCGACGATTGGCCACGAGCCGCTCGCGATCGGCGTCGCCGCCCTTGGTCAGCAGCACGTCGAGCGGCTTGCCGGGAGCCAGGTTCATCTCGGCGCGGATGTTGCGCACCGCGACGATCACGCCCTTGAGCCACTCGATATCGCGCTCGGCGGTCTCGTCGAGGCGGGCGTCGTCGGCCTGCGGCCAGGGCTGGGTCATGAGCGACGCGCCCTCGGCGGCCGTGCCGGCCAGCGGCGCCACGCGCTGCCAGATTTCCTCGCTGATGAACGGCATCATCGGGTGCGCCAGGCGCAGGATGGCCTCGAGCACGCGCACCAGGGTGCGTCGCGTGCCGCGCTTGGCGGCCGGCGAGGCGTTGTCGTCCCACAGCACCGGCTTGGAGAGCTCCAGGTACCAGTCGCAGTACTCGTTCCAGACGAACTCGTAGAGCGCCTGGGAGGCCAGGTCGAAGCGGTAGTCGTCGAGCGTGCGGGTGACCTCGCGCTCGGTGCGCTGCAGCCGCGAGACGATCCAGCGGTCGGCCAGCGACAGCTCGACCTCGCCATCGAGTCCCACATCCTCGCCCTCGGTGTTCATCAGCACGTAGCGCGAGGCGTTCCACAGCTTGTTGCAGAAGTTGCGGAAGCCGTCGAGGCGGCCCATGTCGAACTTGACGTCGCGCCCGGTGGTGGCCAGCGACAGGAAGGTGAAGCGCAGCGCGTCGGTGCCGTGGGGCTCGATGCCCTCGGGGAACTCGGCCTGGGTGGCCTTGGCGATCGCCTTGGCCTTCTGCGGCTGCATCATGTTGCCGGTGCGCTTGGCCACCAGGCTGTCCAGGTCGATGCCGTCGATCAGGTCGATGGGGTCGAGCACGTTGCCCTTGGACTTGGACATCTTCTGGCCCTGGACGTCACGCACTAGACCGTGGACGTAGACCTGCCTGAAGGGCACCTCGCCGGTGAACTTCAGGGTCATCATGATCATCCGCGCGACCCAGAAGAAGATGATGTCGAAGCCGGTGACCAGCACGCTGGAGGGGTGGAAGGTGGCGAGTTCGGGCGTGGGTTCCGGCCAGCCCAGGGTGCCGAAGGTCCACAGCCCGGAACTGAACCAGGTGTCGAGCACGTCCTCGTCCTGGGCCAGCGCCACGTCGGCGGCCAGGCCGTACTTGTCGCGGGCCTCGGCCTCGCTGCGCGCCACGTAGACGTTGCCGTCGGCGTCGTACCAGGCCGGGATGCGGTGGCCCCACCACAGCTGGCGGGAGATGCACCAGTCCTGCAGGTCGCGCATCCAGGCGAAGTACATGTTCTCGTAGTTCTTCGGCACGAACTGGATGTCGCCGTTCTCGACCGCCTCGATGGCCGGCCTGGCGAGCGTCTCCACGGCGACGAACCACTGGTCGGTGAGCAGCGGTTCGATGACGTCGCCGGAGCGGTCCCCAAACGGCAGGGTGTTGGTGATCGTCTCGGTCTTCTCGAGCAGCCCCGCGGCCTCCATGTCGGCGACGATGCGCTCGCGGGCGGCGTAGCGATCGAGCCCGGCGTAGGCGGCCGGCAGGGCGGTGTCGATGTCGTCACGCGGACGACCCTGCAGGTCGAAGGCCTCGGCGCGCTCGCGGATGGTGGCCTCGGGGGTCATGACGTTGATCAGCGCGAGCCCCTGGCGCTTGCCGACCTCGTAGTCGTTGAAGTCGTGGGCCGGGGTGATCTTCACGCAGCCCGAGCCCTTGTCCATGTCGGCGTGCTCGTCGGCGACGACGGGGATGCGCCGGCCGACCAGCGGCAGCTCGATGAACTTGCCGATCAGCGAGGCATAGCGCGGGTCGTCGGGGTTGACCGCCACACCGGTATCGCCGAGCAGGGTCTCCGGGCGGGTGGTGGCGACCACCAGATGATCGAGGCCCGCCTCGGTGGTGACGCCATCGGCCAGCGGGTAGCGGAAGTGCCAGAACTGGCCCTGCTGCTCCTTGTTCTCGACCTCGAGGTCGCTGATCGCGGTGTGCAGCGTGGGGTCCCAGTTGACCAGCCGCTTGCCGCGGTAGATCAGGCCCTCGTCGAACAGCCGCACGAAGACTTCCTGCACCGCCTGGTAGAAGCCGTCGTCCATGGTGAAGCGCTCACGCGACCAGTCGACGCTGGCGCCCATGCGCCGCAGCTGGCGGGTGATGTGGCCGCCGGATTCCTGCTTCCATTCCCAGATCTTGTCGGTGAACGCCTCGCGGCCCAGGTCGTGGCGGCTCTTGCCTTCCTCGGCGGCGACCTTGCGCTCGACCAGCATCTGGGTGGCGATGCCGGCGTGGTCGGTGCCCACCTGCCACAGGGTGTTGCGGCCCTTCATGCGCTGGTAACGCACCAGGGTGTCCATGATGGTGTCCTGGAAGGCATGCCCCATGTGCAGGCTGCCGGTGACGTTGGGCGGCGGGATCATGATCGAGAAGGGCTGGCCCTCGCCCGAGGGCGCGAAGCGGTTGTCGGCTTCCCAGCGCTGGTACCAGCGGGTTTCGATCTGTTCGGGTTGGTAGGTCTTGTCCATGAGCGCTCTGTCTGACGGTGCCGGGTCGACCGAGCGCGGCCTCGCTTGTCGCGGCGCGCCACCGATCGCAGGCGTGAGGAAAAATGGGCCCGATTATAGCGCCCGTGGCCGGCAACGTCATGGGAGAGTCGGGCTGTGTAAACCGACCCGGTTGTTCACGGGAAGCCCCACCCGACTAATCGGGAGGTGGTCATCCAGGCTGGCCGGCCCGCCGGAGTATCGTGGGGGCGGGGATTTATCCCCGATGGCTGAGCCCGATGACGGCTTCATCGCGACTGAAGTCGCTTGTATGTTGGAAATGACCCAACACGGGCAGTATGGAGAAGACTTGCCGGGGTGGAG